>NZ_DATBQK010000072.1:0-15321 GCF_036560865.1 Rudaea sp.
CGAAACGAGTGTCAGGACCGATAAAAGTGCAATGCGCAACATGACGTCACTCCTCTGCAGGCGCAGTATTTCTTATTTGTCAGGCACTGTACTCTCAACGGACACGAGCTTGTCCGTGACGCCTTTGGATTTCGGACAAGGCGCCTTGCGGGAAGTTCAGAATTTGTTCAGCGCGGGAATCGACTCAGCGCAAACCCGTTTCGTTGCGTGCGATCACCATGCGCTGGATTTCGCTGGTGCCTTCGTAGATCTCGGTGATCTTTGCGTCGCGGAAATAACGTTCGAGCGGCATCTCTTTCGAGTAGCCCATGCCGCCGTGAATCTGCACGGCCTGGTGGGTGATCCACATCGCCGATTCGGACGCCGTGAGTTTGGCGACCGCGGCTTCCGTCGAGAAACGCCCGCCGTTTTTTTCCGCCTGACCCTTCGCGAAGGCAGCGCGCAGCGTGAGCCAGTACGATGCATCGAGTTTGCATTTCATGTCGGCGATCTTCGCCTGGGTCATCTGGAAGCTGCCGATCGGCTGGCCGAAGGCCTTGCGATCCCTCGCATAAGCCAGCGTCGCTTCATAGGCGGCGCGCGACAGACCCACGGCCTGCGAGGCGATGCCGATGCGGCCCGCGTCGAGCACACCCATCGCGATCTTGAAGCCCTCGCCGTCCGTGCCGATCAGTTCGTCGGCGGAAGCCCTGTAATCTGCGAATTCGATTTCGCAGGTCGCCGAGGCGCGGATGCCGAGCTTGGGTTCGGTCTTGCCCTTGTGAAAACCTTCGCGCGCGGTGTCGACGATAAAGGCGCTGATGCCCTTCGCACCTTTCGTCGGATCGGTCAGCGCGAACAGCAAAATATACTTTGCCACAGGCCCTGAGGTGATCCAGCTTTTCTTGCCGTTGACGAGATAGCTGCCGTCGGCCTGCTTGATCGCGCGCAGCTTCATCGCGGTCGCATCGGAACCCGATTGCGGTTCGGTCAGCGCGAACGCGCCGATCGCTTCGCCGGTCGCGATGGGTTTGACGTACTTGAGCTTCTGCTCGTGCGTGGCGAACTTGAGCAGGCCGTTGCAGTACAGCGTGTTGTTCACCGACATGATGGTCGAATGCGCGCAGTCCGCAGCGGCGATCTCGATCATCGCCAGCACGTAGGAAATCGAATCCATGCCCGCGCCGCCGTAGTCGGTCGGCACTTCGATACCCATCAGCCCGAGCTGACCCATCTCGCGGATATTGTCGAGCGGGAACTCGCCCTTGGCGTCGAACTCGGCCGCGACCGGCGCGATGCGCTTCTGCGCGAAGTCGCGCGCGATGGCCTGGATGGATAGCTGGTCTTCGGTGAAATTGAAATCCATATAACATCCTCGTTGCAGTTCAACTCGCTGGCGGGAGACAAAACGGCAGGATTGCCGTTTTGCACGGCACCGCCGCCCGCAGGGCGAGTGCCATGGATGGCACGAGTGTACGTGCCGAAGGCGGATGAGGGTGGCGCAACGCCACTACCCAGCGCCACCCTCACCCGGCGCACGATGCGCGCCAACCTCTCAGCTGTGCACTTCCTCTGGTCGCCGCCAGCGGGAGAGGTGAAGCCAGCCACAATTCTAGCGCTTTGTGTGATCGGAAAAGTCGCAGGGCTTGCCACGCAAGCGCTGGCTGAGCATCCATGCGAGCAGCCCCTCGGTCGCATACGCCTGATGCCAGATTACATGCATTTCGTCGGGATATTCGGTATAGCGCGGCTTGCCGCCCAGCGCGCGCAGCGCGCGCACCACTGCACGCGAGCCGACCATGGCGCCGCCGTAGCCGGTCTCGATATCGGTATCGTTGTCCTTGCCGCCGTGAAAGACCCACTGAGGTACGTCGACGATTGGCGCCAGGCCCGACGTTTCCGTCATGCCCGACATCGGCACGCCCGCCGCGAAGCAGGTGGGCCAGGTTTTCAGCGCATCCCACGTGCCTGTCCCGCCATCGGAAATGCCGGTGAGGACGACACGGCGCGGATCGATCGGAAAACGCGTGAGCGCATCGCGCACCACCGCGGCCACGCGCGCCGGCGGCCAGTAGCCACCGGTCGTTTCCGGCGCGATGTATACAAGTGGAATACCGCCCGCGATCGCCTGATCGACCAGTTCGAGCGAGCCGTTGCCGTAGCCGCCGAGCTGCGATTCGTTGTCGGTGCCGTCCTGCCAGTCGCCGTGCAGGAACACGATCAGCGCCAGGCGCTCGTTGTGCTCGCGGCCCGGCGTGACAATCGCGCGATACGGCACGTGCAGGGCATCGGGGGTCCAGTATTTGCCGAGCGCGCCTTCTTCTATCGCCAAGATGGGAGTACTGATTAGCAACGCCAACAAGGCGAGCAGAGATTGCATGAAACGCGCTTTCATCAAATCAGCTTCCGTCAAAATCTGTGTTTGAAATCCTCCCATCCGTTCGTGGTGAGGTATCGAACCATGAACGGCAATCTATCGTGCCATTCACCCTTCGATACCTCAGGGCGAACGGGACCTGATCTCATTCTTAACCCACTGCTACCGCCAATACACCAAACGTTGACGCTATGTCTGCACAAGTATACGCTGTACATCTATCTTTCAATCAAGATGAAAGGATACGTATTGGATCTGGCCTCGACCTCGGCCTTGTTGCGCCTGTTGTCCGACTCGACACGCGTGCGCCTGCTCGCCCTCCTGGAACGCGAGGAGTTGACCGTGGCCGAGCTGTCCAGTGTGCTGCGCCTGGCCCAGCCGCGCGTATCGACACACTTGGCCAAGCTCAAGGAAGCCGAACTCGTGCGCGACCGCCGCGCGGGCGTCTCCGCCTATTATCGCTTCAATTCCGAAATGGATGCGAAATCCGCCGCCTTGCTGCATGCGCTGCGCGCGAACATCGACGACGCGCTGATCGCCAACGATGCGCAGCGCCTGCCGACGATCCTCGCCCAACGCGCACGCGCCGAGGGCTGGGCCGACAGCGTCGCCGGCGACATGGAGCGTCATTATTCGCCCGGCCGCACCTGGGAAACACTCGCGCGTGCGATGTCCGGCCTGATCGAAACCGGCGACGTGCTCGATGTCGCTTCCGGCGACGGCATGCTGGCCGAACTGCTCGCGCCGCACGCGCGCACGATCCTGTGCATGGACGCGAGCGAGCGCGTAGTGAGCGCCGCGCGCACGCGCCTGAAGAGCTTTCGCAACGTCGAAGTGAAGCTCGGCGACATGCACGCGCTGGAGATCGACGCGCGACGTTTTGATCTTGTGCTGCTGATGCACGCGCTCACCTATAGCGACCAGCCGGCGAAAGCCGTCGCCGAGGCGGCGCGCGCGCTCAGGCCCGGTGGACGTCTGCTGGCGACGACGCTTGCGCATCACGCGCACCGTACCGCGGTGGAGCCGTTCGACCATCTCAACCTCGGCTTCCGCGAGGAAGAGCTGCGCGATTTCGCGCGCAAGGCCGGCCTCAAGGTCTTGAACTGCGGGCGCATCACACGCGAACGCCGCCCGCCGCATTTTGAAGTGTTGAGTCTGCTGGCGCAAAAGAGCTAAACGAAAAATAATCACCGCGAAGGACGCAAAAGGCCTGATACAAATGAGCATACAAAATTTCTGCCCGTTTCCTGCTCGTCATCCCGGCGAAAGCCGGGATCCAGTGTCTTTCGCCTCGGTTGTGACGAAAGCAGAGTCACTGGATTCCGGCTTTCGCCGGAATGACGAGTCAAGGGGCACTCGGATTGGAGTCACGCCATGAAAAATACCCTGCCTTGGCTGCACCCCGAACGCACGCAGTTGCTGCTCGACGCGCTGGCCCAGCGCGTCCTGGTCATCGACGGCGCGATGGGCACGATGCTGCAGACCTACAAACTCGAAGAGGACGGCTATCGCGGCGAGCGTTTCGCCGAAGGTCACGATGCGCAGCATGCGCACGCGCATCATGGTCCGGGTTGCGACGTCAAAGGCAATAACGATCTGCTGTCGTTGACCCAACCGGAAATCATCAAGGCCGTGCATAACGCCTACCTCGATGCGGGCGCGGATCTGGTCGAAACCAACACTTTCAACTCGACCACGATCAGCCAGGCCGACTATCACCTTGAGCATCTGGCCTACGAATTGAATCGCGAAGGCGCACGCCTCGCGCGCGAGTGCTGCGCTGCCGCCGAGGCCAAGACAGTGGATGCGAGTCCCTCGCCAGGAGCCCGGCCATCCCTGGCCGGACTTTCCAATAAGCCGCGCTTCGTGATCGGCGTGCTCGGCCCGACCAGCCGCACCGCCTCGATTTCTCCGGACGTGAACGATCCAGGTTTCCGCAACGTGACGTTCGAAGAACTCGTCGCCGCGTACAGCGAAGCAACGCGCGGGCTGCTCGACGGCGGCGCCGACATCATCATGGTTGAAACGATTTTCGACACGCTCAACGCCAAGGCCGCGTTGTACGCAGTTGCGCAGGAATTTGCGCGGCGCGGCGCGCAGGTGCCGATCATGATCTCGGGCACGATCACCGATATGTCCGGGCGCACGCTGTCCGGTCAGACCGCCGAAGCGTTCTACTACTCGCTGCGCCATGCACGGCCACTGTCGATCGGCTTGAACTGCGCGCTCGGCGCGACCGAGTTGCGCGCCTATGTCGATGCAATCGCCCAAGTTGCCGACTGCTACGTCAGCGCGCACCCGAACGCAGGTCTGCCCAATGCATTCGCCGAATACGATGAAACGCCGGAGCAAATGGCCGCGACGATCGGCGAGTTTGCCAGCAGCGGCCTGGTCAACTTCGTCGGCGGCTGCTGCGGCACGACGCCAGCGCATATCCGCGCGATCGCGGATGCAGTGCGCGATGTAAAGCCACGTGCATTGCCGGCTGCCGCCCACATGGCAGCAGCTTAAAGACTTTAACCACGGAGAACACGGAGAACACAGAGAAAGCGAGAGAGAGACTAGTGCCAAAGCCAAAGCCCAAGGCAGACGTCACCTATCGAATTGAAGGGTGCTGATTCGCCTATCTCTGTGTTCTCTGTGTTCTCTGTGTTCTCTGTGTTCTCCGTGGTTCCATCTTTCGACTTTGATCTTCAGGACATTCGACAGGCAATGAATCAACGTTATACCCGCCTCTCCGGCCTCGAACCGCTGGTCATCACGCCGGAGCTGCTGTTCGTCAATATCGGCGAGCGCACCAACCTCACGGGCTCGGCGCAGTTCAAGAAGCTGATCAAGGACGACCGTTACGATGAAGCGGTCGAAGTCGCGCGCCAGCAGGTCGCCAACGGTGCGCAGATTCTCGACGTCAACATGGATGAAGGCTTGATCGATTCGGAAATGGCGATGGCGAAATTCCTCAGCCTGATCGCGGCCGAGCCCGATATCGCGCGCGTGCCGGTGATGGTCGACTCGTCGAAATGGACCGTGATCGAAGCCGGCCTGCGCTGCCTGCAGGGCAAGGGCGTGATCAATTCCATTTCGCTCAAGGAAGGCGAGGAAGTTTTCCTCGAACACGCGCGCAAGGCGCTCAACTACGGCGCCGCGGTCGTGGTGATGGCGTTCGACGAAACCGGTCAGGCCGATACCAAGGCGCGCAAAGTGGAAATCTGTACACGCGCCTACCGGATACTGACCGAAGAGGTCGGCTTCCCACCCGAAGACATCATCTTCGATCCGAATATCTTCGCGATCGCGACCGGCATCGACGAGCACAACAACTACGCAGTGGATTTCATCGAGGCGACGCGCGAGATCAAGGCGACCTTGCCGCACTGCCATATTTCCGGTGGCGTCTCCAACGTGTCGTTTTCGTTTCGCGGCAATGAATTGGTGCGCCAGGCGATCCATGCGGTGTTTCTCTACCACGCGATCAAGGCCGGCATGGACATGGGCATCGTCAACGCCGGCGCGTTGCCGATCTACGACGATCTGGATGCCGAGCTGCGCGAACGCGTCGAGGACGTCGTGCTCAACCGCCGCGTCGATGGCACCGAACGCCTGCTCGAAATCGCTGAGCGCTACAAGGGCAAGAAAGGCGCGACCGAAGTCGAGGCGCAGGCCTGGCGCGACCTGCCGGTGCGCGCTCGGCTCAGTCACGCGCTCGTGCACGGCAACGACGCCTTCGTCGAAGCCGACACCGAAGAGGCGCGCCAGCTCAGCACGCGCCCGCTTGATGTGATCGAAGGTCCGCTGATGGATGGCATGAACGTGGTCGGCGACCTGTTCGGCGCGGGCAAGATGTTCCTGCCGCAGGTGGTGAAATCCGCACGCGTGATGAAAAAAGCCGTCGCCTATCTGCTGCCCTTCATCGAGGCGGAAAAAGAACGCACCGGCGACACGGCGAAATCCAATGGCAAGATCGTCATCGCCACGGTCAAGGGCGACGTGCACGATATCGGCAAGAACATCGTCGGCGTGGTGCTTCGCTGCAACAACTTCGAGGTGATCGATCTGGGCGTGATGGTGCCGGCGCAGAAGATTCTGGAAACAGCGAAAGCCGAGCACGCCGACATGATCGGGCTGTCGGGCCTGATCACGCCGTCGCTCGAAGAAATGAGCCATATCGCCAAGGAGATGCAACGCCAGGATTTCCATCTGCCGCTGCTGATCGGCGGCGCGACGACGTCGCGCGCGCACACGGCGCTCAAGATCGAGCCGCACTACAAGTCGCCGACCGTTTGGGTCAAGGACGCCTCGCGCGCGGTCGGCGTGGCGCAATCGCTGATCAGCAAGGACCTCGTCGACGAATTCCTCGCCAAAATACGCGTCGAGTACGCCGACATCCGCGAGCGCCACAAGGATCGCGGCCCGGCCAAGCGTCTGGTTTCCCTCGCGCACGCGCGCGGGCAGGCATTTGCGGGCGATTGGGAGAAGTACGCACCGCCGGCGCCGAAAAAACCGGGCATCACAGTGTTCGACGACTATCCGCTCGCCGAACTGATCGAACACATCGACTGGACGCCGTTCTTCAATACCTGGGAACTCGCAGGCCACTATCCGCAGATTTTCGACGACGCGGTCGTCGGCAAGCAGGCACGCGAATTGTTCGACGATGCGCAGAAGATGCTGAAGCAGATCGTCAGCGAAAAATGGCTAACCGCGAAAGGGGTGTTCGGGCTTTGGCCCGCAGCGCGCGACGGCGACGATGTGGCTGTTCTCCTTCCCCCGCTTGCGGGGGAAGGTTGGGATGGGGGGGCGTCCCATGCCACGCACTCACCCCCGCCCCAACCCTCCCCCGCAAGCGGGGGAGGGAGCAAAAGCACCACGCTCCACTTCCTTCGCCAACAAGTCGACAAGCCGCCTGGCCGGCCGGACTTTTGTCTTTCCGATTTCATCGCGCCGAAAGAATCGAACGTGCGCGACTGGATCGGCGGCTTCGCCGTGACCTCGGGTATCGGCATCGAGCGCAAGCTTGAGGAATTCGAAAAAACCTACGACGACTATTCCTCGATCCTGCTCAAGTCGCTCGCCGATCGTCTCGCGGAAGCTTTTGCCGAAGCGCTGCACGAACGTGTGCGCAAGGAATTCTGGGGCTATGCCGCGGACGAATCGTTGAGCAATGTGGACCTCATCGGCGAGAAATACCGCGGCATCCGCCCTGCGCCGGGTTATCCCGCCTGCCCCGATCACACTGAAAAACGCACGCTGTTCAAACTGCTCGATGCGACGAACAACACCGGCATCGAGCTGACCGAGAGCTTCGCGATGTATCCAACCGCAGCCGTATCGGGCTGGTATTTCAGCCACCCGGACAGCCAGTACTTCGTCGTCGGCCGCCTGGGCAAGGAACAGATCGAGGACTACGCCAAGCGCAAGGGCTGGACGCTGGCCGAGGCCGAACGCTGGCTCGCACAGAATCTGGACTACGATCCGGAATGACGGGGTAGGAAATGAAAGTGGGGAGTAGGAAGTGGGCAGTGGAAAAGCCGAACGGAGGTGAGCGCGCTAACTCTCCCGGCTCGTCATTCCAGCGAAAGCTGGGTTTTCAACAGCGAAGCTGGTCATCCAGCTCTTCTGAACATGCATCGAAAGAGCTAGCTGGAGCAAGGACCGGATTCCAGCCTTCGCTGGAATGACGGTACCTGAATTTCAAGCCTCTTCAGGCCCGCGCGGCTCGATCACCTCTGGCTTGTGCGCGCGGATATGCGTGACCAGGTTGTACACGGAAACGAACGCGGGAAACAGATTCGACATCACGCCGACAGAATCGTTTTTCCCGAATGTGAAGTACAACAGCAACAGCGCGCTGCCGCTGATCGAGAGCCACCAGAACGATAGCGGCATCACGACGCGGCGCAATTTTTTCGTCGCGTACAACTGCACGAACCAGCGCGCAGTGAACAGGAATACGCCGACGTAGCCAATCAATTTCCATGGCGTCACGCCGATATGATGAATATGAAACAGAACTTCGTTCATGCGAGTGTCCTTGGCCGGCGACGCGGTGGGCAAAATGGGATTTTATCAAGCCTGCGCAGCGCAGACTCAAATAATTCCTGGTTTCACGGCTCAAAACCCTGACCTGGCGAAGCAACCGCTTCCACTCGGGCCCGGATCAACAGCAAAGGCAGTGCGGCGTCGCTTCTGATCTTTCTTTTGATCTTTCCCCCTTACAACGCACCGAGCATCGCAGTCTTCGGCGGAATCGCCCGAAGGGGCGCGCGCACGAGGCGGCATGGATGCCGGAGGTAGAGCAACGCAGGAGCAGTTGCCGGAGGCGCGCGCGTTCGCGAACGTACAGGATGTACGTCAAGCGAACCCCGTCGAAGGCGAGAAGCGCAGGGAACCTCGCGCGTGCGCGAGGTGCGGTGTCGGGGGCGGCCTCTCTTTGGCTACTTTCTCTTGGCTGGTGAAGAGAAAGTGACCCGCTCGCCGCAGGCGAGTGGAAGCTCTGCTTTTCCACAACGGAGAAAAAAGCACAGACACTGGATACCGGCTTACGCCGGTATGACGAGCTAGGGCAAAGACACCGATTGCACGCGGCTTCTGACGCGTGCCCTGCGGGCTATTCGCTGCGCGAATGTTCGCGCCGGCATCCGTCTGCGCAGTCCGCCCGTGGGGGAATCACGAACCAAGAGCCAAAGACACTGGATACCGGCCTTCGCCGGTATGACGAGGCAAGCTCAGGCGCGCGCAGCAAGCCAATCGTGTATCGCGGACGGTACCTCGCGCTGGGCGCGGCCCGACACGTAAATGCCGATATGCCCGCCCTTGAACGCCAGCTCGGTGTAATCGTCGGTGCCGATGCGCCCGCGCAGCGCGCGCGAGGCATCGGGTGGGACGAGGTGATCCTGCTCGGCAAAGATGTTGAGCACGGGCACGTCGAGATTTTTCAGATCGACCGACTTGTTGCCGATCTTCAAGCCGCCTTCGATGAGCTTGTTGCCCTGATAGAAATCCTTGATGAACTGGCGAAACGCCTCGCCGACCTGATCGGGGCTGTCGAAAATCCACTTTTCCATGCGCAGGAAATTCTCAAGCTCCACTTTGTCGTCGAGAATATCGACCAGCCCGATGTACTTCTGCTGGTTCAGGCGCACCGGCTTGAGCATCAGGTAGCACCAGTTCATCAGATCGGCCGGCACGTTGCCGAGAGTGTCGACGAAAAGGTCCACGTCCAGGTTGCGCACCCAGCGCGCCAGCATGTTATCCCTGGTGTGGAAATCCACCGGTGTGACCATCGTGATCAGATTCTTGAGCTTTTGCGGATAGATCGACGCGAAGCACAGGCTGAACGCGCCGCCCTGGCAGATGCCGAGCAGGTTGATCTTGTCCACCTTGTGCCGTTTCGCCACGACATCGACGCAGCGGCGGATGTAGCCGTTGATGTAATCGTCGAGCGTCGTATAGCGATCGGAAAGATCGGGGTAGCCCCAGTCGATCAGATACACATCTTCGCCGAGCGCAAGCAGGTTCTTGACCAGCGAGCGGTCGTCCTGCAGATCGACCATGTACGGTCGGTTGACCAGCGCGTAACTGATCAGCAACGGTATCTTCGCGGTCGGCTTGTTCTGTCCCTTGAAGCGGTACAGGACGAGTTTGTCCTCGCGGTATACCTCTTCCTTGTCGGTCACGCCGTAGTTGACCTCATCGAGCTCGCGCAGGGTTTTCAGGCCGGCAGAAAGTTTCTGCTGAAACTTCGTCGTCTCTTCGATCGCCTTTTGCGGCGTGATGCGAATCGGATTCATGGCGTTGCGATATCCCGCTGGCTGATAACTCATTTCTTGCGTTTGCCGGTCTTGTCGTCCGCGTTTGCGGATTTATTCTGCTTGCTCGGCTTCGACATGCCTGCCGCCACCGCCTTCAACTTGCCCGGCTTGCCGCCGACACGGCGGCGCATCGCGGCGATCGCGTCGCCAAACGTGCTCTTGCCCTTGCCCGCGGACTTGCTGCTCGAAGCAGCGAGTGGACGCGGCTTGACCACCGGCGCCGGTGGGCGCGGCTTCGCCGCCACGCGGCGACGTGTGCGTGCAGGCCGCGGTTTTCCGGCGGCAGCCGCCACGGCCGCTTTCGGCGCGCTGGCCACGGAGTCCTGTTTACGAGCCGGAGCGCGTTTCAGTTGCTTCACCTCGGCCTGCAACGCGGCGATTTCCGCTTCGTGTGCACCGTTGTCGGCCTGCGCGCGACCGCCGTCGCGCAGCTCGCGGCGCAAGTCGTGCAGGCGCTTGTGCACGCCGTTCAGCTCGCTGCGCGTGGGCATGCCAAGATCCGTGCTGACGCGCTCGACTTCGGCCTGAATCTGCGCGCGCGCGCGCATCTGCGCATTCGCGAGCTCGCCGTATACTTTTGCGAACTCGTCGGAGAGTGCGACTTCCGCGTAAGCTTCTTCGGCCGCATCAACCCACAGATCGTAGAGCGCGCGCAGCGAATCGATCGAGCGCCCCGGCTCGGAGCGCTCGGCCAGCTTGCCTTCGAACAACTCGAACCCGCGCTGGCTCGCCTTGAGCATCAGCGCGTTGTAGTTCTTCAGCGCCTGTTGATATTCGACGAAGGCGAGCGCGGTCTTTTGATAATGTTCCTGATGCTCGCGACCGACGCCGAACGCCGGCACGCGCAGCCAGGACAAGCCTTCCTGACGCATCTGCTCGATGAAGGGCGCGAACGCCGCAGGCATTTCGGTAAACCCTTTCGCGCCCTGCCCGCTGATATCGCGCAGGGCCTTGGCAAAGGGATTGTTCGCCAGGTCTGTGTCCATGCCGGGGATCTGAAATCCGCTCGGCGCGGCAAATCCACCGCGCAACGAATCGAACCACGCCTGCGCCGGATTCGCACTCGCCGCTCCAGCGCCCTGCCCGGCCGCACCGAACATCGACTGGATCATCGAGACATAACTCTGCGCGCTGGCCAGCATGCGCTCGGCGGTTTCGCTCTGCTTGTTGCCCGAACCGGCAAACAAGCGCGCCCATTGCTCGAGCCCCTCGTGCCACGCCGGTGGCGTCCCGAATGCGGGCGCTGCGCCCGCCATGCCGGCAAATGGCATGCCAAACGGCATCGCCGGCGGCGGCGCGGCGGTTGATGCCTTCGCCGAAAGATCCGACCACGCATTCAGATACTGGCGCTGCAGCGCTTGCCAATCCTTGAGCCAATCGTTCACGGGTTTGCTATCGCTCATGTATTTCTCCACGGACAAACGGATGCTAGCACGCGCCTCGGAAGCGTCGCAAAACAGCTGCGACAGCGATTTCGCTAATGCGACAGGGGCAATCCATGTTTATCGAGACCCGCTAAATAAAAAGCGGGCCGAAGCCCGCTTTTTTATCTTCAAACTTTCACTTGAAACTTACGCCGCCGGCGCGTCTTCGGTTACCGCCTTCATCGACAGGCGGATACGGCCCTGCTTGTCGACTTCGAGCACCTTGACCTTGACTATGTCGCCTTCCTTGAGCTTGTCGGAGACTTTCTCGACACGCTCGTTGGAAATCTGCGAGATGTGGACGAGACCATCCTTGCCCGGCAGGATGGTGACGAAGGCACCGAAGTCCATAAGCTTGAGATGCGGCCGGTTTCGACATCGGAAACGATCCACGTACCCCGGTCAGTGCGCTATTTTCAGCGTCTTCAGATACGCGATGAGGTCGGCGCGCTGCCTGGCATCGACAACGCCCGAAAACGGCATCACGTTGCCCGGAACCATTTTTTGCGGGTCGGACAGATACGCATCGAGCGATTTGTCATCCCAAGTGATGGCGGCGCCCTTCATGGCGCGACTGTAGCGAAATCCGGCGAACGCGCCCGCCTTGCGTCCGAGTACGCCTTGCAGGCCCGGCCCCACGCCGTTGGTTCCGTCGGTCGAATGGCAGACCGCACATTGCGCGTAGGCTTGCTTGCCGGCGGCGGCGTCTTGGGCGATGGAGGGTGTTCCGACCGCTGCGCAGGTGACCGCCGACAGCATGAAAAGCACTTGACCGATTCGATGCATCAAAACGCTCCTCAAAAAACAGATTGTGTTGGGTGTCGCTGCAGCATGGAGCGGGCTACAGCATCCTTGGCCGCTGCACGTACGAAACCAGATCGTCGCCCAGTCGCAGCGCGAGCGCGGCGAGCGGCCCCGTCGGATTGAACCCGGAATTGTGCGGGAACACCGAGGCGCCGACGATGAACAGGTTTTCCGCATCCCAATGCTGCAGGTGCGGCGACACGACACTCGTGTTCGGATCCACGCCCATCGGCGTACCGCCGGTGACGTGCGTGCTCTGGTACTGCCGCGTGTCGAACGGCGCCTTGCGTCCCGCCACCGGACCCATGATGTCGGGGCGCATCGCCTTGACGATCTCGCCGATCTTCTGCGTCACCCAGTCCGACATCTTCGTCTCGTTCTCGCGGAAATCGAACGTCATGCGGATCAGCGGCTGACCGTAGGCGTCGCTGTACTCCGGATCGAGGTCGAGATAGTTGTCCTGGTGCGGATAGCAGCTGCCCTGCGCCGAGACGCCGAACGAATGCGCATACCACGCGGCGTTGGCTTCCTTCCATTTCGTGCCCCATTGCGGCGTGCCCGACGGCACTCGCCGGTTGGCGATAGGGCGCCCATTAGTCACGCTGGCGCTGATGCCGCCGCCACCAAGGAAACCCAGCCCAGAGTGATCGAAATTGTCGTTGTTGAACTCGTCGATAACCGTGCTGGTGCAGCCGCTCGCAAGGAACGGGTTGATCCAGCGGTCCTTGTAGAACGCGTTCACCGCCGAGTTCGTCTGGTAGCAGAAGTTCTTGCCGACCACGCCCGTCATCGTCTTTGGATCATAAGGTTTGCCGATACCGTCCAGCAGCAGCAGCTTGGTGTTGGTCATCGTGAACGCGCCCAGCATCACGACATCCGCAGGCTGCTCGAACTCCTCGCCGGTGACGAGATCGATGTAGCGCACGCCGGTGACGCGCTTCGCCTGCTTGTCGTAGTTGAGGCCGAGCACGTGCGAGCGTAGCCGGATTTCGAAGCCCTTGCGTTCCAGCAGCATCGGATAGAGCAAGACCTCGGGCGACGCCTTGGCTTGCGCTTCGCAGATGAAGCGCTCGCAGTGGCCGCAATACTGGCACTGACCAAGCTTCTGGCCATCCAGGTTTGTGTATGCGCCGGGAGAATTCGCCGCAGGTGCCGGAAAAGGCTTGTAGCCCATCGATTCCACGGTGGCCTTGAAGATCGTTCCGGCTTCGGTGATCTCCAGCGGCTTCTGCGGATACTCGTTAGTGCGTGGGCCTTCGAACGGGTTGCCACCCGGCTGGATCTGCCCATTGATGTTGCCGGCCTTGCCGGCAATGCCGAAGAGTTTCTCGAACAGGTTGTGATACGGCTCCATCTCGGCGTACGTGACACCCCAATCCTGCAGCGGCATGTTCTTGGGAATGATGCCTTTGCCGTAACGCGTTTCGTAACGCGTGCGAATGGTCGGGTCGTACTCGGCCCAGCGCCAGGTAACCCCATTCCAGTGATTGGCCGCACCGCCCATGCCTTCGCCGGGCAGGAACGCTTCCATCCAGCGCACCGGAAGAGACGCCTCGCCGCTGCCGTGCCGCAGCGAGTATGTCTGCACCGCCCAGTTCTGCATCAGGCCCTGGTGCGTATCCCAGCGCAATTCGTCGCGCTGACTGGGGAGCTTCGCCTCGGCGCCGGTGCGGTGATCGATGCCGCGCTCGAGCACGAGCACCTCGACGCCTTTCGCGGTCAACGCTCGAGCGACGAGTCCTGCGGTCAATCCGCCGCCGACGATCACGACGGTGCGCTTGGAAAGTTTGGTGGCCATGGCGCGCTCCGGGTCAGCTGAAGTCGATGATCGACTTGGGATCCTTAGCACCGGGATACGGCTTGCCGCGGTACTGCACCATGTCGAGCGCGTGCGTCGCCGGCAGCCCGGGGTATCCGACCAGTTTCCAGAAGACTTTGTTGTGGTTGCCGCCGTAGATGGGGTCGGCGAAGCACGCCTGCACGAACAGCGGATACACGAGCTCGTTGAACCACAGTGCGAGCGGCACGCGCGGGTCGGTGTACTTGCCGCCCTGGATGTCCTGCAGAAACGCGTTGGCGTCTGTGGGCGTCAGCTGGTCGAACGGCTTGCCGTATTTCTTCGTGCACGCCTCCGTCGCTGCGCCCACACCAGCCTTGAAGAACGCCGCAGGCGTGAGCGGAAGTTGCAGACCGAGTTGCGGCTTGCCGCGCTTCCATGGTCCGCGCATATAGCGGCCTTCGCCCTGGCCGAATGCGCCGGCGAGCTGGCGATCGATGTAGTTCGCGAGGCCACAGTCGACGCCGTTCGGCGTGTACTGGTCGGCGGGACACATCACGTTGACCAGCGCCTCGACGAACGTTGCCTCGCCGGGACCGAAGAATTCGTAGCCGGTGAACGGCGCCGCGACCGACGGCGCATCTGCCGCGCTAGCAGGCACCGCAGCGGCAAGCGCTACCGCTCCGGCCGCGCCTAGCGTGCGCGTCCCGACCGGAACGGCGCCTGCCAGCGTTGCGACCTGCTGCAGGAAGATGCGCCGGTTAGTGCCCGATCCATGTAGTTCAGCCATCGTTTCCTCCCCTCAGAAGCGCGAACTGCAGGCGGCTTCTCACCTGTACGTCACAATCTTGCGCAGCGCCATACGGTAAATGCATCATACGGCAAGCGCAACGCGGATGACGACGGCGACAACACGGCGAGTAACTCACGGTGACAGGCCTCAAGTTGGAGCGAATGAACCGGCCCGACATCTAACGGGCTTTCATCAAATCCATCAATATCGCGGTCCCTACGCCGCAAAAAAAACGGGCCAACGGCCCGTTTTTTCTTGTTTCCCGATCTACGTCGCCATCATGCGGCAGGCGCGTCTTCGGTTACCGCCTTCATCGACAGGCGGATACGGCCCTGCTTGTCGACTTCGAGCACCTT
>NZ_DATBQK010000073.1:0-33568 GCF_036560865.1 Rudaea sp.
TAGCCCTCAGCCCTCAGCCCTCAGCCCTGCTTTTGAAAAGCCCTCGGCCCTTGCTCCTGTACAATCCGCGCATGCACGAAATGACCGCGCTGACCAATCATTTCCTCATCGCGATGCCGAATATGCGCGATCCGAGTTTCGTGCGCAGTGTGGCTTTCATGTGCCAACACAACGAGGATGGCGCAATGGGCATCGTGATCAATCGCCTGTCCGAATACCGGCTCGGCGATGTGCTCGCGCAGATGGGCCTGAAATCCGACCTGGCCGAGGTCGAGGATGCGCCAGTGCTGATCGGCGGCCCGGTGCAACCCGAGCGCGGTTTCGTCCTGCACGCGCCGCACGGCACTTGGGAATCCTCGTACAAGATTTCCGAATCCATCTGCGTGACGACCTCGCGCGACGTGCTCGTGGCGATCGCCGAGGGCCACGGGCCGCAGCGCGCCCTGGTCGCGCTCGGCTACGCCGGCTGGGGCGCGGGTCAGATCGAAGCCGAACTCAAGGAGAACGGCTGGCTCACCGTGTCGGCGACCGAGCGAATTCTGTTCGATACGCCGCTCGAACAGCGCTGGGAAGCCGCGGCCGCCCTCGTCGGCGCAAGCCTTTCCAATCTTGCCGGGTATGCCGGGCATGCGTGACAAGGCTGGAACCGAGGACCGAGGGCGCGCGAAAGCAGGGCTGAGGGCTGAAGGCCAAGGGCCGAAGATCAAACACGTCGCAACAGGTAGCTCCCCGCTTTTCTACCCTCAGCCCTCAGCCCTCAGCCCTCAGCCCTCGCCGATCACCACCGTCATCGGCTTTGACTACGGTGCGCGCCGCATCGGCGTCGCTGTCGGCAACCGCATCAGCGGCAGCGCACGCGCACTCGAAGTGGTCGGCAACGGCGCGAACGGACCCGACTGGGCGCGCGTGCAGGCGCTGCTGCGCGAATGGCGACCGGATGCGCTTCTGGTCGGTCTGCCGCTGACCCTCGATGCAGGCGAACAGAGCAACAGCCGCGCGGCGCGCCTGTTCGCGGCGGAGTTGCACACGCGCCATCAACTACCCGTGGTCATGGTCGACGAACGCCTGAGCTCGCGCGAAGCGGCCACGCGCTTCGCCGAGCGGCGCGCCGGCGGTGTAGCGCGCCGCAAACATGCTGCGGCACTCGACGCCGTTGCCGCGGAAATCATCGTCGAACAGTGGCTGCGTGATCAGCCCGGCACGACTGCATCCGCATGAACACGTCCGCGCACGAACTGCAATTCGACGCACGCGGCCGCCTGCGTCATCTGATCACGCTGGCGGGCATCGAGCGCGGGCGCCTCGATGCGCTGCTCGACCGCGCCGAAGCAATGCGCCGCGACAGCCGCGAAGGCACGCGCCCGCTCGATCTGCTCGCCGGTCGCACCGCGATAAACCTTTTCTTTGAGCCCTCCACGCGCACGCGCACGTCGTTCGATCTCGCCGCGCAACGGCTCGGTGCGCAGGTGATCAATTTCGATATCGCCAGATCCTCCACGGTCAAGGGCGAGACCCTGCTCGACACGATCCACACGCTCGAAGCAATGCATTGCGATGCCTTCGTCGTGCGCCATCAGGAAGCCGGCACGCCGGCGTACATCGCACGTCATCTGCGTACGCGCGCCGCGGTGCTCAACGCTGGCGACGGCAATCATGCGCATCCGACGCAAGGTCTGCTCGATGCGCTGACCCTGCGCCGGCGATTCACGGACTTGTCCGCACTGCGCGTGGTCATCTGCGGCGATATCCAGCACTCGCGCGTCGCACGCTCCGACGTGCACGCACTGCAGACGCTCGGTGTGCGCGATCTGCGCCTGTGCGCGCCGCCGGGTTTGCTGCCCGACTCGGATTCGCCGGCAGCAACAGTCGAATTTCCACAATGCCGCGTTTTCCACAATTTCGACGAGGCGATCGAAGGTTGCAACGTTGCGATCATGCTGCGCCTGCAGAAGGAACGCATGGACGCGGCGGCGATCCCGTCCGCAGCCGACTATTTCGCGCGCTACGGCCTGTCGGCAACGCGCCTGGCACGCGCAAATGCGGATTGTGTCGTCATGCATCCGGGTCCGATCAACCGCAAGATGGAAATCGCCGACGATGTCGCCGACGGGCCGCGATCGCTGATCCTGGAACAGGTCGCCAACGGCGTCTATGTGCGCATGGCGGTGCTCGCCGAGTTGCTGCAAACCGCATAAACCGCGAGGGCGTCAAGGATGCACGCAAGTGACTTTACGCACGCGCCGCAGCGGGGCGCGCGGCAGACACTGAACGTGCGACTCACGCATAATCCCTGGCGACCTCGCGCCGCCTGGCGCGGCAGGGATCAAGGAGAAATCGTCATGCATCAGGCTCGTCGCTTCGCCACGCTCGCCCTCGCCGCCGCGGTACTCGCCGCTTGCGGCAAGTCGCAGAATGCGGGCAACGATCTGCCGCTCGCGTTCGCGCCCGCGGACACGCCATACGCGTACGCGAATCTCGAGCCCACGCCGAAGGAAGTGCTCGATCAATCCTCGAAACAGATGCAGGCGATCTGGCCTTTGGTCTTCGGCATGTACGACAACATGCTCAAGCATGCCGACAAACTCGATGGGCGCAAAGCGAAGATCGCCGCAGCCGTGCTCGATGAGTTGCGCACGCGCGACAGCATGGACAAGCTGCGCGAGGTTGGCTTCAAACCCGACGGCCACGTCGCGCTCTATGGCGTCGGTCTGATTCCGGTACTGCGCATGGAACTGGGCGATCCCGCCGCGCTCAAGGCCATGGTCGCGCGTATCGAAGCCAAGGTCGGCGATAAAATTCCTACCGGCAAGACCGGCGCTCAGGAGTACTGGCAGATCGGCGACGGCAATGTCAGCGCGATCTTCGCGATCGAGAATTCGCATTTTGTCGCCACGCTGTGGGCCAACGCAGCCAGCGATACGGTCAAGCAGGCACTGCTCGGCATCAGCCGGCCGGCGAAGAATCTGGCGGATGCCGGCACCTTGCAGGCGCTGGCCAAGCAGTACCGCTATTCCCCGTATGGCGAGGGCTACGTCGATGCGGTCGCGCTGGTGCAGCGCCTGTCGACGGCACCGACCGGCACCGATCTGGAAATCGCCAAGGCGATGAAACTGCCTGTCGATGGCGCGATCACCGACCCGGTGTGCAGGGGCGAGATCCTCGATATCGCGCGCAAGTTTCCACGCCTCGTGCTCGGTGTGGAAAGCGTGACGCCGACGCAGGTGAAAGTCGGTGCGCAGCTCGAAATCGAGCCGGTGCTCGCGCAGCAGCTCACGACTGCGCTGGCGCCCGCGCCGGGCACCGGCGTGGCTGGTCAGGGTCTGATGGATTTCAGCGTTTCCCTGCCCGTGCTCAAGCTAAAGGATTTCTGGATCAAGCAAGCCGAAGCAGTCGTGGCCAAACCTTTCGCCTGCGCCTCGCTGACCAAGCTCAACGATGGATTTCGCGACTCGAAGGCGAAGGTCGACGTCACCATTCCGCCGCCCTTCAGCGACCTCACCGGCCTGCGTTTCACGTTGACGAAAGTGGAGCCGCGCGGCACCGGCGCACCCAATGTCGCCGGCAAGCTGCTGGTGGCCACGAACAATCCGCTGGCCGCTCTCGGCATGGCACAGCTCGCGCTGCCGGCGCTCAAAGATCTGAAAATCGCCGCCGACGGCAAACCCGTCGCGCTGCCGCCCGGCATCGCGTCGGGACCGGTGCCGCCGCTGGCGATCGCGATGTCGGACAAGGCGATCGCGATCGCCGCCGGTGCGGGTGAAAGCGATGGGTTGAGCGACTTTCTCGCCGCCGCACCCGCGACCGCGCCGGTCTTCGTGCGCACCTATGTCACGGGTGCGATCTACGGCACGATGGCGCGTTACTTCGACGTACTCAAGGCGGCGATGCCCGTGGACAAGCGCGACAGCTTCGAGCAACAGAAGAAGCTGTTCGCGGTCTATGAAAAAACGCTGCGCAGCGTCGAATTCACTTTCGAAGCCAATGCCAACGGCATCGGCATGCACGAGGTGGTGGAGACGAATCCGCAGAACTGAACGGCCGCGGGCCCCGGATCAGGCGCGCGGTGCGATCTCAGCTCTCGACCAGTTCCACCCCGTCCAGCCCCTCCGACAGGGTATGCGCGTCGCCACCCTGGGCGAGCTTGATCTTCAACCGCACTTCGTTGGAGGAGTCGGCGTAACGCAGCGCATCCTCGTAGGAAATCTCGCCGGCCTGATACAGCTCGAACAGGCTCTGGTCGAAGGTCTTCATGCCGAGGTTGGTCGATTCCTTCATCACGTCCTTGATCTTGTGGATCTCGCCCTTGCGGATGTAATCCTGCACCAGGGGTGTGCCGAGCAGCACCTCGACCGCGACGCGGCGCGACTTGCCGTCCGGCCGCGGAATCAGCTGCTGGGCGATGACCGCCTTGAGATTCATCGACAGATCCATGAACAACTGCGGATGGCGCTCCTGCGGGAAGAAATGCAGGATGCGTTCGATCGCCTGATTGGCGTTGTTCGCATGCAGCGTGCACAGGCAGAGGTGGCCGGTCTCGGCGAATTTGACCGCATAGTCCATCGTCTCGCGCGTGCGCACTTCGCCGATCAGGATCACATCCGGCGCTTGGCGCAGCGTATTCTTCAATGCGTTTTCCCAGGAGTCGGTATCGATGCCGAGTTCGCGCTGGGTGATGATGCAGCCGGCGTGCTGATGCGTATATTCGATCGGATCCTCGACGGTGACGATATGTCCGGTCGAGTTCTGATTGCGGTAACCGATCATCGAAGCGAGCGAGGTCGACTTGCCCGTGCCGGTCGCGCCGACAAACATGATGATGCCGCGCTGGGTCATCGACAGGGTCTTGATGATCAGCGGCAGGTTCAGTTCCTCGATCGTCGGGATCTTCGCCTCGATCCGGCGCAGCACCATGCCGACATTGCCACGCTGGTAGAAGCAACTCACGCGGAAGCGGCCGACGCCAACCTGCGCGATCGCGAACTGGCACTCGTGGGTTTTCTCGAACTCCTCGCGCTGCGCCGGCGTCATCACGTTGAGCACCATGTCGCGCGACTGCTGTGCCGTGAGCGGCGTCTGCGTCACCGGGGAGATGCGTCCGTTCACCTTGATCGACGGCGGCAATCCCGCAGTGATGAACAGGTCGGACGCCTTCTTGTGCGCGACCAGTTTGAGATAGGAACTGAAATCGAACTCGGCCATGACTTACCTCCGGCGCGAAGCCGCAATGTCCATGTTCATGTTAGCACCGGAAGCCGGGCGCATCTGTCTGCGTTGCCACACTGGCCGGCGTCCGTCCGGGCTATCTATTTGAAGGTTTCCTTGTTCTTGGCATACACGCTTGCCTGCTGGCGGGTGACCTGACCGCGCTTCACCAGGTCCTGCAGGCACTGATCCAGAGTCTGCATGCCGAACTGGCTGCCGGTCTGGATCGACGAATACATCTGCGCGACCTTGTCTTCGCGGATCAGATTGCGGATCGCCGGGATGCCGACCATGATTTCGTGCGCCGCGATGCGTCCGCCGCCGACTTTTTTCAGCAGCGATTGCGAAATCACCGCGCGCAGGCTCTCGGACAGCATCGAACGCACCATCGCCTTTTCGCCTGCGGGAAACACGTCGATCACGCGGTCGATCGTCTTCGCCGCCGACGACGTGTGCAGGGTGGCGAATACCAGATGCCCGGTTTCCGCGGCCGTGAGCGCAAGCCGGATCGTTTCCAGATCGCGCATTTCTCCGACCAGGATGTAGTCGGGATCTTCGCGCAGCGCAGAACGCAAGGCCTCGCTGAAGCCGTGCGTGTCGCGATGCACTTCGCGCTGGTTGATCAGGCATCGCTGCGCGGTATGCACGAATTCGATCGGATCCTCGATCGTCAGGATGTGGCCGTATTCGTTCTTGTTGACATGGTCGACCATCGCCGAGAGCGTGGTCGACTTGCCCGAACCGGTCGGCCCGGTGACCAGAATCAGGCCCTGCGGCTGGTCGATCAGTTCCTTGAAAATGCGCGGTGCGCCGAGATCCTCGAGCGACTGGATGTCCGAGGGAA
Source organism: Rudaea sp. (assembly GCF_036560865.1). Lineage (GTDB taxonomy): Bacteria > Pseudomonadota > Gammaproteobacteria > Xanthomonadales > Rhodanobacteraceae > Rudaea. The sequence continues at coordinate 6,047 of NZ_DATBQK010000073.1, forward strand.
TCGTGCGGAAAGCCGCGCCGGCGCCGCGGTTCTGGTTGAAGGCGTTGACGCGGAAGCGCGCCAGACCCGGAATCTCGAACGAGAAGTCGGTTTCGAGGAATTCCTCGAAATCGCGCCGCTGTTTGTCCGACATGATGTCGTAAACCAGCGCGTGCACCTGTTTGTGCTCGAGCGCCGGGATGTTGATGCGGCGTACGTCGCCATCGACGCGGATCATCGGCGGCAGCCCGGCCGAAAGGTGCAGGTCCGAGGCCTTGTTCTTGACCGAAAACGCCAGCAGTTCAGCGATATCCATGCGCTACCTCCCCTTGGGTGAAGACAGGACGATGGTGGAGTGCGGCACCGGCCGCGATAATCCTTCCCCAGACGCCAAGGAGTATAGCGCGAGCGCTTCGCCGCAATGCAAACTATCCGTATGGAATCTTTCGACAATTATCGGCGTTTGTGTGATCGCGTCGACGCTGCGGCGCAACGCGCGGGCCATGCAGTGCGCCTGCTGGCGGTCAGCAAGATGCAGCCTGCCGCCGCGGTGCGCGCGGTCGCCGCGCTGGGTCAGTCGGTGTTCGGCGAAAACTACGTGCAGGAGGGGCTGAAAAAACAGCGTGAACTCGCCGACCTGAGCCTGGAATGGCACGCGATCGGGCCGCTGCAATCGAACAAATGCCGCGAGATCGCCGCTCATTTCGACTGGCTGCAGAGTCTGGACCGCGCCAAATTGATCGAACCGCTGAACCGTGCCCGCGCGGACGCCGCCAGGCCCCTGCAGGTATTGATCCAGGTCAATATCGACGATGAGGCCAGCAAATCCGGCTGTGCGCCCGGCCATATCGACGCCTTGGTCGCGCAAATCTCGGCCGCGCCGCATCTGGCCCTGCGCGGGCTGATGGCGATTCCCGCACCGGGCGATCCGGACCGGCTGCGCGCCGCGTTTGCGCGCATGCACGAGCTTTACCTCAAGCTGCGCCACGAGCGGCCTGAGGTCGACACCCTGTCGATGGGCATGTCCGCGGACTTCGAGGTGGCCATCGCCGAAGGCGCGACCCTGGTGCGCGTCGGCTCGGCTCTGTTCGGTGCGCGCGGCTGATATACTCGCGTTTGCGTCAACCAAAGGGGTGGTGGACGCCCGGCGCCTTCGTACCTGTTGCAGGCCAGGCTGCCCGGCGCCGATTTCACTATGAGTAACCCTTCTCGTTTGCGACCACGCGGCGCCAGCGCCTTGAATGGATTGCGCGGCGTAGCGGCGATTGCACTGCTTTTTGCGCCCTTCAGCGCACGCTCCGCGGGTTTGGCCAGCTCAGCCGAATACATAGTCGGTTTCGTGCGCTACGTGCACTGGGATCATGAAGAAGATGTGGTTGCCTGGCAGGTCTGCGTTGGCGACGGCGTTGCGCCCCAAACCGACCGCGCTTACGCCGGCCAGATGGTGCGCGGCAAGCGCTTCGCCGTTCGTCGCGTCACCCTCAACGATGACGTCTCAACCTGCCACGTGCTCGATCTCAGCGGCGCCGACGCGGCCAGCGAGGCCGCCCTGTTGCGCAAGGCGAACCGATTGCCAATCCTGACCGTCGGCCACGGCTCGAACTTCTGCAGTCTGGGCGGGGTCCTGTGTCTGCGGCTCGGTGACCCCGAGCAGAAATTCGAGATCAACTTGAGTGCGGTGAAAGAGTCGGGCTTGAATGTCAGCGCGCGCCTGCTGATGCTTGGATCGAACCGCTTCGGCGCGACGGAGGGGCCGTGAGCGCGCAGCAACCGAGCGTCGACCGGGCGACCACTTCCGCCACCCATATCGGACGCGCGCTGCTGCTCGTTTCCACGCTGTCGATCGTGATGGTCTCGGTGGGCGCGTTCTTCGTCAGCTATCACTTTCTGCACGAACAGATGCAGCAGCATTTGCGCACGCTGGTCGCGTTCACGGCGAACGAGAGTGTTGCTGCGCTGGACTTTCGCGATGCGCAAGTCGCCACCGAGATTCTGCGCGCGATTCCCGAATCCGAAGGCGTCACCCTGGCCGAGATGCGCGACGCCTCCGGCAGTCTGCTTGCGCAGATGCGCGCCCCACGCGACGACTTCAGCGCGCGCCTGTCGTCGCGCCTGGGCAGCGACCGGCTGTCGCAAGACGTCTTCGCCGACGGCAGACGTCTGGGCAGTGTGACGATCGAGGGCGGCAACGGCCCGTTGCTGCGCGCGCTGGCCGGCCTGCTCGGCTGGTGCATCCTCGTGATGCTCGCGGTCGCACTGATCTCGTTCTCGATCGCGCGCCGTCACACGCGCCGCATCACGCAGCCGATTCTCGAGCTGCGCAGCATCGTGCAGCGCCTGATCCAGCATCGCGACTTCAGCCAGCGCGCACCGCCGTCGAACCTGACCGAGGTCGAGGAGCTGCGCAAAGAATTCAATACCCTGCTCGATGAAATCCGCCTGCGCGATCACCTGCTGACGCGCACCAACGCCGCGCTGGAACGGGTCGCCTATGTCGATACGCTGACCGGCCTGCCCAACCGCGCGATGTTCGAGCAATCCTTGGCGCGCATCGTCGAAACTTGCGCCCAGGCGCGCGCGCGCGCGGCGCTGTTCTATCTCGACATCGACGCATTCAAAACGGTCAACGACACCTTCGGTCATACCGCCGGCGACGCCCTGCTCGGCGAAATCGGTCTGCGCCTGCGCGACTGGCAGGCCGGCGAATCGGTGGCGGCGCGCATCGGCGGCGACGAATTCGTCGTGCTGGTGTCGCCATTGCACTCCGAACAGGACGCCGCCAGACTCGGCGCCGAATTACAGAAACTCCTCGACGCACCCGTGCGCATGAATGGGCAAATGCTGCATCCGGGCATCAGCGTGGGCTATGCGATCTACCCGGACATGACCGGTGAGATCGAAGAGCTGATCAAACTCGCCGACCAGTCGATGTACCGCGCCAAGGATCAACGTTATCTGCAAAACCAGATCACGCGTTGGGGTGTAGCTGCGCACAAAGCGGAAAAGGCTCAGACAGCAGCTGGCACATCCAGCGCACCGGCTTCGGGTTAGACTATTCGGCGGTGGCGAAGGCCGCACGCGGAAGCGGCGCAGTTGCTTGCCGAAACTACAACTGACGCCAATCCTAATGAGAGCTGGACCATGACCGGACCGGGGACCGCAAACATCGACGAACAGCCGCGCATCTGCTTTATCGGCGGCGGCAATATGGCGCGCAGCCTGATCGGTGGCCTGGTGCACGCCGGCGTGGCCGTGGCACGGATTGACGTGGCCGAGCCGAATGCGGACCTGCGCACCGCGCTGGCGCACGACTTCGGCGTCGGCGTGCATGTACGCGGTGCGGACGCCGCGCGCGATGCGGACGCGGTCGTGCTCGCGATCAAGCCGCAGGTGATGAAGGCCGTGTGCGCGGAGCTGCGCGACGTCGCGCAGCGGCGCAAACCGGTGATCGTCTCGATTGCCGCAGGCATGCGCCTGGATCAGATCGACGCATGGCTGGGCGGCGGCATGACCATCGTGCGCTGCATGCCGAATACGCCCGCACTGATCGGCGCCGGCGCCAGCGGCCTGTGCGCGAATGCGCGTACGGACGCTGCGCAGCGGAAAATGGCGCAAAGTATACTCGACGCCGCGGGCGTGAGCGTGTGGATCGACGACGAAGCGCTGATGGACACGGTTACCGCATTGTCGGGTTCGGGTCCCGCATATTTTTTTGTATTGGTCGAGGCGCTCGAAGACGCCGCGGTCGCGCAAGGGCTGCCGCGCGCTGCCGCGCGCACGCTGGCCACGCAAACCTGTCTCGGCGCCGGGCGCATGTTGTGCGAGGACGGCGCGGCACCCGGGGTGCTGCGCGAGCGCGTCACTTCGCCGAATGGCACCACGCAGGCCGCGCTGGAAAGCTTCGCCGCGAACCGATTGCGCGAGGTCGTCGCCGCTGCGGTCGCGGCGGCGACGAAGCGCGGCGTCGAACTGTCGGCGCAGCTCGATTGACGAACCCACAGGTAAATCAACCATGAGTTATTTCGTCAACGCCGGCGTTTTTCTGATCCAGACACTGTTCGAATTCTTCATCGGCCTGTTTCTGGTGCGCGCGCTGCTGATCGCGGTCAACGCTTCGTTCTACGATCCGATCTGCCAGTTTGTATACAAGCTCACCAATCCGCTGATCACGCCGCTGCGCAGCTATGTGCCGCGCTGGCGCAAGGTCGAGATTGCGTCGCTGCTGGTCGCCGTCCTGCTCGCGCTGATCGAACTCGCTCTACTTGCGGGCCTGTTCGGCGCGAACTTCAGCCTGTCCGGCTGGCTGCTTGGCGCGCTCGTGGATGTGCTCAACCTCGCGCTGTGGATCATGCTGTGGGCGATCCTGATCCGTTGCGTGCTGAGTTTCGTCGTCAGCGAGCACTACAATCCGACCGCGCAGCTGCTCACCCAGATCACCGAACCGGTCGTGTACCCGTTCCGCCGCCTGCTGCCCGCGCTCGGCGGCCTGGATTTCTCCTGCTGGTTCGCCTCGCTCGCGCTGATTCTTGCGCGCCTGCTGATCCTGGCGCCATTGAGCGATATGGTCGCGCAACTGAATTGATCAGCGCCTGGCGTCTTGACCTGCCCAGCTCTGGATAAGGCGCTGCAGCGCATCCAGCCCATCGAACAGGGCCGCAGGCCCGGGCTGCAAAATGATCGGCGACTTGATCTCGTGCAGCTGCCCGTCGCGTACCGCCGGAGTCGCCTCCCAGCCGGCGCGCGCGGTGACTTTGTCCGCACGAAAACGCTTGCCGCACCACGAGCCGATGATGATATCCGGCGCGCGCCGGATCACCTCGGCCGGATCGGCAATGATGCGATCGCGCGCAAGCGATTTCTGCGCGAGTTCGGGAAAGATATCGTCGCCTCCGGCGATACGTACCAACTCCGCCACCCAGCGGATGCCCGAGATCATTGGCGCGTCCCATTCCTCGAAATACACGCGAGGGCGCCGCGCGAGACGTGACGCATCATTTTCCACTTGTATAATATGCGCCTCCGCCTCGCGCGCGAGCGCCTCGGCTTTGTCCGGCGCACCGACCAGCGCCCCAAGGCGGCGGATGTAGTCGAGGATGCCGGCCACGGAGCGGTGATTGCTGATCCAGACCTCGACGCCGGCCGCAATGAGTTCGCGCGCGATCTCGGCCTGGATGTCGGAAAAGCCGATCACCAGATCCGGTTCGAGGCGCAGGATCTCGCCGATCTTCGCGCTGGTGAACGCGGAAACTTTCGGTTTCTCGCGGCGCGCGCGCGCCGGCCGCACGGTGAAGCCGGAGATGCCGACGATGCGATCCTGTTCGCCGATCGCATAGAGGACTTCGGTCGGTTCCTCGGTCAGACAGACGATACGGCGCGGACCCCGGACCAGGCCGCGTCGGCTCGGCGCTACGTTGGGCCGTGCCGACGGACTCACGGTTGCAACAATCGTTTGCCCCACGCGCCGCCGACGCGCTCGTAGCGCAGGCGTTCGTGCAGGCGCGCACGCTGGCCGAACCACAGCTCGATCATGTCCGGCCGCAAGCGATAGCCGCCCCAATGCGGCGGGCGCGGCACGTCGCCCCCGGCAAAGCGCTGCTCGAATTCGGCGATGCGCGCTTCGAGGTCGGTGCGGTTGCGCAACGTCTGCGATTGGCGCGAGGCCCATGCACCGATCTGGCTGTCGCGCTGGCGCGAGGCAAAATATGTGTCGGATTCCGCTGCGGCAATCTTTTCCACCGCGCCTTCCACGCGCACCTGGACGACGTCGTGCAGCATTTTCCACAAAATACACAATGCTGCATTCGCATGCGCGGTGAGTTGCTCAGCCTTGGCACTCTCGTAGTTGGTATAGAACACGAAGCCGCGTTCGTCGACCGCCTTGAGCAACACGATGCGCGCGGATATCCGCCCGTCGGCAGCGGCCGTGGCCAAGGTCATCGCCGTCGGTTCGGGCTCGCCGGACGCGCGCGCTTCACTCAGCAATTCGCGGAAACGCGCGAGCGCTTCGCGATAGACGGGATCGGTATAAGATGCCTTCGATTCGTTGTCGGAAGTGGCGGATGTCATGGCGCGCGATGCTAACACGGCGAACGGATATCCCGGCGCGATCGTAGCCCGTATCGGCGCGGCATTGCTGCAGCAATTGCACGCGCAACGCCGACCCTGGCTGGTGGGTTTGTCCGGCCTGCAAGGCAGCGGCAAGAGCACGCTGGCCGCGCAACTTTCCGCCGCACTCACGCAGCAGGGGATCGCAACACTGGCGATGTCGCTCGACGACTTCTATTTCGGCCGGCGCGAACGTCGACGCCTTGCGCGCACCGTGCATCCCTTGCTGGTCACACGCGGCGTGCCGGGCACGCATGATCTCATGCTTCTGAATCGAACCATCGACGATCTGCAGCGCGCCTCAAGGCAGCGCCCGGCTCTGGTTCCGCGCTTCGACAAAGGGCGCGATACGCGCATGCCGCCGGCGCGTTGGCGACGCATCGCGCAAGCACCGCGCCTGATCCTGCTCGAAGGCTGGTGCGTCGGTGTGCCCGCGCAGACGCCCGCGCAACTGCAGCGGCCGTGCAATGCGCTCGAACGCGATGAGGACCGCAACGGAATCTGGCGCCGTTACGTCAACGCCCAGCTTGCCGCCGACTACGCCGAACTATGGCGGCGCCTGGATGCGCTGGTGCTGCTGCAAGCGCCGCGCATCGACGTCGTGTGGCGCTGGCGCGACGAGCAGGAGCAAGCCCTGCGCCGCGCCCACGCACCACAGGCGATGACGCCGGCCGTATTGCGCCGCTTCATCATGCACTACGAACGCATCAGCCGGCAGGCGTTGCGCGAATTGCCGATGCGTGCCGACATTCGGCTGCTGCTGGATGGCAACCGCCGCGCGCGCATCGCGCCCGCGGCGGCGAATCGGAGCGCGGTTACTCGAGCTCGAAATTGACGCGCATGTTGACGCGCCACTCGGTAACCTTGCCGGAACCGTCGGTCAGCACCTTGATGTCGTTGACCCACGCGCCACGAATCTGCTTGACGCTTTTCGACGCACGCTTCAAACCATCCCGCACCGCTTCTTCGATGCCCTTGCTCGAGGATGAACTGATTTCGATGACTTTTGCTACGCTCATGACGGTTCCTCCATTGTTGTTGTGCGCTCGCGCGGCAAAGTCTGCCGGCTTGCACAGCCAGTGTAGCTCAGGCGTTTGCGCAGGACTTATGCGCTTGCAGCAACGGCCGGCCGCGCCGGCTCGCGCGGCAACCAGCGCAACCAGATCAGCCAGAACACCAGCGCGTCAAGAATGATCAGCGCCTGCCACAGGTACAGGTGGAACCATTCGAACCAGACCTGGTTCCAGAGCAAAAGATAGTACAGGCTGATGAGGCGCACGAGGTTCAGCGCCTGGATTGCAACGAAACCGACGACCATCCCGGCCAGCTTGTATTTCCACGGCGACGGAAACGCGAGCACGGCCGAGATCAGGATCAACACCGCTTCGACGCCATTGCAACCGGCCACGATCATGATGCCCGGCCCGTTGAGGCCCTGCCGAATGACATTGTCCTGCGCAATGACGTTGTGATCGAAGATCTGCATGATCCACACCGCAACGTGCGCAAGCGCCCCGGTGAACGGCAGGATGACGTGGTTCTGCACCGGCTGCAGCAACTCCAGCGTGAACAACGCGATCAAGCTGCCAAGAAAGATGAGAACGAATCGGAGCATCGGCTAGGGCTGAGGGCTGAGGGCTGAGGGCATTATCCCGGAATACTGTGGCTTTTGCAGGCCGCAGCAAATCGAAGCTGGCGTAAATCCAAATCGCGTCTGCTCAGCCCTCAGCCCTTAGCCCTCAGCCCTGCTCTGTTACCATTTACGTCATGAACCCCGCTGCGAATCTGTTCATGATCGGCCCGATGGGCGCCGGCAAAACCACGGTCGGGCGCCGCATTGCAGATGCGCTCGGCCTCGGATTTTTCGACCTGGATCACGAGATCGAAATGCGCAGTGGAGTCACGGTCGCCCTGATTTTCGAACTCGAAGGCGAAGCGGGTTTCCGCAAGCGCGAAAGCGAACTCCTCGACGAATTCACCGCGCAGCGCGACATCGTGCTGGCAACCGGCGGCGGCGCGGTGCTCGCGGCGGAAAATCGCCGGCACCTGTGCGAGCGCGGCTTTGTCGTCTATCTGGAAACCACAGTCGAACAGCAAATGAAACGGCTCGCGCACGATCGCAAGCGGCCGTTGCTTGCCGCTCCCGACCGGCGCGAACGCCTGCTCCAACTCGCGGCCGAGCGCGAACCGCTGTATCGCGAAACCGCCGATCTGGTCGTCGAATCCGCGCACGGCAACAGCAGTGGCGCGGCAGCGCGTCGGCTGCTTGACGAACTTGCCCGCCATTGGCAGCGCGCAGCGGTCGCGGCTTCGACTTCCGGGCAGGCCGCATGAGCAGCGCCGTGCAAACGATCGCCGTCGAACTCGGCGCGCGCAGCTACCCGATCACGATCGGCAGCGGCCTGCTCGACGATGGCGCGCCATTGCGCGACGCGATTGTGGGCCGCCACGTGCTGATCGTGACCAACGAAGTCGTCGCCCCGCTTTATCTGCAGCGCCTGCGTAGCGCCCTGGCGCGTGGCGACAACAAACTCCACATTTCCATTTTGATACTCGCCGACGGCGAGGCGCACAAGACGCTCGACTCCGCCGCGCGCGTGTTCGCCGCGCTGGCCGAGGCGAAGGCGAATCGCGATGCGACGATCGTCGCGCTTGGCGGCGGCGTGATCGGCGACCTCGCCGGCTTCGCCGCTGCGTGCTGGATGCGCGGTATCGCCTTCGTGCAGGTGCCCACGACCCTGCTGGCGATGGTCGACTCCTCGGTCGGTGGCAAGACCGCGGTCGATCTGCCGCAAGGCAAGAACCTCGTCGGCGCATTCCACCAACCGCGCGCGGTGATCATCGATACCGGCACGCTGGCGACGCTGCCCGCACGCGAGCTGCGCGCGGGTTTCGCCGAAGTGATCAAGTACGGAGCGCTTGGGGATGCCGCGTTTTTCGCCTGGCTCGAACAGCACGCCAGCGCGTTGCTCGCGCGCGAGGCACAAGCAGTAACCACGGCGATCGCGCACTGCTGCGAACAGAAAGCCGGCATCGTTGCGCGCGATGAAACCGAGCGCGGCGAACGCGCCCTGCTCAACCTCGGCCACACCTTCGGCCACGCGCTCGAAACCGCGAGCGGCTATGGCAGCTTGCTGCACGGCGAAGCGATCGCGATCGGCATGGTATGCGCAGCGCGGCTGTCGGCGAATCTCGGCCGCGCGCCGGCGGTCGATACGCAACGCCTGAGCGCACTGCTCGAACGCTTCGGCCTGCCGACCACGCCCCCAGCCGGCCTTGATGCCGATGACGTGATCGGCCTGATGCAGCTCGACAAGAAAAATCTCAGCGGTCGCCTGCGCCTGATCCTGTGGCGCGGGATCGGACAGGCAGAGATGGCTGCGGATGTGGATATCGATGCCATTCGTGCGGTGTTGACTGGGAGCGGGGCTGAGGGCTGACAGAGGAAGATCGAAGGCCGGGCCACGCGCCTTTCAGCCCTTGGCCCTCAGCCCTCAGCCCTTCCTTCCGGCTACAATTACGGCATGCGCGTCTTCCTGCAAACCAAGCCGGCCTCCAGCGATGCACCGCGCTACTACCAGATCGCGCTGCAGCAGGATCTGCTCGGTGGCTGGACCTTGACGCGCGAATGGGGCCAGCAGGGCGGCCGTGTGAGCCTGAAGCGCGAGATTTATCTCGAACGCGACGATGCGCTTGCCGCTTTCGAGCATGCGCGCGATGCGCAGCTCAAGCGCGGTTTCAAACTGATGTTCAGCCAGGGCGCGGACTCGCCCTATTCCTAAGACCGATGGCGGCCGTCTGGCCCCTGCCGACGGCGATTCGAGTATACAAATGCAGAACGAACGTTTTTTGCGCGCCCTCAGGCGTGAGCCTGTCGATTGCACGCCGGTGTGGATCATGCGCCAGGCAGGGCGCTATCTGCCCGAGTACCGCGCCACGCGTGCACGCGCCGGCAGTTTCGTGAAGCTGTGCAAGACGCCCGAGCTCGCCTGCGAAGTCACCCTGCAGCCGATCGCGCGTTTCCCGCTCGACGCGGCGATCCTGTTCTCGGATATCCTGACCATTCCCGACGCGATGGGACTGAGCCTGTCGGTCGATGAAGGCGTCGGCCCGCGCCTCGCACACCCGCTGCGCGCACGCGCCGACATCGACAAGCTCGGCGTGCCGGATGCGGAAACCGATTTGCGCTACGTCATGGACGCGGTACGCCTGATCCGCCGCGAACTCAATGGCCGCGTGCCGCTGATCGGCTTCGCCGGCAGTCCTTGGACGCTGGCCTGCTACATGATCGAAGGCGAGGGTTCGGCCAGCTTCGCGCGGCCCAAGGCGCTGGCCTGGGACGATCCAGCGACGATGCACCGCCTGCTCGACGTTGTCGCACGCGCGGTCGCCGCCTATCTCGCCGCACAAGCTGCCGCCGGTGCGCAGGCGCTGATGATCTTCGATACCTGGGGCGGACTGCTCGCGCCGGAAATGTTCCGCGAATTCAGCCTGCGCTATCTGGCGCAAATCGCGCAAATTCTGAAAAGCAACCATGTCGCTCGCGATGTGCCGCTGATTTTATTCAGCAAGGGCGCGAATTCGCATCTCGAAGCGCTCGCCGACACTGGCTGTGCCGCGCTCGGTCTCGACTGGACCATCGCACTCGGCGATGCGCGAACGCGCGTCGGCGATCGCGTTGCCCTGCAGGGCAATCTCGATCCGTCCGTACTCCACGCCACTCCCGACGCGATCCGCGGCGAAGTCGGCAAGGCACTCGCCAGCTTCGGTGCGCATCCGGGTCATGTCTTCAATCTCGGCCACGGCATCACGCCAGAAGTGAATCCCGAGCATCTCGGCGTGTTGATCGATGCGGTGCATGCGCTAAGCACACGCACTTAGCAGCGATCACTGCGCGAGTACGCGCTGAAGACTGGTACGCAGCATCGCAACCGAGCTGGGTTTGCGTAAAAACGCGTCCATGCCGGCGGCGAGGCAGAGTGCTTCCTCATCGCCGACCGAACGTGCGGAGATGCCAATCAGCGGTAGGCGCGGCCGCTGCTGCGTCGCCGCACGCGCGCGTATCGTGCGCGCGAGCGCGAGGCCGTCGAGTCCGGGCAGATCGAGATCGAGCAAGGCTGCATCGAAGACTTCGATCTCGATTTCGGCGAGCGCCGCCAGACCTTGCGCCACATGGCGCATGCGATGGCCAAGCGCTTCGAGCTGGCCGCAGATGACGGCGGCGACGGTCGCATCGTCCTCGACCAACAGGATGCGTAATGCATCGCCGCCCGGCGAACTTTGTATATTTGTTGCATTCTCCACTCCCTTTAGGGGCTCTGTCGGCGACAGTGGCAGGACGACGCGGAACGTGCTGCCCACGCCCGCTGCGCTGTCGACGTCGATCTCGCCGCCCATGCGCGCGACCAGTTCGCGGCAGATCGCCAGGCCGAGGCCGCTGCCGCCGTAGCGCTGTTGCGCACCTTGCGCCTGCTCGAAGCGCTGGAACAGACGCGCCCGTGTCGCTTCGGCGATACCCGGGCCGGTATCGCGAACGCTGAACTGCACTGCCCCGTTGGGCGTACGCGCAAGCTCGATGCCGACCTCACCGCGCTCGGTGAACTTGATCGCGTTGTTCACGAGGTTGAGAAAAATCTGCTTGATGCGTACGGCGTCGCCGCGCACCCAGCGCGACGCGTCGGGCGCAATCGTGCGGGTAAACGCAAGCCCCTTGTGCGTGGCGAGCGTCTGCGCAAGCGCGGCGATGTCGCCGACGAGAGCGTGCAGATCGAGCGGCGCATCTTCGAGTTCGAGCTTGCCCGCCTCGATGCGCGCCAGATCGAGCGAGTCGTTGACCAGACGCAGCATCATGTTGCCGGAACTGGCGATCGCTTCGGCGTAGCCACGTTGTCGCGCATCGAGCGGGGTGCGCAGCAGCAGCTCGGTCATGCCGAGTACGCCGGTCATCGGCGTACGGATTTCGTGGCCCATCGTGGCGAGAAAGCTGGTCTTCGCCTCACTCGCCTGCTCGGCAAAGCCGCGTCGCTGCTCGGCCAGCGCAAACGCGTGCCGGCGCTCGACGCGCAGGCGATATGCGCGCAGCGCGAACCGGACAGCGCCGAGTACGATCAGCGTATACAGCGCATAGGCCCAGCGCGTCGCCCACGGCGGCGCTGGCAATTCAATCGATAGCGCATTCGCTTTACCCCATACGCCATCGGCCGTCGCGGCACGAAGCGACAATTTGTGGACGCCGGGTGGCAGTTGCGGAAACTCGCGGTCGCCGCGTGCGCCGCTGTCGATCCAGTCCGCATCGACTCCGCCTAACCGCCACTGGTAGTGATTCGCAGCCGGATTGACGAAGGCCAGCGCACGCGCCGAGATACGCAAATCGCGATCGTTCCAACGCAACACCAGTTTGCGGGTTGATGCATCCAAAGTGACGTCGCCGCCTTCGCGCCGCACCGAAACAGAGTCGATCTTGACGCGCGGCGCCCAGGCACCTACCTGTATCTGCTCCGGCACGAAGCCGACTATACCGGCGGGGGTACCTCCGAAAATGCTGCCGTCGCCGCGACCGATCAGCGCGAAACGATTGAATTCCGAACTCGCCAGGCCATCGTGTGCGTCGTAGAGATGGATCGCGCGCGTTGCGGGATCCACGCGCCAGAGCCCGCGCGCACTACTCACCCAAAGCACGCCATGGGTGTCGATGCGCAATCCACCCGCGCTCAAGGCCGGCCAACCTTTTGCTGAATCGATGCGCTCAATCAGCGTAAGCCGGGCGCCATAGCGATAGTGTTCCAGAGCGCCGATTGTGTGTAGCCAGAGCGTGCCATCCGCAGCAAATGCAAATTCAAGTACCCGCTGGGCAGGCGCTCCGGCAATAACGATGAAATGTTTCGTCGCGGCGTCGAACCGCTCCAGTCCCCCGGCCCCGGCGACGACCAACATCCCGGACAAATCAAATCCGATCTGGTTGATATCCTGGCTGCGTAACCCGGCGGTTTCATCGTCGTAGCGCTCGATCTTGAATGTCGCCGGATCGATGCGATGCACGCCAGCCCCGTTGACCACGGCCCACACGTCGCCTGCATGATCTTGAGCCAGAAGACTGACCATACCGCGCGCGAGCGCATTGGTGCGTTTGCCATCGACCGGCATATCGTGGAATTTTCCACTTTGCAAATCGTATACCCGCAAGCCGCGACCGTGCCCGACCCATAGCTGGCTATCGCGGTCCGGTAAAATCGACGATAGCGCTTTGTCCGGTATGTCTAAACGTTGCGCATACCGCTCTACCTTGCCAGTCCTCGGATCGAGCCGGTCGATTCCCCCGTCCGTGTTCACCGACCAGATACCCCCCTGTGCGTCGGCGGCGAGGCCTTGAACGTGATTACTCGACAGGCTTTGTGCGTCGGACGGATCGGCGCGGAACGTGGCGAAGTCGCGCCAGCGCGGCGGCAGCATCGCGACGCCTCCATCGAGTGTGGTGAACCACAAGCTGCCCTCGGCGTCGCGCAACGCATCGTAGATTGCCGTACTGTGCAGGCTGCCGGGTAGATAGGCATTTTCGATATAGCCGTGCAGACGCCCATTTGCCTCGCGTCGGTCGATGCCGGTTCGGGTACCGATCCACAGTTCACCTGTGGCATCGCGGGCAAGACTCAAGCTGACCTTGTCGGTCATTGCCGTGTCCGCGATCAGAACTGCCTTGAACTCGGCATCGATGTGCGCCAGGCCTTGGCGCGTCGTGACCAGCACTCCTCCGTCATCGGCCGGAACGAAGGCGGTCGCGTTGATGCGCGTGTTGTCGGGCAAGGCCGAAAAGTCGACGTGGCGAATATGCCCCTGAGCGTCGCGTACGTCCGCTCCCACCAAGCTGCCAATCCATAGACGCCCTTGATCGTCGCTGTACAAAGTGAGTATCGTGTCCGAGACGATACTGTCGGGATCATCCTTGCGATGGCGTATATGGCTGAAGCCCACACCGTCGGCGTTCAAGCGATCGACTCCGCCGGCATAGCTGCCGACCCAGATCGTGCCATCGGGCGTTTGCGTGATCGCAAACACATCGTCTCCGCCAAGTCCGGACGCGTCGGTATCGCCGTGTCGATAGTGCACGAAGCCCTTGCGCTGCTCATCGAGCATATTCAACCCGGCATTTTCGCCACCGCACCAGATACGATTGTCGCGATCAACAAACAATGCCCAGACATCGTTGCCGTACAGCGAGTGCGGATCGGCCGGATCGTGGCGAAACACACGAAAACCGACGCCGTCGTAGCGCGCCAAGCCATCGGCGGTGCCGATCCAGAGATAGCCATCGCGATCCTGCGCCAGTTTGCGCGTCGCGCTCGAAGGCAGCCCATCGGCTACGCCGAGGCTGCGAAAAAATGGATTTGTATAGAATGCCGCAACCTGCGCGCGCGGCGTATCCAGCGCAGTTTGCGCATCCGCTGCGGGCGCAGCGAAGATCCCTGCGGCGACAAAAAAAATGCCACTCCACATTGCGACGCCCCCTCCCCTTCCACAATGATGCCAGAAAACTGTTGCCGCGGAACCGGGCGAGGGGCGACGCGCACCTATCGGGGTGCGTTTTTCGGGTAGCCACACTCTACAATTCGATCTTCGTATCAATACGCCCGACGCATGCCAAACGCAAAACGCCCGTTACGCCTGATTGCGCTCGCCGCCCTCGCGCTCGCGCTCGCGGCACTGCTGTGGGCACTGTTCGGCGCCTTGCGCAGCGCCGTAGCGCTGTGGCAGGAACTGCGCAGCCTGCCTGCATGGGCGCAATACGTGGCCGCGGCCTTGCTGTTGCTGGCGGTAGCGACGGTCGCGTGGTTCGCCTGGCGCTGGTTGCACCCACGCCGGCGCGCGCCCAAACCAGTCGCGGTGCCGCGGCGCGGCGATGTCGATGCGCGTCTGGACGCACTCGCGCAGCAACGCGTCGATGCGGCAGAGCTGCAGGCCGAACTCGTGGAACTCGACCGTCGCGCGCGCAGCGCCGAACTTTACATTGCGGTATTCGGCGAAATCAGCGCGGGCAAGTCGAGCCTGATCCGTGCGCTCGATCCCGCTGTCGCACCAGTATCGGATGTGCTCGGCGGCACGACACGCGCGGTGGCGCATTACCAGGCGCATCTCGTGAACGGTCGCGAGTTGACGCTTGCCGATGTGCCGGGCACGCACGAAGTGGCGGGCGCCGTGCGCGAGCAGATCGCGCGCGACGAGGCGCTGCGCGCGCATATCGTGCTCTATGTCTGCGCGGGTGATCTCACGCGCGATCAGGACGCGGAATTGCGCTGGCTGCGCGGCTTCGGCAAGCCGCTCGTGCTGGTTCTGAACAAGGCCGACCAGTTCCGCGATGGCGAACGCGATGCGTTGCAGGCCGCGCTGCGCGAACGCTATCGCGCGCAAACCGACGCGCAGATCGTGGTCAGCACCGGCGGCATGGAAAGCGTGGAGCGCCGGTTCGCCGACGGCCGCAGCGAGCGCGTCAGTCGCGAACGCGCGCCGGATATCCAGGCCTTGATCGTCCTGCTCGATCGTTACGCCGCGAACGGCGCTGCCGCTTTCGAGCCGGCGCGCGAAGCTGCGGTGCTCACTTCGGTCGGCGCGCGCGCCGACGTACTCGCCGCCGAAATGCGCGGTCGCGAAGCGAATGCGATTGTGGATAAATATACCCGGCGTGCGGTGATCGGCGCGCTCGCCGCGGTGATGCCGGGCAGCGATCTGGTGATCCAGGCCGTACTCGCCACCGGCCTGATCCGCGAACTATCGAAACTCTACGACGTGCCCGTGCGCGACATCGATATCGACGCATTCCTGGCGCAGGTCAAACTTACCTTGCGCACCAGCGCTTCGCTGGTGCTGGCAATCGCCGGCAACGCCGCCAAGGCGTTTCCCGGACTGGGCACGCTGACCGGCGGCGCGATGCACGCGATTGCCTATGGCCTCATTTTCGACAGCCTCGGCCATGCGGTCGCGACCACGCTGCGCGACTTGCGCACGCTCGACAAGGACGCGGCGAACAGCGCGCTGGCGAAACTGCTGGCGGACACCAGCGCCGAACGCCTGCGCCGCATCGCTCAATTCGCGTTGCGCGGTGAGCCGGATGAATAGTCAGGAAATAGGCGACAGAGCGTTCCATTCCCAGCGCTTGTCCTCGCCCTGCCGGTTCGCGCATAGTCGTGTCATGGGCATTCTTCGCGGCCATCGATATCTTGCAGTCATGTTGCTGCTCGCTGCGTCGTTCACGGCGTCTGCGACCACGCAAGACTTTCGCTTCGACACTGTGCATACGCAGATCTTGTTTTGCGCAAGCCATTTGAAGTTCTCGAACCCTTGCGGCCAACTGCATGTGAAGAGTGGATTCATCCGTTTCGACGACAACGACTGGAGCACGGCAAAAGTCGCTGTGCTGATCGACATGGCGTCGGTCGACATGGGCGACGCAAGCTGGAGCGACAAGTTGCGCTCGCACGAATTCCTAGCCAGTGAACGCTATCCGACGGCGCATTTCGTTTCGTCCAGCGCGGCCAAAATCGACGCCCACAACGGCATTGTGCATGGCGTGCTGACCTTGCTCGGAGTCAGCCGTGCGGTCGATCTGCAGGTGACCTTCAACCGCGCCGCCGTGGACCCCTATACATTCAAGTACACAGCCGGGTTTTCCGCCAGAGCGAGCTTCAAGCGCAGCGATTTCGGCATGAGCAGATATCTTCAGAGCGTCGGCGACGACGTGGACGTCCGCATCGAAGTCGAAGGCTTGCGCGATCGCGATGCGCTGGACCAGGCTGGCAGCATCGACGCCCAGCCTGCTGCTGCGAACAAGACCGAACCGGCGGAACACTGACATGCAGCTGAAGGGCGACCCACAGCGCTGGGGCAGTCTGGCGAAATTCTTTCACTGGACGATCGTGTTGCTGATCATCGTGCAGGGCACCGTCGGTCTGATCATGGTCGAGCTGCCGAAGAAGCCGAACATCATCCCCGTGTATACCTTTCACAAATCCGTCGGCCTGACGATACTTGCGCTGGCCGTGCTGCGCCTGAGCTGGCGCCTGTTCGATCGACGCCCGACGGAACCGGCGGGCATAACTCGCGTTCAGGCCGTCGCAGCTCGCGCGGGACACGCGCTGCTTTACCTGCTGCTGTTTCTCGTCCCGCTGTCGGGTTGGTGGTTCGACTCGGTGAGTTCGCTGCGGCCGCTGTACTGGTTCGGCCTTGTGCATGTCCCGCCGCTCGGCGGCCCGGACCCATCGATTCCCGGGCTGAAGGAAATGGCGCGCGACCGGCACGAGTGGCTGTTCTGGATACTCGTCGCCGTGGCTGCCGGCCACGCGGCAATGGCCCTGGTACATCAATTCATCAACCGCGACGGTACGCTTGCACGCATGCTGCCGCAACGACGCGGGCTTGCTTCCGCGGCCACAGTTGCCATATCCACTGCAGGTTCCGCAATTTCGGAGAACGTCGATGCTGCACATGTTGAAGAAGTCGTTCCAAGTCCGCCCGCAACTGGCGCTGGCACTCCTGGCGCTGGTCGCAACGAGCGCGAGCGCGCGTGACTGGCAGGTCGATGCCGCAAAAAGCACGCTGACATTCAAGGGCTCGTATCAGGGCGAGAGTTTCGACGGCAAGTTCAAGAAATTCGACGCCGCCATCAGCTACGACGAAGCGGATCTGGCCAAGGCGAAATTCGATGTCAAGGTCGACGTCGCCAGCATCGACACCGCCAGCGACGAGCGCGACGATTCGCTCAAGGGCGACGAGTTCTTCGATCCGAAAAAATTTCCGCAGGCGCACTTTGTCACGACCGCGTTTGCCAAGGGCGCGGACGGCGCTGTCGGCGCCCAAGGCACGCTGACGATTCGCGATCAGTCCAAACCGGTCACCCTGAAAGTCAAATTCGCCGCGAACGGCGACAAGGCCACGCTTGATGTCGACACCACGCTCAAGCGTCTGGATTTCGGCCTCGGCGTCAGCAAGGACTGGGTCGATGTCGGCGCCGACGTGCCGGTGCACGGGCATCTGGTTCTGACTGGCAAATAGAGTGCAAGATCATTGGCCGCAAAGAGCGCCAAGAGCGCAAGGTGAAAGCTCTGCCTTTGCGTCTTTTGCGCTCTTTGCGGCCAATCCGCTCTTGATCTTCCGACGGCCAGCGCATGAACGTTAACGATTGGTGGGACAAGCTGCGCATACGCCTTGGCGGCGCGCCGACCGCAGCCGCCAGTCCGTCGGCCGACGCGCATGTCGCGCAGACCAGCGAAGCGCTGCGCGCCCTGCTCGACGACAAAAGCATCCCCGAGAGCGTACGCGGCGAGCTGACCGAGGACTTCGCCCAAGTCGAAGCCCTGCTCGACAAACTGGCGACCGGTGAATTGCATATCGCCGTGTTCGGCCGGGTCAGCGTCGGCAAATCCGCGCTCGGCAACGCTCTGCTTGGCCGCACCGCGTTCGCCACCGGCGTGCTGCACGGCACGACGCGCGCGCGCAACGCGCAACGCTGGCAGGAGGTCGCCGGTCAGGGTCTGCATCTGATCGACACGCCGGGCATCAACGAACTGTCCGGCGAGGAACGCGAGCGGCTCGCCTTCGACGTGGCCGCAATCAGCGATCTCGTCGTCTTCGTTGTCGACGGCGACATGACGCAAAGCGAGCTTGCCGCATTGTCTACTTTGGGCAAAACCCAGCGTCCGCTGCTGCTCGCCTTGAACAAGGCCGACCGCTACACCGCGGACGAACGCGAGCGTTTGCTCGTGCGATTGCGCGAACACACCGCCGGACTCGTGCGCGCGGAAGACGTGGTCGCCTGCGCCGCGCTGCCGGCCGATCGGCTAGTCGTGCAGGTCGACGCGAACGGCAACGAAACGCAAACCCGCGCGCCGCAGCCTGCGGACGTGCGTGCGCTCGATGCGTGCGTGCGTGCGATCGCCGAACGCGAAGGCAAGACGCTCGCGGCACTCAACGCCGGCCTGTTCGCCGGCGATCTTTCCGATCGCGTCGCCGTGCGCGTCGCCGCGGCGCGGCGCGATCTCGCGCAGCGCGTGATCCGCAACTATTGTCTGGCCAAGGGTGTGGCGGTCGCGCTCAATCCGATTCCGGTCGCCGATCTGCTTGCCGCCGCTTCGCTCGACGTCGCCCTCGTGCTGCATTTGGGAAAAGTATACGGACAGCCACTGACGCGCGCCGAGGCCGGCACCCTGATCGCGACGATCTGCGCCCAGCTCGCCGCGTTGATGGGCGCGATCTGGGGTGTGCATCTGGTATCGAGCGCGCTCAAGGGCGTCAGTGCGGGCCTGTCGACCTTCGTCACCGCCGGCGCGCAGGGTGCGCTGGCCTGGTACGCGACCGAACTCGTCGGCCGCGCGGCGGAGCGCTATCTGCTGCAGGGCAAATCCTGGGGCGAAGGCGGCGCCAAGCGCGCCGTCGCCGATATCGTCGCCAGCCTCGACCGCGATTCGATCCTGCGCGAAGCGCGCAGCGCGATCATGGCGCGGCTGCGCGGCAAAACCTCCGCGAACAGCTGAACCCGCTGTGCGATCGGCGCGCGCAGGATCCGCGCAAGTCGCGTTTGCTCTTCGCATTCGATCGTCGTATCTTCGCCGTGACACTCAACCTGAAGGAGGCGTCCATGAAATTCCTTAAAGTCTTTTCGATCTCACTCACCGGCAGCATCGCGATACTCGGATTTTGCACCTCGGCTCAGGCTGGCGGTCTCGGCGACCTTGCCGGTGGCGGCGGGATGGGTTCGCTCGCTTCCGGCAGCGCCGGCAATGCGGCGGGTGTGATCGAGTTCTGCGTCAAGAACAACTATCTCAGCGGCGGAGCGGCCGGGGCGATGAAGGACAAGTTGATGGGCAAGGCCGGCGGTGGCGAGGACGATCCCGGCTATGCCGACGGCGCCAAAGGCATCTTGAAGAGCAAAGACGGCAAGAGTACCGACCTCAACAGCTTGGGTGGCGGCATGGGCGGCATGGGCGATATGAAGGCGAAGGTGACGAAGAAAGCCTGCGGCGCGGTGCTCGACCACGCCAAGTCCCTGCTGTAGCGGGCCGTCCGCCCTGAGCGGCGGCGTGCGTTTCGAGGCTGCAAGCGAAGGCCGCGGATTCCCGCGGCCTTTGCGTTTGCCTCATCGCAAGCTCAAGAATCCCGTGACTTTCTGCGCATCGAATGGCCAGTCCAGTTCGCGTTCGTCGCCATCGTCGCGCAATACTGGCACGCGTTCGCCGTAGCGCGCCTCCAGCGCCTCATCACCGTCGATGAAAACGCTGTCGAAGTCCGGCGCATGCGCCCGCGCGAGCACGTCGAGTGCAAGATCGCAGAGGTGGCAGTTGTCGCGCTGGAAGAGAATCAGGGGCATTGACGGTTAAGGGTTACGGACACAGGATACGATTTGTGTACCAGATTCGATGACTTCGCGGGGTACCATTCGGCGTGCTGCGCTGCGCTCGCACCTCTCCCCTCGTGGGAGAGGTCGACGCGCGAAGCGCAGCGGGAGAGGGGCTGGCGCAGCAGGCGCCTGCTGCGCAGGCGCCACCCTCTCCCCAACCCCTCCCCCATCAAGGGGGAGGGGCTAAAGCGCGACCGAATTTCAGAGCCCGAGATCGGCGCGGAGTAGGATACTCGGAAGGATTTGGAGTTGTTATGGCCGTCAGCGTCTTCGATCTGTTCAAAATCGGCATCGGGCCGTCGTCATCGCACACGGTAGGGCCGATGCGCGCCGCAGCGCGCTTCGCCACGCGCTGGCTCGATGAAGCCAGCGTGCTCGCGCGGGTTGCGCGTGTGCGCGGCGAATTGTTCGGCTCGCTCGCGCACACCGGGCGCGGACACGGCACCGACAAGGCGGTGTTGTGCGGCTTCGAGGGCGAGTGGCCGGACAAGATCGATCCGGACACGATTCCGGCCAGGCTCAAACGCATCCGCGCCGATAAGAAATTGAACCTGCTCGGCAAGCACGAAATCGCGTTCGACGAAAAAACCGATCTGGTGTTCAACAAGCGGCAGAAGCTGCCATACCACTCCAACGGCATGCGCTTCACTGCATTCGATGCGGGCGGCGAGGTGCTGGCGACGCGCGACTACTATTCGGTCGGCGGCGGCTTCGTGGTCAATCACGACGAGGCGGCCGAGGACAAGATCGTGCCCGATACGACGCCGCTGCCATACCCGTTCCATAGCGGCGACGAATTGCTCGCGCTGTGCGCCGCGGCCGGCAAGACCATCGCCGAAGTCATGCTCGAAAACGAAAAAGTCTGGCGCAGGGAAGCCGAGATCCGCACGGGTCTGCTGACGATCTGGCAGGCGATGCAGGATTGCCTGGCGCGCGGTGTCCGCGAAACCGGCGTGCTGCCCGGCGGCCTCAAGGTGCAGCGCCGCGCGCCGAGCATGAGCTCGGAACTGCGCAACCGGCCCGAACAGTCACTGCGCGATCCGCTGACGATACTGGATTGGGTCAATCTCTACGCGCTCGCGGTCAACGAGGAAAATGCGGCTGGCGGGCGCGTCGTCACCGCGCCAACCAATGGAGCAGCCGGCATCATGCCGGCGGTCATGCACTACTACGACCGCTTCGTGCCGGGCGCGAACGAAAAAGGCATTCTCGATTTCATGCTGACCGCCGGTGCGATCGGAATTCTCTACAAGGAGAACGCCTCGATTTCGGGTGCCGAAGTCGGCTGCCAGGGCGAAGTCGGCGTGGCCTGCTCGATGGCGGCGGGCGGACTCACCGCGGCGCTCGGCGGCAGCATCTACCAGATCGAGAACGCGGCCGAGATCGGCATGGAACACAACCTGGGCCTGACCTGCGACCCGATCGGCGGCCTTGTGCAGATTCCGTGCATCGAGCGCAATGCGATGGGCTCGGTCAAGGCGATCAACGCGCAGCGCATGGCGATGCGCGGCGACGGCAAGCATCGCGTGTCGCTCGACAAGGTGATCAAGACGATGCGCGATACCGGCCGCGACATGCAGGACAAGTACAAGGAAACTTCGCGCGGCGGCCTCGCGGTGAACGTGATCGAGTGCTGAGCGATGCGTCGCCGCCGTCTGGCGCAAGTGTAGCCACTAGGCTACACTGATCCGTGTGGAGATCAAACGCACTCCCGAGTTCAGAGTGTGGATCGATGGCCTGCGCGATACGGCTGGGCGCGCTCGCGTGCAGGCGAGGATCGAACGGCTTGCGAACGGCAATCCCGGCGATCACCGCAATCTTCAAGATGGCGTGTCCGAGTTGCGCGTGGATGCCGGACCGGGTTATCGGGTGTACTACATGCGGCGCGGCAACGAACTGATCCTGTTGCTGGTCGGCGGCGACAAATCTTCGCAGCAGGCCGATATACGCAAAGCGCGCGGCATCGCGCGCAACCTGAAAGGTGATTTCCCATGAGCAAGAAGAAAGTCGTCCTCGAAGACTACGATGTCGCCGAGCACCTGCGCACACCCAAGGAAATGGCCGCGTATCTGGATGCCTGCATCGAGGAAAGCGATGGCGATGGCGATGCCGCCTTCATCGCCAAGGCACTGGGCGACATCGCGCGCGCGCAAGGCATGAGCAAGGTGGCTCGGAATGCCGGTGTGTCGCGTGAAAGCCTGTACAAGGCCCTGTCGGGGGAGCGCAGCCCCGACTTCGCCACCATCCTGCGCGTCACCCGTGCGCTGGGCGTGAAGCTGCACGCGGTGGCGGCGTAACCATTCTTCATTCCGGCTTTGGATTCCGCGCGGTTCGAACAGGTCTCGACGAAATTCCGTACGAGTTCGCTGCTTTGCCGGAATGTGATCGAGTGTCGACTCCCTTCCACGCGCAGTCGGGGAAGAGAAGTTGCGCGTTACGTAAAACTCGCCCCTCTCTGAACGAGCAGCGAAGTCCCCCTCAGATCTTCTTCCGCCGCCCTTCCGGTGTCGCCAACGTCTGGATGAGATCGCGCACCAGCTTGCGCTGCAACGACGGCAAACTCAGAAATTCCTCGATCGCAAGCCGATCTACGGCGCCAACTCCGGTTGGCCATGTCGCTCGCAATTCCCCCACTTCCTGCGCCACTTTGTTGCCGTACTGAAGCACGTAGGGCTCCAATCCCACCATTTTGGCCAATGCGCGCATATTGGCCTGCTTGGGCATGTGCTTGCCACCAAGCCAACCTGAAATCGCTTGAGGCGTGACCGGAACGCCACCATGGCGCGCAAGTAGCCTTTCCAGCTCTACCGGACTTGGTTCAATGCCTTCCTTTTTCATCGCTGCGGCGAGACGTTCCGCGAACGCCACCTGCTCGGTTTTCATGACCCGACCTTAGGATCGGACGCATCGTCATTTGAAAATTTTGCTTTCGTTCAAAGCAAAATTTTGCTTTCATTGACGACCGTTTCATGCACAACCGATCGCCATGGCCAAGTCGTTACTGGAGCAGCTGCCGAAAATCGTCAAGGAAAGGTGCAGACGAGATAAGCGCGACTCAAGGACACGTTTCGCGAAGCGCTCATCGTGAGTGCACTGCAAAACGTCCTCGACGCCTGCCGCGAGGCAGCCGTCTCAGAGCGCGAGAAAGGGACCTATTTCGAAGAGCTGATATGCGCCTACTTGCGCAACGAAGCGACCTATCGCGATCTGTATACCGACGTCTGGTCGTACGCCGACTGGGCCAGGTCGCAGGGACTCGATGCGCGCGACACCGGCATCGACCTCGTCGCCAAGACGCAAGGTACCGCCGAATTCCACGCGATCCAGTGCAAACAGTACGCCGAGGACCATCGCGTTCAGAAGAAGGACATCGACAGCTTCTTCACGGCCTCCGGCAAGAAGCCGTTCACGCACCGCATCATCGTCAGCACCACGAACAACTGGAGCGAGCACGCCGAGGATGCGCTACGCGACCAGCAGCCACCGGTCAGCAAGATCGATCTGCACGACCTTGAAAACAGCCAGATCGACTGGGCAACGTATCAGCCGAAATCAACGCCGCTACTCAAACCGCAAAAAAACCTGCTGCCGCATCAGCAATCCGCATTGACAGCGACCTTGGCAGGCCTGAAGCAGGCCGATCGCGGCAAGCTCATCATGGCTTGCGGCACCGGCAAGACTTTCGCCAGCCTCAAGATCGCCGAAGCACTGGCAGGCAAGGGCAAGCGCGTGCTGTTCCTCGTGCCGAGCCTCGCACTGCTCTCGCAGACGCTGACCGAGTGGACGCAGGAGAGCGCGACGCCGCTGCACAATTTCGCTGTCTGCTCGGACAGCGATGTCGGCAAGAAGCGCAAGGTCGACGACGACAGTGTGCAGACCTTCACGCACGAGCTGCGCTACCCGGCCACGACCGAGCCCGCTCGACTCGCCGCCGAAATGGCCAAGCGTCACGACGCCGAGCACATGAGCGCCGTCTACAGCACCTACCATTCGATCGACGTGATCAGCCGCGCACAGAAGGAGCATGGTCTCGCCGGCTTCGACCTGATCGTCTGCGACGAAGCGCACCGCACGACCGGCGCTACGTTCGACGGCGCCGACGAGAGCCACTTCGTCAAGGTGCACGACGGCGGCTTCATCCACGCGGCCAAGCGTCTGTACATGACTGCGACGCCGCGCATCTACGGCGACACGGCCAAAGCCAGCGCCGAACGCGACAACGTCGCGCTGTGTTCGATGGACGACGAGGCGCTGTTCGGCAAGCAACTTTTTCTGATCACGTTCTCAGAAGCGGTCAAGCGCGGCTTGCTCGTCGAT
This sequence comes from Rudaea sp., assembly GCF_036560865.1. GTDB lineage: Bacteria > Pseudomonadota > Gammaproteobacteria > Xanthomonadales > Rhodanobacteraceae > Rudaea. The sequence goes on from NZ_DATBQK010000073.1 coordinate 30,828, forward strand.
TACAAGGTCATCGTGCTGTCGATCGAGGAGGCGCACGTCAGCCGCCGTATCCAGAGCCTGCTCAAGGACGAGAATAACCAGCTCAAGGTCGACGACGCGGCCAAAATCATCGGCTGCTGGAAGGCGCTGTCGAAACAGGGACTCGCGGAGAGCGTGGCCGACGACGATCACGCGATGAAGCGCGCGGTTGCGTTCTGCCAGGTGATCGAGGTGCAGAAAGGCGCGAAGACGCACAAGGTCAGCTCGAAGAACATCGCCAACATGTTCCAGGCCGTGGTCGAGGCCTATCAGCAAAACAGCGAAGACGAAGATACCGCCCCGAAGCTGATCTGCGAGGCGGAACACGTCGACGGCGGCATGAACGCGAGCGAGAAAGAGGTGAAGCTCGACTGGCTCAAGGCCGAGTCGCCAGACAACACCTGCCGGATCCTGAGCAACGTGCGCTGTCTGTCCGAGGGTGTCGATGTCCCCGCACTCGATGCAGTGCTGTTTCTGACGCCGCGTAACTCGCAGGTCGATGTCGTGCAATCGGTCGGCCGGGTCATGCGCACCGCGCCGGGCAAGCGGCTCGGCTACATTGTGCTGCCGGTCGTGATACCGGCTGGCGTCGAGCCGCACGAGGCGCTCAACGACAACAAGACCTACAAGGTCGTCTGGCAGGTGCTGCAGGCGCTGCGCTCGCACGACGATCGCTTCGACGCGATGGTCAACAAGCTCGACTTGATCGGCCATGACACCCGCAAGATGGAAATCGTCGCCGTCACCGACACGATTGCACGCAAGGCAACGGCGCTCAAGAAGACGGATCAAGCCCGCGCGCGAGCGAGAGGCGGACATTCCATCGGCGCCATCGCGGAAAACCCGGTGCTGTCCGAACAGATCGCACTCGAATTCGAGATCGGCGAGATCGAACGCGCGATCTACGCCAAGCTCGTGCAGAAGGTTGGCAATAGGCATCACTGGGAGGATTGGGCGAACGATATCGCGAAGATCGCGCAGACGCATGTCGCGCGCATCACGGCCATTCTCGACAACCCGGACAACGTACGCGAGATCAACGCATTCACCGAATTCGCCGCGGAGTTGCGCGACGACTTGAACGACAGCATCAGCGACGCTGACATCATCGAAATGCTGGCGCAGCACCTGATCACCAAGCCGGTGTTCGACGCGTTGTTCGAGAAATACAGCTTCACCCAGCACAACCCGATGTCGAAGGCGATGCAGAACGTGCTCGACGTGCTGCACGAACATCGCCTCGACAAGGAAGCCGACACACTGCAATCGTTCTATGACAGCGTGAAGCTGCGCGCCGAGGGCATCGAGAACGCAGCCGGTAAGCAGAAGATCATAGTCGAGCTGTACGACAAATTCTTCCGCAACGCGTTTCCGAAGATGGCCGAACGGCTCGGCATCGTCTACACACCGGTCGAGGTCGTCGATTTCATCATCCACAGCGTCAACCATATCCTCAAGACCGAGTTCGGCGAAACGCTGGGCAGCAATGCGGTACACATCCTCGATCCATTCGCTGGTACGGGAACGTTCATTACGCGTCTGATGCAGAGCGGCCTGATCAGCGCAGAACAGTTGAAACACAAGTACAAGCACGAAATCCATGCCAACGAGATCGTGTTGCTCGCCTATTACATCGCAGCGATCAATATCGAGGCGACCTATCACGATATCGTCGGAGGCGACTATGCGCCGTTCGAGGGCATCTGCCTGACCGACACGTTTCAGATGTACGAGAAGGACGATCTGGTCGATGCGCTGTTGGTCGACAACAGTGCGCGGCGCAGACTGCAGAAGCAGCTCGATATCCGAGTCATCGTCGGCAATCCACCGTATTCGGTCGGACAAGGCAGCCAGAACGACAACAACCAGAACATCGCATACCCGCAATTGGATCAGCGCATTACGGAAACCTATGCCGAACGCTCGAGGGCTGTGCTGTCGAAAGGGCTTTACGACAGCTATATCCGGGCAATCCGCTGGGCAAGCGATCGTATAGGCGATAACGGAGTGATTGGCTTCGTCACCAATGCAGGATTTCTCGATGCGAACACCGCCGACGGCCTACGCAAATGCCTTGCCGAGGAGTTCAGCAGCATTTATGTGTTCCACCTGAGAGGCAATGCACGTACAGCCGGGGAGCTACGTCGCAAAGAGAAAGACAACGTGTTCGGCGTTGGAAGCCGCGCACCTATCGCGATTTCGCTTCTAGTCAAGAATCCGCATGCAACCGGATACGGCATCTTTTTCCATGATATCGGCGACTACCTCAGCCGCGAAGACAAGCTCCAAAAGATGGCCACATTCGGTGGAATTGTTGGAATCAGCGGGGCAAATAATTGGCAGGTCATCACACCGGATGGGTACGGCGACTGGCTCAAGCAACGCGATGACAGCTTTAGCGACTTCATCGCATTAGGCGACAAGAAAGGCGGCCGTACCAAGCTGTTCGACAACTTCTCTCTCGGAATCGCCACCAACCGCGACGCGTGGTGCTACAACGCCTCGAAATCTGCAATCTGCGACAACATGATGCGCATGATCGATTTCTACAACAGAGAAGTCACCCGTTTCGACGCAGCACACATCGGACTGGACAGAAGGGCGCGCGAGAAAGAGTTGGACGGGTTCATCGAGACAGATGACACCAAGATAAGCTGGACGCGCGGGCTCAAGCACGAGTTGATCAAGAATCGTCAGTTCACGTTCGACTCTTCCTGTGTGAC
>NZ_DATBQK010000074.1:0-22056 GCF_036560865.1 Rudaea sp.
CTGTTCGGTGAAAAGTACGGCGATGAAGTGCGTGTGCTCAAGATGGGTGATTTCTCCACCGAACTGTGTGGCGGCACGCACGTCGGCCGCACCGGCGATATCGGTCTGTTCAAGATCGTCAGCGAAGGCGGCGTAGCCGCGGGCATCCGCCGCATCGAGGCGCTTACCGGCGCGGGCGCGCTTGCCCATGTCAATGCGGAAGAGACCAAGCTCGACCAGGTCGCGCATCTGCTTTCCGCAAGCGGTGGCGATATTGTCGACAAGCTGCGCCAGTTGTTCGATCGGCAGAAGAAGCTCGAACGCGAGCTCGAATCGCTCAAAGCCAAGGCCGCCGGCGCCGCGACCAGCGACCTTGCGGCAAATGCTAAAAGTATACAAGGTATCAAGGTGATCGCCGCACGCCTCGGCGGCGCAGATGCAAAAACCCTGCGCGACAGCGTGGACAAGTTCAAGCAACAACTCGGTGATTGCGTGGTGCTGCTTGCGGGCGGCAACGACGGCAAGATTGCACTCGTCGCCGGCGTCAGCGGCACTGCGCTCGGCAAGATCAAGGCCGGAGAACTGGTCGCTTACGTCGCCAGTCAGATCGGTGGCAAGGGCGGCGGGCGCGCCGACATGGCACAGGGCGGCGGGGAAGACACGCCAGCTCTTGCCGTCGCGTTGCAGGCCGTGCCGGACTGGGTAAGTTCGCAAATAGTGTGATACGTATCACATTTTTGGATAAACAAACGTGTCGTTGCGCATACTGTTTGCGTCCGTTAGTATCAGGTGTTCAAGCGGAACTGTGCGCTGGCTCTCGTTGATGGGGGATCCCGACGGCCAAGCACTGGTCTTTAAAAAAAAGGGAAGGTGCGGGCTAGCGCTCGTAACCAAAATAAAAAAGCCGTTGCCGTGTGCACGCCGTCAGGATTGATGACGCGCATAACTGTCGTTAGGAACGACGAATTGGCTGAAGGAGAAGTTTCAAAATGCTTATTTTAACCCGCCGTGTGGGTGAAACCCTCATGATTGGCGACTCGGTCAGCGTGACCGTCCTCGGCGTCAAGGGCAACCAGGTTCGCATCGGCATCAACGCCCCCAAAGACGTTGCCGTGCATCGCGAGGAAATTTTCCAGCGCATCAAGCGCGAACATAGCGAACAAGGCGCGCAGAGCGAAGCACCGCCCCCCGCAGTGGCGTAATTGCTTTACCGCGGCAGACGAACTGGCTATATTGCGCACCCCGTCGGAAGCGGGATAAAGCCCGTTGTGTCCGGCACCAAAATCATCAAACGATTTTGGACAGGCTTGATACAATTGAAATACGGAGAGGTGCCCGAGAGGCCGAAGGGGCTCCCCTGCTAAGGGAGTAGGGATCGAAATCCGTCGAGGGTTCGACAAAATCGTTTGGAACGATTTTGGACAGCCGCCAGGCTGGCCCGGAGCGCGCAAGCGCGCAGGGTGAGTCTCAGGACGAGACGAACAATCCCGACCCAGTCCGCGAAATTCACAGGCTTGATACAATTGAAATACGGAGAGGTGCCCGAGAGGCCGAAGGGGCTCCCCTGCTAAGGGAGTATAGGGTCAAAAACTCTATCGAGGGTTCGAATCCCTCCCTCTCCGCCAAGTGTCGTAACAGAAATCTTGAAACCGAGAATCGACTCCCCAAGGTCTGATGCCACGCGCGACGCGTTGCTAGGGAGTCAAGACATGGCTATCAAATCCGAGATCATCACCGCCGTCGGTCACGTGACCGATCACGCCAAAGGTACCGTTACCCGTGGTGGCAAAGTGGTTGGTTTCTCCGAATCGCTGCGCGAAGGCCGAGCCGCTTCCGGAGACTTTCAGCACTCAGGGACGCTCGACTATGGGTTCGTTGGGCCAACTCCAAAGGGAGAACAAGGCACGCTGGAGACTTGCCGCACGTTGGTTCGAGTGATGAATACTGATGAACCAATCTGGAGGGAGCCTGAAGCCTTGTCCACTCTTCCTCACATCGATTGTCGCGTTGCCCGTCTTGATGGACACGAGCCGGCGCTAGATATTCAAGTCGTTCGAGCATTCGTTGATCCGGCCTTTTGGCAGCACGTTCGGCAAACCGGTCAGGGAGCGGGTGTTTCTGTCACATCAAAAGAGTTGGCGCAAGGACTGCTTGCGGCTATCGAGCTGAAGGCCAACAAAATTCCCCTTCAAGCTAGATCTAGCCTGTTGCTGGCGTTGAGCGCGCTCGATTCACCAGTCATGGCGTTCGATGCCGTCGTCGACGAGTTTCGGAACCAGTTTTCTCTCTGGGCTGCCGCGCAAGGTTTCTTAGCAATTTGGCTTGTAGGACCTAACTCCATGCTGACGCACCGGCTCGTTTAGATAGACAGATTACGCACTGCGCGGTTGCGTAGCACAGGCAGCGGTGTTTTTTTCCGGACCTAGCACTGGAACCAAGTGCCGAACGGCCTAGTAAACCCTCGTACGCGTCGTAATCGTATTCACAACCTTCATCCCACCAGAAGCCTCGACAGCGCAGATTCGACAATGCTGCGCTCCAGGTCTGTCTCTACGATGCCGTATAGATAGACCACGTGGTCCAGCGACTGCACCTGGATGCTCCAGAACTCGAGTCCCGGGTGTGCGCGAACCGACGCTTCCACTTGCGCGGCGATCTGTGCGTCGCCCGGGCAGCCTTCGGACCCGCTTTTTTGTACGCTTGGTAGGCCGAGCATCCAGACATGGCATTCGCCAAGACGATGCCAAGAGCAAGAGTGGCTAGAGGTATTACAACCCTGTCCATGGCGATTATCTTACTCGTCAACTTCCGACCTTACATGACCCACACAAAACTCAGGTGTGAATAAACCGCCCGCCGCCGAACACCCAGTTTTCCCAGCGCGTTTCCTTGAAACAGATCATCACGTTTTCCGCATTCAACTTCAGCGGCTCGGCGGTGAGACTGGCCAGAATATCGGCGACGATTTTTTTCTTCACCTTCACGCTGCGGCCTTCGGAAAACAGTATCTCGATCAGGGCGAAATCGGCATTGCGCTGCGAACTCAGATCGGGGTAGGTCGGATCGAAACGGAAGTTCTCCGCATCGAGTTCGAGCACGCGCTGAAAGCGATCCGCTTGCGGCACGCCCGAAGCGACAAGGGCGCCATGCACGGCCGCGAGCACGCCGGATTTGAATTCGACGGGTTTGGGTTTGACGACGGTCAAGGTGACGAGAGGCATGACGTTTCTCCGAACAGTGGTGAAAGTGCACCTAGCCGAGCGCGGGTTGCAACTGCGCGGGGGGTCGCGAACGAATCAGCAGCGCCATCATCGCCGCGACGAGACAGGCCGTGCCGGCAACGAGGAACGCTTCGACATAGCGATTGGTCTGCACGCGCAGCACGCCCGCGCCGAATGCGGCGGTCGCCGCGCCAAGCTGATGGCCGGCACCGATCCAGCCGTAGATCAGCGGTGCAAGCTGGTTGCCGAAGCGCTGCGTCGTCAGGCGCACGGTCGGCGGCACGGTGGCGATCCAGTCCAAGCCATAGAACACGGTGAACAGGCCGAGCCCGTAGAAACTCAAGTCGGAAAACGGCAGGTACAGCAGCGACAGTCCGCGCAGGGCGTAATAGGCGCACAGCAGCACGCGATTGTCGTAGCGATCGGACAGCCAGCCCGACAGCGTGGTACCGATGATGTCGCACACGCCCATCATCGCGAGCAGACCCGCGGCCTTGACTTCCGGGATGCCGTTGTCGACGCAGAATGCGATCAGGTGCGTGCCGATCAAGCCATTGGTGCTTAATCCGCAAATGAAAAATGTTGCAAACAGCAGCCAGAATGTGCCGCTGCGCGAAGCGATGCGGAGCGCGCTAAACGCGGCGACGAGCGGGTTGCCGCGCACCGCATCTATCGTGTCGTCCGCGCTGCCGCCGTAGCGGTATAGGCCGACGTCGGCAGGGCGCTCGGGCATGAGCAGGGCAACGAGCGCGATCAGTACGATGGCCGCGATCGCGACGATCCACACGACCACGCGCCAGTCGTGGTGCGCCACGACCCAGGCGAGGATCGGCAGAAACAGCAGCTGTCCCGTAGCCGTGCTCGCCGTAAGCAGGCCGAGCACTGTGCCGCGATTTTTATCGAACCAGCGATTGACGATGGTAACGCCGAGCACCATCGCCATCGTGCCGGTGCCGATGCCGGCGAGTACGCCCCAGGTGAGGATCAACCCGAATGGCGTGGTGACGAAGGAGCTGCCACCCATCGCGCTCGCCAGCAGGATAAGCGCGACGATCATCGTGCGGCGCACGCCGAAGCGCTGCATAGCCGCCGCGGCGAACGGGCCCATCAGACCGAACAAGGCGAGCCCGATCGACACCGCTAGCGTGATGCTGTCGCGACTCCAGCCGAAATTTTTCTCCAGCGGCACGATCAGCACGCTGGGCGTCGCGCGGATGCCGGCGACGACGAGCAGGGTGAGGAATGTCAGCGCCGCGACGACGTAGGCATAGTGCAGGCGGCCGCGCAGGCGCGCGGCAAGGGGCTGGAGCAGCATGTGGATCCTTCAGGTACCGTCATTTCCGTGGAAACGGGTGACTCAATCGGAATATTTGTGTACAATAAGAGTATATACACCTATTTTTGAACAGGCAAGTCCAAATGGATCGGAAACAACTCACGAAACGCGGGCCGCGATCAGTTACCGAAGGGCCGGGAAAATATCAGCCCGAATGCGTCTGCGTGAATCTGCGCCGTGCTGCGCGTGCGATGAGCCAGCTCTACGACGATGCGCTCGCCGCGTCGGGTGTGAAGATCACCCAGTTTTCGCTGTTGCGGGCCATCGCCCGCAACGAACCAGCGCCGATCAATGTGCTCGCCGAGGAATTGGAACTCGATCGCACCACGCTTGCGCGCAATCTGCAGCCGCTCGAACGCGACGATCTGATTGCGCTTGCGGCAGGTAGCGACAAGCGTGTCGTGGAAGTGCGTTTGACCGCAGCGGGGCGCGCGGCAATCGAGCGCGCGCTACCGCTGTGGCAGCAAGCACAGCGGGATGTCGCGGCGCGCTTGGGCAGCAAACGCGTCGGCCAACTGCGCGAAATTGCTCAGCGCGCGACGAGCGTGGCGAAAGAGTGACGTTTCTTTCTGCTCAAGATCAGCGTTTGAGTTTGTATCCGGTCTTGAAGATCCACCGCACGGTGGCGAGGCAGAGGACGAGAAAAACCAGAGTCATGCCGAGGCTAACCGCGACGTTGACGTCGGCCACGCCGTAGAAGCTCCAGCGAAAACCGCTGATCAGGTACACGACCGGGTTGAACAACGTGATCTTCTGCCAGATCGGTGGCAGCATGTTGATCGAGTAGAACGCGCCGCCGAGAAAGGTCAGCGGCGTGACCACCATCAGTGGCACGACCTGCAGTTTCTGGAAGTCGTCCGCCCACAGGCCGATGATGAAACCGAACAGGCTGAACGTCGCCGAGGTCAGCACGAGGAAGCCGACCATCCAGACCGGGTGCGCGATCTCGTAGGCGACGAAAACCCGCGCAGTGACGAGGATCAGCAGACCGAGCATCACCGATTTCGTCGTCGCCGCGCCGACATAGCCGATCAGAACCTCGACGAACGACACCGGCGCCGAAAGCAGTTCGTAGATCGTGCCCGACCATTTTGGCAAGTAGATGCCGAACGAGGCGTTGGAGATGCTCTCGTTGAGCAGCGAAAGCATGATCAGGCCGGGAATGATGAATGCGCCGTAGCTGACGCCGCCTATTTCGCCCATGCGCGATCCGATCGCCGCGCCGAACACGACGAAGTACAGCGAAGTTGACAGCACCGGCGAAGCAATGCTCTGGGTCAGCGTGCGGAACGTGCGCGCCATTTCGAAGCGGTAGATCGCGCGGATCGCCGGCAGATTCATGGCTGCGCCCTCACCAGGCTGACGAAAATGTCTTCCAGCGAACTTTCGCTCGAATGCAAATCCTTGAAGTCGATGCCGTGCTCGCTCAATCGGCGCAGCAGCAGTGCGATGCCGGTCTCATCGCCGTGCGTGTCGAAGGTATAGGTCAAGGCGTGGCCTTCCGCGGAAAGTTCGAGCGGCAGGCCGGCGAGCTCGGCCGGGATGTGTTGCAGCGGACTCTGCAACTGCAGGGTCAACTGCTTCTTGCCGAGCTTGCGCATCAGCGCTGCTTTGTCCTCGACCAAGATCAGCTCGCCCTTGCGGATCACGCCGATGCGGTCGGCCATTTCCTCGGCCTCCTCGATGTAGTGCGTGGTCAGGATGATCGTGACGCCGTTGTCGCGCAGGCCGCGCACCATCTGCCACATGTCGTGGCGCAGTTCGACGTCGACGCCGGCGGTGGGTTCGTCGAGAAACAGGATCGTCGGCTCGTGCGCGAGCGCCTTGGCGATCAGCACACGGCGCTTCATGCCGCCGGACAGCGTCATGATCTTCGCGTCCTTCTTGTCCCACAGCGAAAGATCGCGCAGCACTTTTTCGAGATGGGCCGGATTCGGCGGTTTGCCGAACAGGCCGCGACTGAACCTTACCGTCGCCCACACACTTTCGAACGCATCGGTGTGCAGTTCCTGCGGCACCAGGCCGATCTTCGCGCGTGCCGCGCGATAGTCGCACACGATATCGTGGCCATCGGCGAGCACCGTGCCCGTACTCGCGTTGACGATGCCGCAGATGATGTTGATCAGGGTCGTCTTGCCCGCACCGTTCGGTCCGAGCAGGGCGAAGATCTCGCCGCGGCGAATCGTGAGATCGACCTGCTTCAAGGCCTGAAAACCGCTGGCGTAGGTTTTGCCCACGCCGGCCACGGACACAATGGATTGCGAACCGTCCGGGGCCTTGTCCGCAGATAGCGTTGCGTGCTGCATGATGTCTCCGTCTAGCGGCCAAGGCAGGAATCGCTCAGGCCTGAAACTTTCCTAAATGCTTGCGCGACCGAATCGCGGCCGCATCAAGCCTTGATGTTAGATTATCGCCTGTGCGATCGAACGAAAGGAACCCGCAATGAAGGTGCGTCTGCTATCCAGTCTGTTGACCATGGCCGTTTGTGGCATTGCCGCGGCCGCGCCGGTCACTTACAAAATCGACCCCACGCACACGTATCCCAGTTTCGAGGCGGACCACTCGGGCGGTCTGTCGACCTTCCGTGGCAAGTTCGACCGAACCTCGGGGACGGTGACGCTGGACAAGGCAGGCGGGCAGGGCACGGTGGATATCGTGGTCGATGCGGCGAGCGTGGATTTCGGTCTCGACAAGTTGAACGACAAGGTGAAGGGCGATGAGATGCTCGACGTCGCGAAGTACCCGCAGGCGACTTACAAAGGCAAGCTCGAAGGCTTCAGTAACGGTGTGCCGTCGCAGGTGGTCGGCGAGCTGAGCTTGCACGGAGTGACCAGGCCGCTCGTGCTGAAGATCGATTCGTTCAAATGCGTGCCGCATCCGCTGCTCAAGCGTGAGGTGTGCGGCGCCGATGCATTGGGCACATTCGACCGCAGCGATTTCGGCATCGACGCCGGCAAGGGATTCAAGATGGCTGTGACGCTGCGGATTCAGGTCGAAGCGATTCAGGTCAAGCTCTGAACCTCAAGCCGATGTGCAGGCGGCCGCGCGTGCGAGCAGCAGGCCGCGTTCGCGCACGTTGCGCGTGAGTGCGGCCGCGCGCTCGAACTCCGCACGTGCTTCATCCATGCGGCCGAGCTTGGCGAGCAGATCGCCGCGCACGCTTGGCAGAAGGTGATAGGTCTTGAGCGACGGTTCGCCAATCAACGCATCAACCAGTTCATGTCCGGCCGCTGGACCGAACGCCATCGCTACCGCGACTGCGCGATTCAGTTCGACGACTGGCGATGGCATGAGCTGGGCCAGCGCCGTGTAGAGCATCGCGATGCGTGTCCAGTCCGTTTCAGCGGCGACGTGCGCACGCGCATGGCAGGCGGCGATCGCGGCCTGCAGCGCGTACGCGCCTTGCGCGCCGCCGAGCTTTTCCGTGCGTTCGAGCGCGGCGAGGCCGCGATGGATCAGCAACTGGTCCCAGCGCGCGCGATCCTGGTCGAGCAACAGCACCGGCTCACCCGACTTGCCGACGCGAGCACGCGAGCGCGAGGCCTGAATCTCCATCAGCGCAACGAGGCCGTGGACTTCGGGTTCCTGCGGCGCAAGCCCGGCAAGGATGCGGCCCAGACGCAGCGCTTCTTCGCAGAGCGCGGGCCGCATCCAGTCGTCGCCGGCCGTGGCCGAGTAGCCCTCGTTGAAGACGAGATAGATGACTTCGAGCACCGAGGCCAGACGCGCAGCGAGATCGTCCTTGCGCGGCACCTCGAACGGCACCTGCGCGTCGGCCAGCGTGCGTTTGGCGCGCACGATGCGCTGCGCGACGGTCGCCTCCGGCACGAGGAAGGCGCGCGCTATTTCGTCCGTGGTCAGACCGCCCAGCAGGCGCAGCGTCAGCGCGACGCGCGCTTCGGGCGGGAGCACGGGATGGCAGGCGGCGAAGATCAGGCGCAACAGGTCGTCGCCGACATCGTCGTCGAGTGCGGTATCGAAATCCGGCGCGGCGAGATCGGCCTGCATCTCGATCTCATGGCCAAACTCTTCGTGCTTGCGCTCAATCAGCTTCTTTCTGCGCAGCAGATCGATGGCACGATGCTTTGCGGTGGCCATCAGCCACGCACCCGGATTGTCGGGAACACCGGACCGCGGCCATTGCTCGATCGCGACCACCAGCGCGTCCTGCGCCAGTTCCTCGGCGACGCCGACATCGCGGACGATACGCGCCAACGCGCCGATCAGCTTCGCCGATTCGATGTGCCAGACCGCGGTGATGGTTCGATGGATATCGGTCGCCGTCATGGCGACCGATCACACCATCTTCGATTGCCGGGCGCAAGCGCGCGTTGCGCGCTTACGCTGCCTGCTTCCTGTCGTCCGGCCCATCCATGATCTGGTAGGTCACGCACTCGCCGTCGCCAGCGACTTCGAGGAAGCGCCGCGCGCCTTCGATCGCCGCTTCGCGCGACGGGTATTCGAGCATCGCGAAGCCACCGAGCAGTTCTTTCGATTCGGTGTACGGCCCATCGACCACGCTGGCCTTGCCGTTCGTGCGCCGCACGATGCAGCCGGAATTCCTGATCGAGAGGAATCCGCCGCCCATCAGCAGCTCGCCGCGCTGGATCGCGTCGGCGATAAACTTGTCCATCGCCGCCTTCTTCTCGCCGGTCGGCGGGGCGGCCGGGTTCGTCTTTGCATCGGGAATGTAGATGCTGAAATATTTCATGATTGCCTCGACTGTTTGATTGATTGACGGGTTGAGCGTTCGCTCAGAGTGCGGCGCCGTTGGCGATCTTTACGCGCAGATGTTCTTCCTGCTCGCGCAGTTCGGGTGTGAACTCGGCGCCGAAGTCTTCCGCCTCGAACACTTGGCGGATTTCGATCTCGGACTCGCCGGTTTCGAATGGATTGGGGCAGCGCCTGACCCATTCGATCGCCTCTTCCAGCGACTTGACCTGCCACAGCCAGAAACCGGCGACCAGCTCCTTGGTCTCGGTGAACGGCCCGTCGATCACGCTGCGTTCCTTGCCGAAAAACCTCACGCGCGCGCCCTTTGAGCTGGAGTGCAGACCTTCACCCGCGAGCATCACCCCGGCTTTCACCAGGTCCTCGTTGAACTTGCCCATGTCGGCGAGCAGCTTCTCGCTGGGCATAACGCCGGCTTCGGACTCTTTTGTCGCTTTGACGATCACCATGAAGCGCATTTCGTATCTCCTTGAATGGTTGGGGGGTTCGGAGCCGGGCTTGCGACCGATTCGATCGGCTGAGTCCCTGGCTCTTGTCTAGACGACGAACGAGAGGCCGCAAAATCGACTGTTTGGCAAAAAATATTTGCCTGGCGGCTCAGCCGCCCAACGACGCACCCAATTGGTCGAGTAACGCACGCGTGCCGCGCTCGCGCGAACCGACATCGTCGTAGCCGTCGAGAAACGCGCCCTGCTCGGTGACGATCAGGCGCGTGCCGGGATTCGCCGGCTTGAACTCCACCGTCGCCAGCGAAACCGAGATTTTCCTCTCGTCCAGATGCATGCTGTAGGTATAGACGATGCGTTGGTCGGGCACGATATCGTTGTAGATCGCCTGGAAATCGGTGACCACGCCGCTGGCCCAGCGGCCGCGTGCTCTCTCTCGCCCGCCGACGCGGAAGTCGAGTTCGCGGTCCAGCAATTTCCACTCGGTGGACGGCGCGGTGAACCAGCGGCCCTTGGCTTGCGCCGACGACCACGCCGCAAACACCTGCGCAGGGGTTGCGGCGAAGACGCGGTCGACCGCAAACGTCGCATGCTGCGCGGATGGTGCGATCGCGGATGAACTAAGGTTTTTTGCGGACATGCTTTTTCTCCTGTGACTGAACTTCGCGGAGGTAGGACTCCAGACGATCGAAACGTTGCTCCCAGTGCCGGCGGTAGTGCTCGACCCATTCGGCGACTTCGCGCAGCGGCTTCGGCGCGAGCCGGCAGGGCCGCCACTGCGCCTCGCGCCCGCGCGTGATGAGTCCAGCGTGTTCGAGCACCTTGAGGTGCTTGGTCACGGCCGGCGGCGTCATTGCGAACGGCGCGGCGATTTCCTTGACCGAAGTTTCGCCCAGGGCGAGGCGGGCAAGGATCGCGCGTCGGGTAGGGTCGGCGAGGGCCGCAAACGTGGCACTGAGATGATCGGGGTGCATCGACAAACCAGTAAGTTAATTAACCTAAAGGTAAAATACAAAACACGAGAGGGTTTGTCAATAACTCGTGTCGGGATTGAAGTTATTCCGCTTTGCGGAATCGAAAGCGGCAGACATTGCCGCCGCGCACCATGCATTCGGCATGCTGCACTTCCGCGCCAGTCGCGGCTGCCATCAGCGCCAGATCGAAATGACAGACTTCCGGATACTTGGCCGCGAGATGGTGGAACACGCAGTTGTGCGCCTGGATGCCCGGCAGGGCGCCTTTCTTGGGCGGAGCTTCCGTTGCCGATTCGTAACCGATTGTGCGCATCGCCTCGGCCAATTTCCGGATGCGCTCGGCGACGGGTTTGCCGGCGCCGGTTTCGCCGTTCATCTGCTCGCCGACGCGCTTGCCCAGCGCACGCATGCGCTTGGTCAACGCGGGTCCGCCTTCGTCCGTGCGCAGCGATTCCACCAGCAGATCGCCGAGCCAGTTGTATTGGCGCGGGAACAATTCGCGTCCGCGTGGGCTTAGTACGAAGGTCTGTTCGGGGCGGCGCCCGGTCGGGCGCGTTGCGCCGCGAGCGACGAATTCATCGCGTTCTAGCGCGGTCAGATGCTGGCGTACTGCATTGTGCGTGATGCCGAGCGAGCGCGTCAGGTCCTCCACGGTCACGCCGTCGGGATTCTGCAGCAGGCAATGCAGAAGCTGCTGCTGGCGTTGTCCTAATGTATCGAGCATGAGCGGCATTCTACGCTTGCGGTTGGTCCGCAGCGGAAAGAGGTCGCCTTCCGCCTGGGGGAGATTGGGCCGGAGGAACCCAACGGAAGGCGACCGTGCAAGGGGCAAGGACCGAGCTTAGAACTTGTCCGGGAATTGCTTGGCGATACCGCCGACCAGTGCGTCGGCAATCGTGTTCATGTGCGTGCGCATCGCCGCCCAGTTGGCAGCTTCCTTGTCGTAGTCGCCGGCGTGCACTTCGGTGATCTGCGTAACGTGGTGCGCACCATGCGCCGTCAACAGGGCGAGCAGGGTGTCTTTCGGCAGGTTCGGGTTGGCGCCGCTGAGAAACGTGGCAATGGCGGCAGCGTTGTCGTTGAGATCCTTGAACGCCTTGTTGCGCGCGTTCTCGTCATTGGCATAGGTCGCATCGAGATAGCCCTTGATCGCGCCCCAATGTCCGGCCAGCAGGGTAAACATTTGATCGCCCGCAGCCTTGCCGTAGTAGGCGCCGACCACACCGGCGATCTGCTTCGCATTGGCCACGACCTGCGCCTCGCCAGTTTTGCGTTCGCTGGCGTTCTTGGCGGCGGTCGCCATCACGACGTCGCGCACCCAGAAAATATGGTCGGTCCACAGATCGCGCACGGCTTCGCGTGCCGCTGTGACCTTGTCGGCCGATGGCGCGTGCGCGGCGTGAGCCGGGGGCGTGTCGGCAGCTGCCGTTCCGAAAACGAACAACGACGCGGCGAGCAAAATGGTCTGCAAAAGTATCTTCATTGATATCTCCTCATGAGTGGTTTTGTTACAGCGAGGAACACTGTAGTCCTATTTAAACAATAAAACAAGTAATTTATGTTATTATTAAAAACACCCATCACGACATAGCCCGTGATGCCGATGAAAACACGTGGAGAGATCATGCGAATTGCATTTGTATACCTGTGCGCCGGCCTGATCGGCAGCGCCTTGGTCCCGGCGACGGCATTCGCCTGTTCGGCGTGCGGCTGCACGCTCAATTCGGACTGGGACAGTCAGGGGCTCAGCACCAGTCGCGGCTGGCGCTTCGACATGCGCTACGACTACTTCGATCAGGATCAACAGCGTTCCGGCAGCGACAGCCTGTCGCGTGCGAGCCTGGCCGTTCCGAACGACCGTGAAGTCCAGCAGTACACCCGCAACCGCAACACGACATTCAGTCTCGACTACAGCCCGAATTCGAACTGGGGTTTCAGCGCCCAGCTTCCTTACTTCGATCGCAGTCACGCCACGATCGCGCCAGGCGATACGGAAATTTCCGGTTCGGATGCGAGCGGGATCGGCGATCTGCGCCTGCTCGGTCGGTTCCAGGGATTCAGTGCGGAACACGACGGCGGCATTCTGTTCGGCGTGAAATTGCCGAGCGGCCGCTACACCCAGGATTTCGCAACCGGGCCACAGGTCGGACAACCACTGGACCGCGGTTTGCAACTCGGATCGGGCACCACGGATTTCCTGCTGGGCGTCTACAAATTCGGAGCAATTACCCAGGACTGGGGTTATTTCGCGCAGGCGTTGGGCCAGGTGCCGATGAATTCCCGCGCAGGATTCAAAGCCGGCGCCGGAATCAACATCAATGCGGGCCTGCGCTATACCGCGAGCAGCACCCTGGTGCCGCAGTTGCAGATCAATGTGCGCGCCGAGCAACGCGAGCAGGGCGTGAACGCCGATGTCGAAAACAGCGGCGCGACTCTGGCGTATCTGAGTCCTGGCCTGACCTGGAACCTGACGCGACGCTTTTCCGCGTACGCTTTCGTCCAGCTACCCCTGTACCAGCGTGTGAACGGCTTGCAGATCGAGGCGCGTTCGCTGGGTTCGCTGGGGCTGCATTACATCTTTTGATTCCGGCTTGATTCCGGCTTGATTCCGGCTGCACGCTCAGACGGAGAATTTTGCTTCGCCCTCGATGATGCGCTGCTCCAGACTCGGCCGCTCGCCCTTTGCCCACAACCTCGCACGATGCACCACGCGGTATAGCAATGGACACACCATCGTCGCGGTCGCTGCGTTCGAGCAGGCGCGGGATGCAGACGAATTCCATTTCGGACATGATCAGCCTCCGGACAATGCCTGCATGATGTATATTTCTGTACCTTGCCGCACCGGCACCTGCAAATGGACCTTGTCGGCGATCGCCACGCCGTCGACGAAGACCGCGACGTGATGGCGTACCGCGCCCTGGTCGTCGACGACGTAGCCGCGCATCTGTGGATACTGGGTGAAGGCGCTTTCGAGCGCGTCGCCGAGCGATGCGCCGGTGGCGTCGATTGCGGTTTCGCCCGACTGCGCCGCCCCCGCGTCGCGCAGCCAGCGCGCAAGCCCGGACGCCAACACTATTTTCGGCACGATTGCCTCCCGCGTTGCCGCTTTTGTGACGCCGTTGCGACGTTCACGCACTTGAATTTGCTTCGCATGCACAAGATGTCCATGGAACCGGACTTTTTCGGCGCAATCGCAACGCGCATAATTGTGCGGCGAGCCGCAAGTCCCCGACACCCTACCACCATCAGGATATTTCCCATGTTTCAAGCCAAAGGCTATGCCGCAGTCGATGCGCAGTCGCCACTCGTACCGTTTTCGTTCGAGCGCCGCGATCCCGGCCCAGAGGATGTGCAGATCGAGATTCTGTATTGCGGCGTCTGCCATTCCGATCTGCATCAGGCGCGCAACGACTGGCGCAATTCGCTGTACCCGATGGTGCCCGGACATGAGATCGTCGGCCGCATCGTCGCGGTCGGCGGGCAGGTGAAGAAATTCAGGGTCGGCGACCTCGCCGGCGTCGGCTGCATGGTCGATTCCTGCCGCCACTGTTCCGCGTGCAACGAGGACCTGGAACAATATTGCGAGGAGGGCTCGACCCTGACCTACAACTCGCGCGAGCGCGACAGCAAGCAGCTGACCTTCGGCGGCTATTCGGATCAGATCGTGGTCGATCAGCGTTTCGCGGTGAAGATTCCGGCGAGCCTCGACCTGAAAGCCGTCGCGCCGTTGCTGTGCGCGGGCATCACCACGTATTCGCCGCTGCGGCATTGGCAAGTCGGCAAGGGGCAGAAAGTCGGCGTGATCGGTCTCGGCGGCCTCGGACATATGGGCATCAAGTTCGCCAAGGCTTTCGGCGCGCGCACGGTGATGATCACGACCTCGCCGGAGAAGGGCGCCGATGCGCTGCGTCTGGGCGCCGACGAAGTGCTGGTGTCGAAAGACAAGGCCGCGATGAAGGCGCACGCGCGCAGTTTCGATTTTCTGCTCAACACGATTCCGAACGGTCACGACCTCAATCCCTACGCCGCGCTGCTCAAACGCGACGGCACGATGGTGCTGGTCGGCGCGCTCACCACGCTCGAACCCGCGCTCGCCGGCGCCAGCCTGATCGGCGGCCGCCGCAGCATCGCGGGCTCGGCGATCGGCGGCATGGCCGAGACGCAGGAGATGATCGACTTCTGCGCCGAGCACGGCATCGTCAGCGATGTCGAGATGGTGTCGATTCAGTCCGTGAACGAAGCCTATGAGCGTCTGCTCAAGAACGACGTGAAATATCGCTTCGTGATCGATATGGAGTCGCTGAAACGCACGGCGTGATTTCATCCACGGACCAGCGCGTATCCACCTTTGCTGTGCGCCCACTCGGCGCAGCCATGGGTGCGGAGATCCTTGGATTGTCGCTCGACGAAACGGTGTCCGCAGGCGATATCGAATGTATTCGTGGCGCGTTGAACGAGCATCACGTGCTGATCTTCCGCGATCTGCGCATCACGCCGGCGCAGCAGGTCGCTTTCAGCCGCCGCTTCGGGCCGCTGCAGATTCATGTGCTCAAACAGTTTCATTTGGATGGCTATCCGGAAATCCTGATCGTCTCGAACGTGGTCGAGAACGGCAAACCGATCGGCCTTGGCGACGCGGGCAGGGACTGGCATTCGGATCTGTCGTATATGCCCAAGCCGAGTCTGGGTTCCCTGCTACACGCGCAGGAGTTGCCGCGCGGCGAAGGCCACACCTCGTTCGCGAACATGGTGCGCGCCTACGAAACCCTGCCGGCCGACGTGCAGCGCACATTGCAGGGTCGCAAGGCCGTGCACTCGTATGTGTATCGCTACAACAAGCTCAGCCGCGAGGGCAACTGGCGCCCGCCGCTGACCGCCGAGCAGATCGCGCAGGTGCCGGAAGTCGAGCATCCGCTGGTGCGCATGCATCCGGAATCGGGCCGCAAGGCCTTGTTTGTCAGCGAAGGATTCACCGCGCGCATCGTCGGCCTGCCCGACGACGAAAGCCGCGCGTTGCTCGATTTCCTGTGCGCGCACAGCGTGAAGCCCGAGCAGGTCTACACGCATCACTGGCAGCCGCACGATCTGGTGTTCTGGGACAATCGTGCGGTGATCCACCTCGCGCCGGGCTGCCCGCCGGATCAGCGGCGCACGCTGTATCGCACGACGGTCGAGGGCGACGTGCCTTATTGAGAAGGGCGGGGCTCAGTGCCCGCCGGCATCCGCGGCGCCACTCTTCGCGCTGAATGGCGGACGTGCGATCCAGATCACGAATATCAGCGAGGCGAAGACCAGACCGAGTAGATGAAACAGCTCGTTGAACGAGAGCTGATACGCCTGCTGATTGATCATCTGTTCGAGCACACGGAATGCGGTGTTGACGTTGCCATTGCCCAACGTGGCGACCGCCTGCTGCGTGTCGGTATCGTATGCAGTGAGATGCTCGGTCAACTGCGCGTGATGCACGATCGCGCGATGCTGCCAGAGAAAAGTGGTGATCGACGCCGAGAAGCTCGCGCCGAGCGTGCGAATAAACGTCGCCAGACCCATGCCAGACGCGATTTCATTGGGCCGCAGGTCGGACAGCATGATTTGCGTGATCGGCATGAAGAACACGGCGACGCCGAGACCCTGGATGAACTGGGCCAGCGCGACGTGATAGAAGTCGATGTCGAGATAGAAGCCCGAACGCATGAAGCTGGTCCAGGCCATGATCATGAACGAGCATGAAGCGACCATGCGCAGGTCGAAGCGGTTGATGTAGCGGCCGACAAGCGGCGTGAGCAGGATCGGCAGGATGCCGATCGGCGCAGCGGCGAAACCGGCCCAGGTCGAGGTATAGCCGAGGTTGCGCTGCAGCCACTGTGGCACGAGGATATTGATGCTGAAGAACGCGCCGTAGGCCAGTGTCATCGACAGCGTGCCGGCGAAAAAATTTCGATGGCGGAACAGGCGCAGATTGACGATCGGTTCGCGGTCAGTCAGTTCCCAGATCAGGAACACGGCAATACCGATCGCCGCGACGATCGCCGCGATGATGATGAAGGTCGACTCGAACCAGTCCTCATCGTTGCCCTTGTCGAGGAAGATTTGCAGCGCGCCGACGCCGATCACCAGGCTGATCAGTCCGACATAGTCCATCTTCGGTCGCAGCTTTTGTTCGACGCGTCCGCGCATCTGCGAGAACACGACCAGCGCAGCGAATACGCCGATCGGCAGGTTGATGAAGAAAATCCACGGCCACGAATAATTGTCGGTGATCCAGCCGCCGAGAATCGGCCCTGCGATCGGCGCCACGATCGTCACCATGACCAGCAGGGCGATCGCCTGGCTGCGTTTTTCCGGCGGATAGATCGACAGCAACAGGCTTTGCGTGATCGGATACATCGGCCCCGCGACCGCGCCCTGCAGCGCGCGAAACACGATCAGCATGCCCATGCTCTGCGCCATGCCGCAGAGGACCGAGGCAGCGCAGAACAACAGCGTCGCGGCGACGAACAGACGCACTTCGCCGAAGCGGCGCGTGAGCCAGCCGGTCAATGGCAGTGCGATCGCGTTGCTGACCGCGAACGAGGTGATGACCCAGGTCGCCTGATCCGCACTTGCGCCGAGATTGCCCGCGATCGTCGGCAGCGACACGTTGGCGATCGTCGTGTCGAGTACCTGCATGAAGGTCGCGAGCGCAAGGCCGACCGTGGTCAGCCCCGGATTCGACGGCTGGAACGAAGCGTTGCTCATGGGTTTTTCAGGCGTCGGCGCGAGGCGCGGGGATCTTAAGGTGCTGCCTTCGCTACGCCGTCCATCGCGTTGTTCGCGGCGTTCGCGTGGATGATGCGATCGATATCCGCCTGTGCGCCTTCCATTTGACCGCTATACACATCGGTGGTGAACGCAGGTTGCGTCGGCGACTGCTGCGCGAGTGCGGGACCTGACTGATCGTGCAGGTTCACGTCGGCCTGCATCGACAGACCGATGCGCAACGGATTCCTGTCGAGTTCCTTGCCGTCGAGTTCGATGCGCACCGGCACGCGCTGCACGATCTTGATCCAGTTACCCGTCGCGTTCTGCGCTGGCAGCAACGAGAACGCACTGCCGGTGCCGACGCCGAGGCTCTGCACCTTGCCGTGGAATTCGGTATCGCCGCCGTACAGATCGGATTTCAGCGTCACCGGCTGGCCGATGCGCATGCGCGCGAGCTGGGTTTCCTTGAAGTTCGCGTCGACCCATACCTGACGCAGCGGCACGACTGCCATCAGCGGCGTGCCCGGCTGGATACGCTGGCCGACCTGCACGCTGCGACGCGCGACGTAACCGTCCACCGGTGCGAGCAGCTTCGCGCGCACGTCGTTGAGATAGGCATTGCGCAGCGCGGCGGCGGAGGCGAGCACGTCCGGATGCTTGGCGATCACGGTTTCGTCGACCAGGGCGCGCGTCGTGCTCAGTTGCTGCTGGGTCGAGGCGAGCGAACTTTCCGCAGCGGCGAGTGCATCGCTCGCGTGGGCGAGTTCCTCGGCCGAGATCGCGCCGGTCGCGACGAGCCCTTTGCGCCGTGCGTAGTCCGCACGCGCGCGATCGAGCGCAACTCTTTGCGCGGCGACCACGGCCTGACCGCTTTCGACATTGCTGTACAGGCCGCGCACCTGGCGCACCGTGCGCGCAAGATTGGCTTCGGCCTGCTGCAGGGCGATGCGCGCATCGCTGCCATCGATCTCGACGAGCACGTCGCCTTTGTGCACGAGGTTGCCGTCGTCGGCGTTGATCTTGATCACGGTACCGACAACTTGCGGCGAGATCTGCACGACATTGCCGTTGACGTAGGCGTCGTCGGTGCCTTCGTACCAGCGGCCGATGCCGTAATACCAGACGCCGTAACCGATCGCGGCGAGCACCACGACTAGCGCCAGCATGCGCAACAGAAAGCGGCGGCGATTGCCATTCGGTGCCGGGGTTTCCTGGCTTGCCCCGTTGCCGTTGCCATTGGTGGGATTGGGAGAGCTCATGGTCGGTTGCCTGTGAAACGGTTTTTATGGGAGTGATCGGCATGCGCCAGCGACGAGTCCGTCACTGCGGCGCAGCGCTCGCGAGCGGTGGTGGCGTGTCGCCGGCCGCTTGATAGCCGCCGCCGAGCGCCTGCACCAGACGTACCGAGGTGTCGATTTGCTGCGCGCTGAGCGACGCCATGCGCTGTTCGGCGTTGAGCAACTGCTGTTGCACACTGAGCGTGTCGAGATAGCTGCCGACACCGGCTTTGTAGCGCTGCTGCGAAAGATCGAAGGCCTGGCGCGCGGCATCGACGCCACGCTGCTGCGCGGCGATCTGCACGCGCAGCGAATCCAGGCCCGAAAGTTTGTCGGCGACATCGTTGATCGCGCCGACCAGGGTCGAGTTGTACTGTGCGACGGCGAGGTCGTAACCCGCATCGGCATTTTTCAGATCGGCGCGGCGTCGGCCGCCATCGAAAATCGGCAGGCTGATCGCGGGTGCGATTTCGTAGAAGCGCGCGGGCAGGGAAAACAGGTTGTCGACGCTCGACGAGGTCAGGCCGGCCATCGCGCCGAGACTGATATTCGGCAGGAATTCGGTCTTGACCGCGGTGATATTCCTGCTTGCCGCTTCGACGCGCCAGCGCGCGGCAACGAGGTCGGCGCGGCGGCCGAGCAGGTCGGCAGGCAGGTTAGACGGCACGGCGAGCACGGCCGGTTGCAGCACGTGCGGACGCGCGAGATCGAGCCCGCGATCCGGACCCTTGCCGAGCAGGACCGCGAGTGCAATGCGCGCAGAAGCGATCGCTTCGTCGGCAAGCGCAACCTGTTGTTCGGCGCTGGCGATTTCGGCGTCGGCCTGCTTGATCTGCATCTGGCTGTCGATGCCGGCGGCGACGCGTTGTTTGACGAGATCACCCGATGCGTTCGCGCGTTGCAGTTGTGCGTCGGCCACGTCCTTGGCGGCGAACGCATAACCGAACTGGACATAGGCGCGCGCGACATTGCCGGAGAGCATCAGGCGTGCGGCGTGCGCGTCGATCTCGCTGGCGCGTGCCTGACCCAGCGCCGCTTCCCAGGCGGCGCGTTTGCCGCCCCATACGTCAATACCCCAGTTGAAGCTCGCGTATACCGCCGGAAACGTCTCGAACGAGCCACCGATCGGCTTGGGGATGGCAGTCGTCGGCAGATAGACGCCGGTAACCGCACCGCTCGCGTTCAGCGTCGGCAGACGTTTGGCATTCGCGGAGTCGATCTGGCTTTGTGCGGCGCGCGCACGCGCGTCGGCACTGGCAAGATCCGGGTTGTCGTTGAGCGCTTCGCCAATCAGCGCATCGAGCTGCGCGTCGCCGAGCCGCGTCCACCAATCCGTTGCCGGCCATGCGGCGGGGCTAATCGCGGCCTTGGCGATACTGCGTTCGGCATGCAGGGAAGCGGCGTCTGCAAGCTGGCCGTCGGCGTGCAGTCCGCGCGTGCTCGCGCAGCCCGCGAGCACGGCCATCGCCGCTAAACCGATCAGCAAAACAAACTTATCGGTATAGGATTGCCTAAGCAAATACTTGTACATTATTGGGGTTTCTCCAGCGTGTCGCGCACGCGCTTGAGCAAGCTGAGCAGAGTCGCGCGCTCATTTTTCTTCAAGTCGCGCAGGGCGGCCTCCTGCATGCGTTCGCTGCACGCGCTGATCGTCTGCCACAGTGCCTGACCGGCCTGGGTCAACTCGATGCTCAGCGCGCGCCGGTCTTCCGCATGTGCCTGGCGGCGCACGTAGCCTTTGTCCTCCAGACGGTCGACAAGCCGCGTCATGGCGCCGGCGTTGTGGTCCAGCCAGCGCGCCAGATCGCCCGGCATCTGCGGGCCGTGTTTGGCGATGATCTTGAGCACAAGGTACTGACTGTGATTCAACTCGATGCCGCGTGCGGCAAGCTCGCGCTCGAGCTGGCGCAACAGACCCTCGCGTACCTGGCGGATCAAGACCGCAAGATTCGCGTCGTCGCGCAGTTCGGAAATGGAGGTGATCTGTGCCATGGGCGTAATTATATTGTCCAAACAATAGTTGTCAAGGCAATTACATACTGTTAAGTTTAGTTATATCGATAGGTCGGACGCGAAATCTCGGCCCCACATAGGCGCGGGTGATCGAAAATCGCGAGTGAATTAGTCGCCCCGGCGGGTCGCAGCGTCCGGGCCGCGTTGCGAAAACGCTTTGGATATCCTCTAAAAAACTACCGTTCGTGCTGAGCTTGTCGAAGCACGCTCCGAGGAACCCTGCGCCAACGAGTCCTTGCGATGCGCCCTTCGACAGGCTCAGGGCGAACGGGGAGTTATTCAGAGTTTCCTTAGCGCAACATTCCTTGCGTTACGGCGAAGTCGCCGTCGTTCGGCGCCGGCCGGATGCCGAGGATATGCACCAGCAGCGGATAGACGTTGACGTTGTCGAACTCCGGCACGAGCAGACCGCGCTTGAAGGCGGGGCCGTGCGCGACGAACAGCGCCTGCATTTTCGGATCGTCGTTGTCGTAGCCGTGCTCGCCCTTGGAAAAATGATGCTTGGGGCTGTCGAGATATTGCTGCGTGCTGATCTGCCAGCCGTCATCGGCGACGCAGAAGATGGGCGGGATGCGTGGGTTGGGGCCATAGTGCAGGCGTGCGGGCAGTTCGGATTTGTGCCAGCAGCGCATATGGTCGTGCGCGCCGAGCAGGGCTTTTTCGACTTCGGCCTCGTTGCCGGGCTTGGCCGCGAGACCGGCGACGACACCCGTGCCGATCAGATTGATCTTCTGCATATCAACGATGCGATCGAGCACGCTGATCTTGTCTTCGCCCGCCGCGGTCATGCCGTGATCGGAGACGATTACCAGATTGGCATCGATGTCGCGCCGCTTCAAGCCGTCGAGCAGACGCGCGAGCGCGGTGTCGACTTCCTTGAGCGCCGCATTCAGCTCGGCCGAATCCGGACCGAAGTCGTGGCCGGCATGATCGACCGCCTCGAAGTACAGGGTCATGAACGCCGGTCGCTGTTCGGCGGGCAGATCGAGCCAGGTGATTGCGCGATCGACGCGATCGTTGGACGCGATGGTCTTGTCGAATGGCACCCACTGGCTCGGCCGCACGCCTTCGATCGCCACATCCGAACCCGGCCAGAACATCGTTCCAGCATGCTTGCCCTGACGCTCGGCGCTGACCCAGATCGGCGTGCCGCCCCACCAGGCCGGATCGGCAGTGAGCGTTTTATCGCTATAGACAAAACGCTTGCCGCTCAGCGGGTCGACGATACGGTTGTTGACGATGCCGTGGTGATCCGGATACAGGCCGGTGACCAGGGTGTAGTGATTCGGAAAGGTCAGGGTCGGAAACGCCGAACGCATCGCCTTGGCGTGCACG
>NZ_DATBQK010000075.1:0-15688 GCF_036560865.1 Rudaea sp.
TCGCCGCAGGCGAGTGGAAGCTCTGCTTTTGAACACCGCAAGAGCCAAAGACACTGGATACCGGCCTTCGCCGGTATGACGAGCTAAGGGGCATCGCAGAGCGCGGACTGCGTCCGCGCAACCTTGCAAATTGTCATATCGTCCGCACTTGACGAGATAGCGGCGGAGCTTCACGCTGCAACAACCAAATCGTCGCGAGACGAAGCGCCGTATCTGTTTTCAGGAAATGAAATGGAAAACCCCGTCCAGAGTTCTCTCTCCAGCATCAACGAACTGCCGGTATTGCCGCTGCGCGACGTCGTCGTGTATCCGCATATGGTGATTCCGCTGTTCGTCGGGCGCGAGAAATCCGTGCGCGCGCTGGACCTGGCGATGGAAGGGGACAAGCGCATCCTGCTCGTTGCCCAGCGCAGTCCGGATACGGACGATCCGCAGACCGGCGATCTGTATTCGATCGGCACGGTAGCCACTGTGCTGCAACTGCTCAAGCTGCCTGACGGCACGATCAAGGTGCTGGTCGAGGGTGTGATGCGTGCCGAAGTGACGAATTTTTCCGAACGCGACGGCGTGCTGACCGGTTATGCGCGCTCGCTCGATTCGATCTACACGCGCGAGCCGCGCGAAGTCGATGTGGTGTCGCGCTCGCTGGTGTCGATGTTCGAGCAGTTCGTCAAATTGAACCGCAAGATTCCACCGGAATTGCTCACCACGCTGTCGGGTATCGACGATACCAGTCGTCTGGCCGACACGATTGCAGCGCATCTGTCGATCCGCCTGCAGGACAAGCAGCGCGTGCTGGAAACCGCCGATGTCGCCGACCGTCTGGAGATGCTGATCGGTTTCGTCGACGGCGAAATCGACGTGCAGCAGATCGAGAAGCGCATCCGCGGCCGGGTCAAGTCGCAGATGGAGAAGAGTCAGCGCGAGTATTACCTCAACGAGCAGATGAAGGCGATCCAGAAGGAGCTGGGCGAGGGCGATGAGGCGCCGAACGAGATCGAAGACCTGACCAAGAAGATCGACAAGTCGGGCATGCCCACTCTCGTCGAGAAGAAGGCGCGCGCGGAACTCAACAAGTTGAAGCAGATGCCGCCGATGTCGGCTGAAGCGACCGTGGTGCGCAACTACATCGACTGGCTGGTCGGCGTGCCGTGGAAGAAGCGCAGCAAGGTGCGCAGGAATCTGCGCGCGGCGGAAGAGCAGCTGGACCTCGATCATTTCGGTCTGGAAAAGGTCAAGGAGCGCATCGTCGAATATCTGGCGGTGCAGCAGCGCGTGAAGAAAATGAAGGGACCGATCCTGTGCCTGGTCGGACCGCCGGGCGTGGGCAAGACTTCGCTTGGGCAATCGATCGCCAAGGCGACCGGGCGCAAGTTCGTGCGCATGTCGCTTGGCGGCGTACGCGACGAGGCTGAGATACGCGGTCATCGGCGAACCTATATCGGTTCGATGCCCGGGCGCCTGATCCAGAACCTCAACAAGATCGGCACCAAGAACCCGCTGTTCGTACTGGATGAAATCGACAAGATGTCGATGGATTTCCGCGGCGATCCGTCCTCGGCCCTGCTCGAAGTGCTCGACCCGGAGCAGAACCACACTTTCAACGACCACTATCTCGAGGTCGATTTCGACCTGTCGGAAATCATGTTCATCGCGACCGCGAATTCGCTGAACATTCCAAGCCCGCTGCTCGATCGCATGGAAGTGATCCGCATTCCCGGTTACACCGAAGAAGAAAAGATCAATATTGCGCAGCGCTACCTGATGAGCAAGCAGATCAAGGCGAACGGGCTGCGCGCGGAAGAAATCCACGTTGCCGAGTCCGCGGTGCGCGATATGATCCGCTACTACACGCGTGAATCGGGCGTGCGCAACCTCGAACGCGAACTCGCCAAGATCTGTCGCAAGGTGGTCAAGGAATTGACCCTTGCCGCGGACAAGAACAAGGGCAAGAAAGCCAAGCGCGGCAAGGCCAATATCAGCAGCAAGAATCTCGAGCACTACCTGGGCGTGCGCAAGTTCACCTTCGGTCGCGCGGAATTGCAGAATGAAGTCGGACTGGTTACCGGCCTCGCCTGGACCCAGGTCGGCGGCGACCTGCTCAGCATCGAGGCGACCGTAGTGCCCGGCAAGGGCAAGCTGATCCACACCGGCCAGCTCGGCGAGGTGATGCAGGAATCCATCCACGCCGCGCTCTCGGTCGTGCGCGCGCGTACCGACCGGCTCGGCATCGACCCGGATTTTCATCAGAAATACGACATCCATATCCACGTTCCCGAGGGCGCCACGCCGAAGGACGGCCCGAGCGCAGGCATCGCCATGTGCACGGCACTGGTGTCGGCGCTGACCAAGGTACCGGTGCGCTCGGAAGTGGCGATGACCGGCGAGATCACGCTGCGCGGCCGCGTGCTGCCGATCGGCGGGCTCAAGGAAAAACTGCTGGCTGCGCATCGCGGCGGCATCGAGACCGTGATTATTCCGGATGAAAACGAGAAGGACCTCGCCGAAATACCGAAGAATGTGACCGAGTCGCTGAGCATCAGACCGGTGCGCTGGATCGACGAGGTACTCGATATCGCGCTCGAACGTCCGCTCACACCAAATTTGGCAAAAGTGGAAAATGCACAAAATGCTGCAAAGGAACCGGTTGCGGAAGAGCCAGCCGGTACGCCGGTGCGCCCGCACTGACTTGCAGGAGCGCGCGGCGGTGTTCGCGCTCATGCAATTTTTCCACCAATCTGTCAAGCGATTTGGCGGCAAAAACGCAATCGCACCGGATTCGTGAAACCTGCGGAAAGGCGCGCCACGCTTGAGGTTGCGCGGGATGACCGGGGCTGGTATAAAGTCCGCGCCGCGATCACGCTTATCGACATGAGCCAAACTGATCGCGGGGTGACGAAGCGGGTTGTTGTGTTCCACACATGCTCGGGTGCTTCGTAGGATTTCGATTACCAAGGCGAGCGCTCGCCATTCCAAGTTCGGGAGAGAGATAAATGAATAAGGGTGAACTAGTTTCTGCAGTGGCCGATGCGGCCGATCTGAGCAAAGCCGACGCCGGCAAGGCGGTCGAGGGCTTCATCGAAGTCGTCAAGAAGGCGTTGAAGAAAGGCGACAGTGTCGCGTTGGTCGGCTTCGGCACCTTCGTCGTGCGCAAGCGCGCTGCGCGTACCGGTCGCAATCCGCGTACCGGCCAGCAGATCAAGATCAAGGCCTCGAAGAACCCGGCTTTCAAGGCTGGCAAAGCGATGAAGGATGCTCTAAACTAATCGGCTTTCGCCTTTACGGGTGCTTAGCTCAGCGGTAGAGCGTCGCCCTTACAAGGCGAGGGTCGGGGGTTCGAAACCCTCAGCACCCACCAACTCGATGCGGGTGCGCCACTCAAAGCGGTACATCGGCATGGAACCCGGGAGGGAATCCCGCCCGGGTTCGCAAGAAAGCGCGGAGTGGTAGTTCAGCTGGTTAGAATACCGGCCTGTCACGCCGGGGGTCGCGGGTTCGAGTCCCGTCCACTCCGCCATTGTTGGGTAAAGGCGCCGCAGGGCGCCTTTGCTTTTTGTGGAGCGTGAAGCGCCCGGCGCTTTGCTTCAATCCATTTCGCGACATCCCGTCGCGGATAAAATTCGGCACGTCTCATGCTGCAATCATTGCACGATAAATTTTCCGGCATCATCGCCAAGTTCGTTCTCGGTGTCATCGTGGTCATTTTCGGCGGATTCTTCGGCATCCAGTCGTACATGAATCCGCAGAGCGAGACCTTCGCCGCCAAGGTCGACGGCAAGGAGATCAGCCAGGAGCAGTTCCGCGAGGGCTACAACCGCTACCGCACGCAGATGCAGCAGATGTTGGGCAAGCAATTCGACGCGGCGACGTTCGACACGCCCGAGCGCAAGCGCGAAGTGCTGGAGCAAATGGTCAACGAGCAATTGCTGGTCAATGCGAACGAGAAGCTGGGCACGATGGTGCCGCCCGCGCAGATTCGCGAAGTGATCCTGAATTACCCGGCGTTCCAGCAGGACGGCAAGTTCGACAAGGATCGCTACCGCATGCTGCTGCAGACTTCTGGCATGACCCCCACCGGCTTCGAAGACACGATCCGCAAGGACATCTCGACACGTCAGCTCGCCACCGACCTGGCGCAAAGCAGCGTGGTCACCGATGCGCAGGTAAGTGCGTATCTGCGCCTGCGCGATCAGACGCGCGATTTCACCTACATCAAAATCGAGCGGCCAGCCGCGGGCGCGATCAAGATCGCCGATGCCGACATCGACGCCTATTACAAGGCGCACACGAACGAGTTCATGACCCCCGAGCGCGTCTCGCTCAACTACGTCGAACTCGATGCCGCGACGATGCCGACCGACGCGGCGCCGGACGAAGCCGCGCTCAAGCAGCGCTACGAGGAACAGAAGGCGCGCTTCACCGCGCAGGAGCAGCGTCTGGCATCGCATATCCTGGTCAAGGTGGAAAAGAACGCGAACCCCGATGCGCAGAAAGCGGCACTGGAAAAAGCCAAGGCAATCGCCGCCGAGGCCAAGTCGGGCAAGGACTTCGCCGCACTGGCGAAGGAAAAGTCGGACGATCTCGGATCCAAGTTGCAGGGCGGTGATCTGGGCTGGCTGGAAAAAGGCGTCACCGATCCTGCGTTCGAGAATGCCCTGTTCGCGCTGAAGAAAGGCGAAATATCCGATCCGGTGCTGTCGCCCGAGGGCTATCACATCATCGATCTGCGCGACGTCCGCGACGGCAAGGTGCGCTCGTTCGACGAAGTGAAGCCGGAATTGACCAAGCAGTATCTGGAGACCGACCGCGAGCGGCGCTACAGCGAGATCTCCGGCAAGCTAACCGACGCGATCTACAAGGACCCATCGCTTGAAGCGGCGGCCAAATCGCTGGGTCTGCCACTGCAAAAGACCGGTCTGTTCGCGCGCGTCGGTGGCGCCACGGGCGTGACCTCGAATATGGCCGTCGTCAAGGCCGCGTTCTCCAACACGGTGATGACTGAGGGCAACACGTCGGATCCGATCGAACTCGGGCCGAACCATATCGTGGTCGTGCATGTCGACCAGCACGAAAAATCCACGCCCAAATCGCTCGACAGCGTGCGCGAAGACATCCGCAAGACGTTGGTCGAAGAGCAGATCGCGAAACAGGCGAAGGAGCAGGCGGACACGCTGTATGCGCGCCTGCAGAAAGGCGAGACGCTGGAGCAGGTTGCCGGCGTGCTCAAACTCAAGGTCGAGGAAGCCAGGGACATCGGCCGCAGCGCGGCGAATCTCGACGGCAAACTCGTCGCCGACGTGTTCAAGCTCGCGCGCCCGGCATCGGCGGACAAGCCCGTCTACGCGGAAGTCGCCTTGGCGAACGATGCCTACGCTCTGGTCGCACTCACGCTGGTCAAGGATACCGATCCGGCCAAGCTCGATGCGAAGACGCGCGAGGCCGCGCGCAATCAACTCGCGCAGGGCTATGCCAACGACGTGATCCGCGGTTACGTCGATATCCTGCGCAAGGGTGCAAAAGTCGAGGTCGCGGAAGACCGGTTGCAGTAGGAGAGCAGGGCTGAGGGCTGAGGGCTGAGTAGCGAGGGCTGAAGTCAAAAGCGTCGCCGCTCTCCAGCCTTCAGCCCTCAAATCCCCGTCATGCCGAGCGTGTTGTAACCCGCATCGACATAAGTGATTTCGCCGGTGATTCCCGAGGCGAGGTCCGAGCAGAGGAACGCGGCAGCGTTGCCGACTTCATCGATGCTCACGCTGCGGCGCAAAGGCGCGTTCTGCTCGACGTGATCGAGCATCTTGCGGAAATTGGCGATGCCGGCGGCGGCGAGGGTCTTGATCGGGCCGGCGGAAATCGCGTTGACGCGCGTGCCTTCCGGACCAAGATTGAAAGCCAGATAGCGCACCGAGGCTTCGAGGCTCGCCTTGGCCAGGCCCATCACGTTGTAATTCGCCAGCGCGCGTTCGGCGCCGAGATAGGTGAGGGTCAATATGGAGCCGCGGCGTCCCTGCATCAGCGGCCGCGCGCCCTTCGCGAGCGCGGGCAGGCTGTAGGCGGAAATATCGTGGGCGATGGCGAAATTCTCGCGCGTGAGTCCGTCGAGGAATCCTCCTGCCAGCGCCTCGCCGGGCGCGAAGCCGATCGAGTGCACAAGGATATCCAAGCCGTCCCACTGCTGGCCGAGGGCGTCGAATAATGCGGCGATTTGCGCATCGCTGGTGACGTCGCACGGCAGCACGATGCTCGAACCGAAGGCTTTCGCGGCCTCGTCGACGCGCGGTTTGAGCTTGTCGTTGACGTAGGTGAAAGCCAGCTCCGCACCTTCGCGATGCATCGCGTTGGCGATGCCCCAGGCGATCGAGCGGTGGCTGATGATGCCGGTAATCAATGCGCGCTTGCCTTGCAGAAATCCCATGAATCCTCCGGTATTGAAAAGGGCAGGGCAGGGGACGATTGCGAGAGCGCTGCCGAAAGCGAGCGATTCTAACCTAGCGCGCAGGTTTTCTCATTGCGGCCTGCTGAGCAGCAGGCGCTGTCCCAGCCGCAGAGTCGAGTTGCGCGGCAGCCGATTCCATTGCAGCAAGTCCTCGACACGCACGCTGTAGCGGCGGGCGATTTCCCAGAGCGTGTCGCCGGGGCGCACCATGCACGTTCCGGTTTGCGTAGCGCTGGTTATCGACGTATTCGCCGCCGCCGGCGCAGACGGCTCGGCTGCCGCAGCAACAGCATTGCTGCCGCCGTGCGCGGGCAGCAGAACGCGCGTTCCCGCCGCCAGGCTGGCACCTGCATCGACGCCATTGATCGCGGCCAGTGCGCGCGCATCCAGATCGTAGGCCATGCCGAGCGTGTCCACGCTTTGCGTCTGTTGCAGCTTCGTTTCGCGCCAGTCGCGCCACGCATATTGCGGCAACATGCCGAGCACGCGCTCAAACTCTGCGCGGTGCGTCGCCGGCACGAGCAGATGGAACGGGCCGCCATCGGGCATGCGCGCCTTGAGGTAGGCCGGGTTCCAGCGCCGCAATTGCGCCAGATCCATGTGTGCCAGTTGCGCGGCGAGACGCAGATCGATCGGCGCGGGCAGTTCGAGCAGGGTGGGAACATCGTCCGCGCCGGGCTCGGGCAATTCGACCTGAAACCGCTCCGGCTTGGACACGATACAGGCCAGCGCAAGCAGCTTGGTCAGATGTTCGTAGGTGGTCGTGTTCAGGCGCAGGCGCGCGATTTCCACCGGCGTGATGCTGTGCCGGTTGCCGAGCGCCTGTTTGACGCCGTTCTCGCCGGCATTGAACGCCATGTTCGCCAGGCGCCAGTCGCCGAACTCCTCCTTGTATTGCTTGAGCAGGACCAGCGCGGTGCGGCTGGACGCGTAGACGTCCAGACGTCCATCGTATTCGGCATCGATGCGCAGGCCCAATTCGCGCGCGGTCCTGGGCATGAGCTGCCACATGCCGGCCACGCCATCGCCGCGCGCGGGAATCATCGTATAGCTGCTTTCGACCCAGGGCAGGAAGGCGAATTCGCCGGGCATGTCGTATTTTTCGATCTGCTCGGTGACCACGAGCAGGAACGGCATGGCCTGCTTGAAGGCAGCGCTCAAATCCCGTGGATTCGCGGCGATTGCTGCGGCGAAACGCGACACCATGGGGCTGTAGTCGCAGCCGGGCATCGCGTAGCGATCGCGCAGGCGCTGCCATGGCGACGGGATGCGCGCGGCTTGCAGGGGTGCAAGGGAAACAGCGGGGGTGGCGATGGGTTCGGGGGTTAACGCGGGCGCATGCACCTGCGGGGTCGGCGCGCGCAGCGGGATGCCGCTGCAGGCCGCGAGCAGCAGGCACGCGCAACCGAGGCTGGAGCAGCTGCCGGCGACGACGGCGAGCCGCCAGTCGCGCCCTGCACCGCGCGGCTCAGCGGTGCGCGTCCCAATCAACATGCCCGAAAATTCATGCGTGGCTGGCCCTGATTCCGGCGACTGGCGGCGACTATATCAGCTTGCCCATAAGCTGCCCTGAATAAGCCATAATGCGCTAACGTATTTTTAACAGTTGCGGTTTCAACGGCTCCAAATCCACGATCCGGTCTAGTTCATCCGGCCCAATCCGTACACACTACGCGGGTTCCAAAGACAACCGCCCGAGCGCATGCCGACCGATCCGAATTCCTTCTACACCAGTGCCGCCGTGCATCGCCTGTTTGCGCAGGAGCTCGCGGCACTCGCGCCGATACTCGGTGGCGTCTACGGCAACTTCGGCCTGTTCCTGCGCGCGCATGCGAGCGCACCCGCGACCTTGCCCAGCCATCTGCTCGGCAACATCATCGATGTTGCACTGGAAAGCTCGCGGCAGTTCGGTGGGCGGTTGCAGTGTGCGCCCGACGAACTGCCCCTGGTCAGCGAGAGCTGCAAGCTGGTGGTCGCCCAGCATGTCTTCGAACGCATCGACGATGCCGACGCTTGCGCCGGCGAACTCGCGCGCGTGCTTGCGCCCGAGGGTGTGGCCCTCGTACTCGGTTTCAATCCGTTGAGCCTGTGGCGCCCCTGGCTTGCGGGCAAGGCGCGCGGCACAGCCCTGCAACTGCGCCCGGGATCGGCGCAGGGCTGCCGCGAAATATTCTCGCGTCACGGCATCGACACGCTGCAGACGCGTTTTCTCGGCGCCGCCACGCCGTGGACGCGACGCGACGGCGAACCGGGGCGTTCCGACGAATGGCGTTCGCCGTTGCTCGGACGTGTCGCCGGCAGTTGGCTGCTGCTTGCGCGCAAGCAGCGCAGTGCGTTGACGCCGCTGCGCCTGCGCCGCAATTCGCGCGAGCTGGCCATCAATCCGCATCTCGCGCCCGGCGCGCGGCGTGAGTGCGCATGAGCGACACGGTCGATGCGTTTACCGACGGCGCCTGCCTCGGCAATCCCGGCCCGGGTGGCTGGGCAGCGCTGCTGCGTTACAAGACTGTGGAAAAGTGGATAAGTGGAAACGAAGCCGAGACCACGAACAACCGCATGGAGTTGATGGCGGCAATCGGCGCGCTGGAAGCGCTCAGGCGGGCGACGCACGTGCGCGTGACCACCGATTCGCAGTACGTGAAGCAGGGCATCGAACAGTGGGTGACGCGCTGGCAGCGCAATGGCTGGCGCACCACGGATCGCAAGCCGGTCAAGAATCAGGACCTGTGGGAGCGCTTGGTCGCCGCGACCGCGTCGCATCGGGTGGAATGGCATTGGACGCGCGGCCACTCCGGCCACGCCGAAAATGAACGCGTGGATCAGCGTGCGCGCGAAGAAGCGGAACGCGCGCTAATGGAACGAACGATGGAGAACGGTGCGTGAGACAAGTGGTGCTGGATACGGAAACGACGGGCCTGGAAGTCAACAAGGGCCATCGCGTCGTCGAGATCGGTTGTGTCGAGTTGATCGAACGCCGCCCGACCGGGCGCGAATTTCATCGTTACCTGAACCCAGAGCGCGCGATCGACGAAGGCGCACGCGCGGTCAGCGGCATCAGCGACGAATTCCTGCTCGACAAGCCCCTGTTCGCCGAGGTCGCGGTCGAATTGCTCAGCTTCATCGAGGGCGCCGAACTGATCATGCACAACGCTGCGTTCGACGTCGGCTTTCTCGATGCGGAGCTTGCGCGTCTGGACCTGCGCGTACGCGTCGCCGAGCGCGCGACCGTGCTCGATACCCTGGCCTTGGCGCGCGAGAAATACCCAGGCCAGAAGAACAGTCTCGATGCCCTGTGCAAACGCCTGAATATCGACAACAGCCATCGCGAGTTGCACGGCGCGCTGCTCGACGCGCAGTTGCTCGCCGATGTCTATCTGGCGATGACCGCGGGCCAGGGCGACCTCGGCCTGGGTGCCGTTGGCGGCGACAGCGCGCAGCGGCGCGTACGCACGGCACAAAGCGTGCGCCCCGCATTGCGCGTGCGCCATGCCGATGCGGCCGAAGTCGCCGCGCACCATCTGCGCCTGCAAACAATCGCGGCAGCCAGCCACGGCAAATGCCACTGGCCGGATGCGTCCTGAAACGAACAGCGGGAATAGCCGCGACCGCACCGATTTGAAATGTGAGCGCAGCGGCGTATCCAGCGGCCCGGACAGTGGCATAATGCGGCGCGTAACAGTAATCGCGAAGCAGCATCGGCGGGCGCCATGCCCGACGGCCATCGAAGGCTAGGCTGGGGAGAGTTGCGATGAAGATCTGGGCTTGGGCGTTGCTGGCGTTCGCCACCTCCGCTGGCGCGGCGGAAACCGCCGTAGACGCCATCGCCGCGCACAAGCATCTGGGTGTCGCGACCTGCAGCAACAGCGTCTGCCACGGCGCCTCGCAGGTGTTCAAGGACTCCAACATCCTGCAGAACGAGTTCGCGATCTGGCAGGAATTCGATCCGCACGCCAAGACCTACGCCACCCTGTCCACACCCGCGGCCAAGACGATCACCGCCAAATTGGGCCTAGGCGATCCGGCGCAGGCGAAAGTCTGCCTCGATTGCCACACCGACAACCAGCCCGTCGCGGCGCGCGGCGACCGCTTCCAGATCAGCGACGGCGTCGGCTGCGAGGCCTGCCATGGCGGCGCCGAGCTGTGGCTCAGCGCGCATGCCGATCGCAAGGTCACGCACGCGGACAACCTCGCCAAGGGCATGTATCCGACCGAGAACCCGGTGCAGCGCGCCGAGCTGTGCCTGTCGTGTCACATGGGCGAGAAGAATCGCATGATCACCCATCGGATCATGGGCGCGGGGCATCCGCGTTTGTCGTTCGAACTCGACACGTTCACCTGGCTGCATCCGCACTACAAGATCGGCGAGAAGTGGACCAAGCGCAAGGGCGAGTGGAACGGCGTGCGCGACTGGGCGGTCGGGCAGGGCATCGCCGCGGAAAATCTGCTCGACGTGCTGGTCGATCCGAAAACCGGCTGGAACGGCATCTTCCCGGAACTCGTGCTGTTCGACTGCCACGCCTGCCACAAAGTATACAAAGGCAACAAGTGGGGACCGCGTCAAGGCACAGGTCTGGGGCCGGGTGTGGTGCGCCTCAACGATGCGAACCTGGTGATGTTCCGCCACGTGCTCGCACCGGTGGACAAGGCCGCCGCGCAGCGCGTGTTCGAGGAGACCCGCGCACTGCATCGCGCCACCACCGAGAGCCGTGAGGCGACCTTCGCCGCCGCGCGCCGCCTGCGCGCGACGCTGGCCGAACTGGTGACGAAAGTCGCCGCACACGACTACGACGCCGCCAGTCTCGACGCCATTCTCGCCAGCATCGATGCCGACGGCGCGCGCGGCGAATTCCGCGATTTCGCCTCCGCCGAGCAGGCCGCGATGGCTTCGCAATCCGTCGTCGTCGCATTCGAGAACGACGGCAAGCTCGACAAGGACAAAGCCGCGCTCCTGCACGCCAAGCTCGATGCGCTTTACGACACGGTCAAGGACGAAAACAACTACGCCATGCCGCGCTTCAACACTGCGCTCAAGAGCTTGCGCGCCGCCGCGCCGTAGCAGCTACGGCAAACTCCAAACGTTGGGTCACGCGTGGCTGGATGGGTCCAGCCGACTGTGCGATCAGCGGCTGCGCACCAGGATCACGGTGATATTGTCCGAGCCGCCGCCATCGAGCGCGGCGAGGATCAGGTGATCGACGCATTCCTGCGGCGACAGCTCGGATCGCCCGAGGACGGCTGCAATCTGCGTGTCGTCGACTTCCTCGGTCAGCCCGTCCGAGCACAGCAGGATCTGCATGCCGGGCGCGAGCGTGCCACGCAGGGTTTCCACGCGCAGGCTCTGCGGGTCGGTGACGCCGAGCGCCTGGGTGACCACGTTGCGATGCGGATGCGTGCGCGCCTGCTCGTGCGTGATCGCGCCTTGCTGGATCAGTTCCTGCACATAGGAATGGTCCTGCGAAATCTGTTTGAGCGTCTTGTCCCAGAGGTAGACGCGGCTATCGCCGACCCAGCACACCTCGTAGTCGCCGTTGACCACGCGCAGCGCGACGATCGTCGTGCCCATCGGCAGCGCTTCGGACTTGCGGTTCGAGTGCTGGATGATTTCCGCGTCGGCGCGTTGTACCGCGCGCGCCAGCGGCGCACCGTTGCCGACTTCCTGGATCAGGGTGTCGCGCGCGAGCGCGCTGGCGACCTCGCCGTGTTCATGCCCGCCCATGCCGTCGGCAACGAGCCACAGGCCGAGGTCGGCATCGGCGTAGTAGGTGTCCTCGTTGTGCTCGCGGCGCAAGCCAACATGGGTGCTGTGTCCAAATTCAATCATGTTTAATTCGCGCGTCGACCGATAACTGCGGGATCCCATGCGACCGTCTTTGCGGTTTCGCCCCTGCCGGCTCGGTGCATCTCCGGATAGCGCATAGCATGCCGTGTGCGCGGCATGTGGGCAAGCGAAATGCGGTGATCGTGGTCACTTGACATATGGGACGTGGGTCACGGGTATGGTTTGGGGGCTTGCTTTGGAATTGGATTGGACTTTTTGAAGTTAAGTGAAGCTACTACGCGCGAGAGCGGCGTTTGTTGGCGGACGGTGGAGTGGTTCAGTTCGTTGCGCCGAATCGATGTCGCAAGGCGGCCCCCGGAGCATTGACAACACCCGGCGCGGAAACTCACTCTGTACCTGTAATTCACCCTTTTATGAGAGGCGAGCTTTTGGCAGAACCAGCAGAAGCGGTCAGAGTTTCAAGTGCGAACGTGACCGCTGTGTTATACGTCGATTTTGACTGCTAATAGTTGTTGGGCCTGTGCTTGGAGAATTCGTGCTATGCGCAAGATAGTCAGCTCAATTGCCAGAAGAGTGGGCTTAGGTAGGCTGTCTACCGGTGAATACCAAGCGCACCTGAGCGGCATGGACACGTTTTTTGGGGCCGTTCTCGGTTTCGTGCTGGCAGGAACCGAAACACTAAACAACTGGCAATTTGGCCTAATATTATTAGGGCTCGCCGGTGTTGTTATATCTATCCTCTACATCTCTGCGAGCGTTCACCGCTTGGTCTATTCAATCTACGCCTTGGTTATGTCTATCGCATTTCCTGTACTGATTGACGTGGCGCTAAGAGGCCACGATTTGGTGCCGGATAAGGTGCGACCAACGTTGATCGTTTGGACACTTATGACTATTGCTGTGGAGTTCTGGGCACGCGAAAAGCCTGGGGCGGCACAAGCCTGACAATTCGTGTATGGACTCCGCGCGCAAGTCCGATTGGTGCTGTGCTCTTGGCGTGCCGCTCACTAGAAGGCCGAATACACGACTGCAACCGACCCTCCTTCACCTCGATCGACTGCATCGCGACGTTTTGAATCACAGAAAGCGCCCGCGACGCGGGCAAGTATTTTTGCGGCGGGATTATTCGCGCCATCCATGGCGCTCACCCTTCGGGCCATCCGTCGCTGCGCGATGGATGTTCGCTCTCGGCATCTGACCGCCATGGATGGCGGGAATGGCGAAAATGCAGGAGCATTTTTCGGCCTGCCTCCGCGTCGAGCCGCGGTCTTGATTCTGGCGAATCAAGACGGATTCTCATCACCCCCGCCTTCGCCAAAATGAAAAAGGGCCCGCAAGGGGCCCATTTTCATTTTGGTGGAGGCGGCGGGAATCGAACCCGCGTCCGAAGATGCTACGTCCCTGGATCTACATGCATAGCGCGCCGTTTGATCTCATCCTGCGGCAACACGGCGTGCAAAGCGCACCGCAGGACCAGCCGGTTAAGAGTTAGCCGATGATCGACTGGCGGCGATCAGCAGCGATTCCATGATAGTGACCCTACACCGACGAGCATGGACACAAGCGGGTTCGGGGTTCACGCCTTAAGCGGCGAGAGCGTAGTTGTCGTCGTTGGCAACTAAAGTTTGCTACTGGATTAACGAGGAAAGTCGCCCCCTCGGCATGCACCAAGCGATTTCGCTACCCCCGTCGAAGCCGATCGCCCCCGGGTAAATCGCAAGTTACGCTTCAGTATATGGGGTTGCTGGCGTTGTATTCAAACGATAGATGAACAGCGTGGCCGTTCATGAATGGGAACGTTCGGTAGTTTGTCATTCCAGCGAAGGCTGGGATCCAGTTCTTGCTTTGGCGGGAAATCAAAATGGATCCCGGCATTCGCTGGGATGACGAGCAAAAAACAGCGTGAGATAACGAGGCTCAGGTAAGCCGAAGATAACGAGGCTCAGGCAAGTCGATTCTTCGCACGCATGGTCTGCTGCTTTTCGCGATTCCAGTCGCGCTCTTTCTCAGCGGCGCGTTTGTCGTGATCCTGTTTGCCCTTGGCCAGGCCGATCTCGACCTTGACCCGGTTGTGCTTCCAGTACATCGCAGTGGGCACGAGGGTGTAGCCCTTGCGTTCGACCGCGCCGACCAGCTTGTCGATTTCGGCACGATTGAGCAGCAGTTTGCGCGTGCGCCGGTCTTCGGCGATCACATGCGTGGACGCCGAGAGCAGCGGCGGGATCGATGCGCCGAACAGGAAGATCTCGCCGTTCCTGACGATCGCGTAGGCCTCGCTGAGGTTGATGCGCCCAGCGCGCAGGCTTTTGACTTCCCAGCCTTGCAGGGCGACGCCGGCTTCGAAGCGCTCGTCAATGTGGTACTCGTGCCGCGCGCGTTTGTTCAGCGCGATGGTCGAATCCGTTTTTTTATTGTCTTTTGCCATTGCCGTTGATATTGCGCCTTAGAATAGACGCACAAGTCCCTGATCGTACATTGTATACATTTTTCACCCGCAACGCCGATGATCCAGATCCGCCGCAGCGCCATCGTGCGCCACAGCCCGTCGCAGATGTTCGACCTCGTCAACGATGTCGAGGCCTATCCGCGCCGCTTCGCCTGGTGCGCGGGCGCCCAGGTGAGCGCGCGCGATGCCAATTCGCTGACGGCGCGTCTCGATCTGCGCCTGGGTGGGCTGACCCAGAGCTTCACCACGCGCAACGCGCTCGAGCCACCGCAACGCATCCTCATGCAGCTGGTCGAAGGACCGTTCCGTGCGCTCAACGGTGAGTGGAACTTCATGGCGCTGAGGGCAAAGCCCCCCTCATCCGGCCCTTCGGACCACCTTCTCCCGCAGGCGGGAGAAGGTGAGTTCGAGCGACCTTCGGTCGCGGCGTCCCCGAAGGGCTGCAAGATCGCGTTCGCGCTGGATTTCGATTACTCCGGACTGATGGGTCCGGTGTTGCGTGCGGGCTTCCAGAAGCTGGCCGATCGCATGGTCGACGAGTTCTGCCGCGAAGCGGACCGCATCTATGTCTGAAACGATACGCGTCGAAGTCGCCTATGCCGATGCGCAACGACAGATTTTGCGCGAGTTGGAGCTGGCAGGCGGCTCGACCGTTGAAGATGCGGTGCGCGCATCCGGGATCCTCGACTTGGTGCCGGCGGTTTCCGCGCCCGTGGGTTACGGTGTGTTCGGCCGCATCGTCGAACCGGGGACGGTGCTGCGCGACGGCGACCGCGTGGAGCTTTACCGGCGCCTCAAGATCGACCCGAAGGAGGCGCGGCGTTTGCGCGTGAAGAAGCCGGAGAAAAAATGAAGTGCGGCCAAGTGTGCTGTTCCGCAAATAACTTTGCATACGACGCTTTCATTCCCTTCTCCCGCTGGCGGCGACCGGAGGGAGTGCACAGCTGAGAAGGTGCCGACTGCGAAGGCAGGATGCCGAAGCGAACGGCGCAGCCGGCCCGAAGGGCACGCCGCAGGAGCGGCGTGTAACGCG
>NZ_DATBQK010000076.1:0-2322 GCF_036560865.1 Rudaea sp.
CTGTACCGGTTTCGTCGCCTGCGGATGTTTGAACGTGATGATGTAACTGCCCGCCGGCAGCGTGAGTCTGACCGGCGTGATGGCGTCCTGCGGCAGGCTGACGGCTTTGCGGTTCGCGTCGAGCACGGATTCCACGTTGGCCCAGGGAAACGCGTTCAATACCAGTTCGCCACGCTGGGCTTCAAGCCGGGCCTGTTCCGCAACGACCGCTTTCGCGCGCAAGTCGGGCCGCGCGGCAACGAGAGCCGCGTAGGAAGCATCAGCCGAGAGCACCTTCTTTTCGCTGTCGAGGATGGCAGCGGTGGTATCGAAATCCGCCGGGTCGTCGGGATTGCGGATGCGCGTGCCGA
The DNA here is from genome assembly GCF_036560865.1 of Rudaea sp. Taxonomy (GTDB): domain Bacteria; phylum Pseudomonadota; class Gammaproteobacteria; order Xanthomonadales; family Rhodanobacteraceae; genus Rudaea. The sequence continues at coordinate 351 of NZ_DATBQK010000076.1, forward strand.
TCGCCGCAATCAGGCGCGCGCGCAATTTCAGCGTCTCCTCGCTGGTGTCGTTGGTCGCCAGCAAGGCATCCAGTTCCTTCGCCGCACTCTGCAACTGCGTGCCGTCGGGCGACGACGCGGCGAGCAGCGTGGCGATGCGACCACGCCGTTCCTGCGCCTCTCGCGCCGCGACTTCGCGGCCAAGCTGGGCACTCACCTGCGCCTGCAAACGGGTCAGCGCCGCATCCTGCGGATAAACCTTCAATGCCGCCACGACCAGCGCGTTTGCGGCGCCCGCGTCTTTCGCCGCACTCGCCGCCGCCGATGCAGAAATGCGCTTGGGCAGATCGGCCAACAGGTCCCTAGCCTTGGCGTTTTCCGGATCGAGCTTGAGCAAGGCTTCCAGCGCCGTGTGCGCATCGTTGGCCGCCGGTGGCACGAAGCGTTGTTCGCTGAGGGCAAGCTGGATCGCAGACAGCGCGCTCGCCAGATCCGTTGCGCGCTGGCCGAGGCGCTTTTCAATCTGCGCCTTGAATAGCTGCGCGTCGGTCGCTTCGGGGTCGGCCTGCAGCGCAAGTTCGGCGTTGTCGAGAGCGAGGGTCGGCTGATTGGCCGCATCCTGACGCTTGGCTTCTGCAAGCAGCGTTTGACCGAGCCGTTTCGCCAGTTCGCCCGTGCGCTGATCGTCGGACGCAAGCTTGCGCAATTCGCCGAGCGACTCCGAGGCATTGTCGCCGCCCGGCGCAACCAGTTTTCCGGAACGCAACTGCGCGTTGGCGCGCTCGACGATTGCGGCGATCGCCGTGTCGGTCTGCTGCTTGCCCATCGCCGTGGCCAATCTGGATTTGGTCTCGACGTAGGCCGGTTCGGACTCGATATAGGGTTCGAGCTTGGCCAGCGCGGCCGAGCTCGCGGCCAGATCTCCGGCACCAAGCGAGCGCTGCGCCTCGGCGAGTTCGTTTTCGATCAAGGCCTTGATGCGCTGCTGTATCTGCGCATTCGCTGGTGCAAGGTTGCGCGCCTGACTCAACAGCGCGTAGGCGCTTTTGTCGCCGAAGGGTCGGCCGCTGATGCGCGCCGATTCCGCGCTCTGCAGCAGGTCGGCGATCTGGTGTTGTTGCTGCGCGACTTTCTGCACCGCCGCGATCTTGCCCTTGATCGCGCGTACCTCGGCGTTGTTGGGGCGCACGAGCAGGCCTTCGAGGCTCAGCTCGAGCGCCTCATCGACCTTGCCGGCAGCGAGTTGCACCTGCGCCTGCGCACCGAGATCGTGAGCTATCTGATCGAGCAACTCATTGGCACGCTTGTTTTCGGTATCGACCTGCAGGACTTTTTGCAGATATTCGAACGCGCTGCCTTCCGCCGGCGCGATGAGCTGTCCCGCCTTGATGCTTTGCTCGGCAAGCCCCAACCGATAGGAGACCAGATCATTCGCCTCGTCCTGGGTCAACTTGTGCTTGCGCCCCACAGCCGTCCACAACACGAAGCCCAGAACCAGAACGCCCGCGGCCGCCGCCAGCCACTGCCACAGCGGTCTTTTATTTGCCGCAGCGGGTTTGGCCGGAATGCCGACCAATTTCGGGCTTGACTTGCGCGAACCGATCGCAAGCGTTCTCGCCATGAATCCGCCGGAGTTCACGCCCGAAGGCGTACTCGCACCGAACCCCATGTCGTGCAATCGATCCGAGTAACTTTGCTCGGGGTCGAACTGCAAGCGCATCATCAGCGTGTCGCTTTGCGTCAGATGTGATTTCAAATCGACGACGAACTCGCTCAGGTTCGGATAGCGCTGCTCGCGATCCTTCGCCAGCATCCGGCTGACCACCTGCTGAAACGCCTGAAACTCGACCGGCAACGGCGGCGGTTCCTTGGTCAGGTGCGCCATCAGGATCGCGAGTGCCGAATCGCCGGCGAACGGCTGCGCGCCGGCAAGCAACTCGTAAAACAGGATGCCCAGACTGTACTGATCCGAACGACCGTCGACCGCCACGCC
>NZ_DATBQK010000077.1:0-4190 GCF_036560865.1 Rudaea sp.
GCCGGCACGGGCAAGACGTACGCGCTTGCGGGCATCCACGCGCGCCTGATCGTCGAAAAGAAATTGCAGGTGCGCGACATTCTCGTGGTCACTTACACGCGTGCAGCGGCGGACGAATTGCGCAAGCGCCTGCGTGAACGCCTGACCTTGTGCACACGGATCGCCGCCGAACCCGAATCGCCGGCGGACGACGCCGAGAAAGCGGAAGTGAGCTTTTGCCGCAAGCTGATCGCCAAAGCGCTTGAGGAAGGCGAACCGCGCGAACTGCTGCTGCGCCGCCTGCGGCTTGCCGCCTTGAGCCTCGACGAAGCGCAGATCAGCACGGTCCACGCATTCTGCGAACGCGCCCTGCGCGAACAGGCCTGGCGAGCAGGTGTGCAGGCAGCCGAAGGCAAGTTGATCGATATCAAGCCGATGCTCGGCACCCTCGCGGCCGATTTGTGGCGCGAACGCGCGACCGGCGCCGATGCGCAGGGTTGGTACGCGTTGTTGACGGTGACGAAATCGGCCGATGGCTTCGTCGACCTCATGCAGGAATTGTGCGACGCGCAGAGCGTCCTCGAACCGGACGTTGCCGAATCGGCAGAGCTGTTGCGCGAACGGATTGCGCAGGGCGATTCGGCGCTCCGTGCACTCGGCGAGATCTGGCGTGAGCACGGTCCTGCGGCAATGACCGCGCTGATCGAACATGCGCGTGACGGTCACATCAAACTGAATTCGTATGCGCCAGAAAAGACTGCGCACGAAGCGCGCGCCCTGGCCGAAGCATTTGCCTCCGGCGCACAGCCCGATAGGAAGGTCCTTTCGCGCTACACGTCCGCGGAGATCAAGGCGAAGCAGAGAAAGCAAGGCCGGTCATTGCCGCCGCAACTTTTTTTTGCGGCGGCTCAGACGACCGTTGCCGAACTGGAGCGGGCGGATGACGCCCAGCGCCTACTCGGCCTGCTGATCCTGCGCGATTGCGCGGACGAGCTGCACCGTCGCCTGCAACGTCAACAACGCGATGTGGGCGGCTACACCTACGACGATCTGATTTCGCGCTTGCATGAATCGGTTTGCGGCGCGCACGGCGCGGCGACCGCGAAAGCATTGGCGAAACGCTTTCCAGCGGCCTTGGTCGACGAATGCCAGGATAGCGATGCGCACCAGTTCGAGATCTTCTTCGCCATCTACGAGCAGCGTGGTCTGCTGGCGCTGGTCGGCGATCCCAAACAGTCGATCTACCGCTTTCGCGGCAGTGACGTACATGCGTACCTGGATGCGCGCGCGCGTGCCGATGCGCGACACGCGCTCGATCGCAATTTCCGCTCGACGCCGGCCCTGATCGGCGCTTTCAACCGGCTGTATCGCGACGCGGGCGAGGCGGCGTTCGACAGCGGCGAAATCCGCTACGAGCCGGTGCAACCCGGCGGCACGGCGCGCGACGACGATTTGCTGATCGAGGGTGTCGCGCCAGTGCCGCTGTGCTTTTGGCAGGCCGATGCCGCTTCCAGCAAGGCCGATGCCGCGCTCACGCTGGCCGCCGGCTGCGCCGAGGAAATCGTGCATCTGCTCATGCTTGCGCGCGGCGGGGCCGCGCAGTTGCGACGCAAGCAGGACGACGGCTCGATCCAGCACGCAGCGCTACGCGCCGAAGATCTCGCAGTGCTCGTCGCCAGGCATGACGAAGCGACCGTGATGCAGCGCGCGCTCTCCGCGCGTGGCGTGCCCAGCGTCGTGGTCAGCCGCGCAAGCGTGTTCGCCAGCGATACCGCGCGCGAACTGCTCAACCTGTTGCGCGCGCTCGACAGTTTTGATCCTGCGCGTCTGCGCGGCGTGCTGTCTTCACGTCTGCTCGGCAACACGCAGGCCGGGATCGCGGCGTTGCGCAGCGACGCGACGGCTTGGCATGAACAGGCGGCCCGCTTTGCGCAGTGGCGGGAACGCTGGCGTGAGCACGGCGTGCTCGCCCTGGTGGAAATCGTCGCCGAGGAAAGTGCGGCAAGGCTGCTCGCACATGCCGATGGCGAACGCTGCGTGACCAACCTGCTGCACCTTGCCGAACTGCTGCAAGAAGCGGAACGCGAGCGCGATGGCGCGCGTGCCCTGATCGACTGGTTGCAGCAACGCATCGCCTATGCCGACAAGGAGCGCGAGGAGGAACAGTTGCGTCTGGAATCCGACGCGGGGCGCGTACACATCGTCACCGTGCATGCGGCCAAGGGCCTGGAATATCCGATCGTGTTCCTGCCTTTCGCGGCGTTGCGGCGCAGTCCGCGCAACGTGCCGAGCTATACGCGCTTTGCGCGCACGCAGCGCATCGTGCATGTCTGCGGCGTCGGCGACGATGGACAAGCCAAGGCCGTCGAACGCGGCGAAGCGCAGGCCGAGGCGTTGCGCCTGCTCTACGTTGCGCTCACGCGTGCGCGGGTTCGCTGCTACGTGGCCTGGGGAGAAATCGGCCGTGGTGAGCCGCCTGCGTTCGCCAACCTGCTACTCGCGGGCACCGATCCATCCAAAGCGGAATCATCAACATCGGCAAGCGTGTCCGCGCGCCTGGCCGAACTGGCCGCGTCGGTACCAGAGCTGATCGCCTGCTCGCCGTTGCCCGTACCCACGTCACAGCGTCTGCCTGGGCCTGATCTGACCAAGTTGGCTCCAGCGCGCCAGATCCGCGAACGCGTGCACGAGTGGCGACGCTCGCACAGTTTTTCGGGCCTGAGCGCGGGCGCGCGCGAAACGCTGCGTGGCAGCACCGATATCGCCGGTGGCGAAGACGAACGCAACGTCGCTGCCGCCGCAATTGATGCGCCCACTGTACCGACCGTATTGCGCGGAACGCGCTTCGGTACCGCATTCCATGAGCTGCTGGAAAAAGTGGATTTTTCCGCATGGCGCGATTGGCACGCGCCACCGCCACCGCCGACGCAACGCGAACTCGTCGATCGCATACTGCACCGCTACGCGTTCGACGGTATCGATGACAAGAGCGCAGCCCGCGCAGTTTTCGTCCAATTGGTCGCCGCTACGCTCAATGCGCCGCTGCCATTGGGCGCGCGCCTGGCCGATCTTGCGCCGACCGAGCACCGTGCCGAGATGCCGTTTCATCTCGCCATGCGCAGCGCCGATGCGCAGTCCTGGCTCGCGCGCATGCAGGCCGATGGTTATGTGCAGGCACGTAGCCACTTCGCGCTCGAAGGCAATCGCCTCGCGGGACTGATGACCGGCGTGCTCGATCTGGTCGTATTGCATGACGCACGCTGGTGGGTGATCGATTACAAGACCAATCTGCTGGGAACCAATGCAGCGCAGGACTATGCGCCGGTGCGCCTCACCACCGCGGTGCGCGAGGGCGAATACGATCTGCAATATCTGATCTACCTCACCGCGCTGCACCGTTGGCTCAAGATGCGACTTGGCGCGGCCTACGACTATGAGCGCGATATCGGCGGCGCCTTGTATCTGTTCGTGCGCGGTCTCGATCGGGGCGGCGTGAATGGCGTGCATCAGGACAAGCCGCCCGCAGCCTTGATCGAAGCGCTCGATGAAATGCTTGCGCCACCCGTGGAGATCGCGGCATGAGCACGCTGCTCGATCGCCTCGAAGCATTGGGCCTGCTGCAGCCGGTGGATGCGGCGCTCGGCCGCCTGCTTGCGCAGAAATCGGCAAACGACGGAGCGACGATCGGCCTTGCCGCCGCGCTGGTAAGCGCGGCGCGCGAGCGCGGGCACAGTTGTCTGCCCTTGGCCGCGCTGCACGACTTCGTCGCCGACGAGGTGGATGCCGATGCGGAGACGCGTGCGACGTTGCTGCGCGATTTGCCGAATGCCGACACGTTGCGCGCGGCTTTATCGTCTTCGATCTTGGTCGCGCGCGACGCAACGACAGCGGCAGCGCTGGTGCTGGATGCGCAGCAACGCCTCTATCTGGGTCGCTATTTTCGCTACGAAACCACGGTCGCGCAGACCTTGCGCGCACGCCTCGCAACGCCGTCTCCGCAGGCAATCGACGAAGCAGCCTTGCGCACCGCGCTGAACCGATACTTTCCCGCCACGGTGGACGGACTCGACCGCGAACAGCGCATCGCGGCCTTGCTCGCCGTGCGCTCGAGATTCCTGCTGATCACCGGCGGCCCCGGCACGGGCAAGACGACGACGGTGTTGCGCCTGTTGGCGATGTTGATCGAGCAGGCATTCGCGAAGGGAGAGGTG
>NZ_DATBQK010000078.1:0-9405 GCF_036560865.1 Rudaea sp.
GCGTTGCGATGCGCAGGGTTTCATCGAGCAACTCGCGTGGATAGATTTGCGCGAGCGCATCGCGTTTGCGCAGGTGACGCTCGCCGTTCGCGAACAGATGACCGCAACCGGCGCGCACTGTCGTGCGATGACGAATCGCGGTCAGGGTGTCCTGCAGCGCGCGACGGCGGCGCACATGCATATGCACATCGCCTGCGGCGACGGCAGGCAGCTCGTGCTCGGCGGCGAAGGCGAGCCATCGACGCAGCTGGCTGGCATCGTCCGCGTCGCGATGCAGCTCGACCGCCAACCATGCGCGTTGTGGAAAATGCCGCTTTATCCAGTTTGCCTCATCCGGCGACGGCGTGGTCGCGGGAATCCACAAGGCGAGCAAGCCGTGCGTGTGCGCGACAGTATCTGCGCACGTCATCGCGTAGCTGCCCTTGGCTGCGGCGCGCCGTGCCAGGGTGATCAGCGCACACAGCGATTGATAGCCGGCGAGGTTTTCCACAAGCAGCACCAGCTTGGGTCCATCGTGCAGTTGCATCTCCGCGCCGACAATCAAGGCGACGCCGGTCTCGCGCGCAGCCTCGAGCGCGCGCACGATGCCGGCGAGGCTGCATTCATCGGTAATCGCGAGCGCGCTATAGCCATTTTTTTTTGCGCGTTCGAATAGTTCGCATGCATTCGATGCGCCGCGCTGGAACGAGAAGTTCGACAGGCAATGCAGTTCGGCGTAGTCGGGCACGTTCATGCGAACCAGCCGTGCAGTAGCCACGGCGCTTCGTCGCCGATACCGCGAAAGGCCCAGGCGCGCTGGCCTTCGCGGGTTTCGATCACGTAGTAATCGCGGCGCAGATCGCCGCCGTCCCACCAGCCGCTTTCGATGCGTTCGGGGCCGGCAAGAATGCGCCCGGGCTCGCCGCGTAACGGCAACGGCCGGCGCAATAGCCAGGTCGGGCGCGCTCCGGGCCGGCGCAGTGCGTGGTATTGCGCGGTCGCTTCACGCACGCTGCGCCGCTTGCTCCAGGCATGCTCGGGACGCGGATCGTCGCGTGCCTCGATGCGGTACACGGCTTCGTCGCCGAGACGGCTGCGCAAGCGGTCGGCCAGTTGCGGCCAGTCGAGTTGCGTGCCATTGCGTGCATCGAACAAGTCACGCGCCGCGGGTACGAAGGGCGGCAGTTCCTCGGCGCGCAGGCACAAGGCGCGCACCGGCGCGGGAATAGTGCTTGCCTGCAGGCGCAGCAGGCACAGGTCGAACAGGGTGATCGGATCGCGTTGCGGTGTCTGCGTGCCGATGCGCAAACACGTCGGCGCCAACTGCTTGAATTGCAGCGGATCGTGTTCGAGCAGCAGATCGAACTGCTGCACGCCGCCGTCGCGGCTGTGTAAAAAAGTACACAAATCGCCAATCAGGCGGCGCAGCGGAAAACGCAGCGCTTCGCTCGACTCGATTTCGTGATCGAATTCCATGCGCGCATGGAAAAGATCGGGTGGCCGGTACAGGGGCGGCAGATCGGGCAGATCGCCGCGCAACCGATCGAGATAATCGACGAACCCTGCGCCGAAGCGGCGGATCAAGCCCGCACGTGGCAGATGGAATACATCGCGCAGATGGCGCAGACCCATGCCTTGCAGCGCTTCGACCGTCGCTGCATCGAACTGGCAATGGCCGATGCGCAATCCCGCGAGTGCGGTATGCAGTACCGGCAGTTGCGGAATCATCGTGCCGTCCTGCGAGCGCGCGAGGGCGAGCGCGCCGAGCGCGGTGGGCGCGGCGGCAAGCCGATGGGTGACACCGAGTTCGGCGAGATCGGTGCGCCAGCGGCGTTCCAGCAGCGGCCAGGGGCCGAACAGCGAAAGGCTGCCGCCGATCTCGATCAGGACCGTATCGGCTTCGCGCAAGCTGACTTGCGAACTGTAGCCATAAGCCCAACTGGCGATCAGTTCACGCAGAGCCAGTGCTTGCGCGGGATCGTGCGGCAGCGGACGCAGCGTCGGGAACAGGGCCTGCGCCGCGGCCAGCGATTGACCACGTCGCACGCCGGCCGCGAGCGCACGCGGCGCGGCATCGACGATGAGCGGCCGCGCCTGATCGCGCGAGATCAGAGCCGTGGTATTCACATCGACGTCGGTATCGCGCTGACGCAACAGCGCATCGAATGCGAGGCGTGGCAAAAGCAGGGCGGCCCACAACATGTGCTTGGAACCTCTCTCAAAACTACTGCGCTCGACATCTCGTGCGCCGGCGGTGCTCGGAATCCTCATTTACCCTTATGTAAACTCCGGTTCCTGCGCTCCGGCGACACACGACCTGTCTTCGCTCGCTACGTTTTGAGATAGGTTCCATCCTCACCACGCCGGCGTGGCGGATGCGCGAAACGCAATCGAGCGCGTGGGCACCATGCCGCCACGGCATTTGATCACCTCGATTTGTGTACCGTCGCTGCGCAGTGGCAGGCGAATGCGTGTCGCGGCCGGCGATGGATTCGTCGCCGCGCGTGCCGGACGAAAGGCGAAGCCGAGTGCCTGACCGGTTTCCGCCGCGACCTGCAGGCGGCGCAGACTGCGTTCGTGCGCCTGACGTGGCCAACACAGCACGGCTGCACAAATGCCGGAGCGCAGGCATTGCTCGGCAGCCCAGAGCGCTTCGTTCTCGTTCGCCTCGATGCAATGCAGATACTCAAGTTGCACATCGTGCGCACGCAGCGCCGGTGCATAAAGCACATACGGCGCGGCGACGATGACGACATGCCGCCGTTGCCGGGTCAATTCGGCCAGCACCGGCAGGACGAGTTCGAGTTCGCCGGTGCCGTCCGCATCGAACAGCACTTCGCTGAGCGTGCCCAGCGTCCAGCCGCGATGCGGCAGCAGCGCATCGAGCGCGGCATGGCCGGTCGATGCCGACGGCACCTGTTGCTCGACGACACGGCCGCGCCAGATGCGCGGATCGCGCAGCATGTTTTCGATAACGGCCAGTTGCGGCATGGCTCAGGGCAATCGGATCACGCCGACATACAGGCCTTCGATCGCAAAATCGCCGGTCTTCGGATCGACCTCGATCGGCTCGAAGTCGGGATTTTCCGGCAGCAGCACGATCTGCTTTCGGCTGCGGTGCAGTCTCTTTACGGTGATCTCGCCTTCGATGCGTGCGACCACGATCTGGCCATTGCCGGCTTCAGGCGTGCGGTGCACGGCGATCAGATCGCGGTCGAGGATGCCCGCATCGCGCATGCTCATGCCGTGCACGCGCAGCAGGTAATGCGGGCGCGGCGAGAACAGATGACGGTCGACTGCAATCTCGCGTTCGATATGCGCATCCGCTTCGATCGGCTGACCGGCGGCGACGCGGCCGACCAATGGCAAATTCCAGATCGCCGCCGGTGCCGGTGCGGGGCGCAGGACGCGGATGCCGCGCGCCTTGCCCGGCTGCAAGGCGATCGCGCCTTTCTGCGCCAGCGCCCGCAGATGGAATCCCGCCGCACGCGGCTGGCTGAAACCGAAGGCCAGGGCGATGTCCTCATGCGTGGGCGGCAGGCCCTCGCGCGCGAGATGGGCTTCGATGAAATCGAGGATGGCCTGCTGACGGTCGGTGAGTATGTTCATACTACTAATTTACGTAGTAATCGCTGCGAAAGCAATCGCTGACCATTTCGAATGGTGAACAATGCGGGAAGTCTGTCGATTGGAACCTGGGTTCGTCTCTGCGCTTGAGACTTGGGGGCCATACCCCCACATGAGATCGGGCTTGCAGACTTTTGCTGGCGGTTTGCCATCGTCTGTACCAGATTGCCCGTTCCGATTCCCGATTTCTCAGGAGACATCATGCAAATCTCGATGTACAACGTACTGGTTCCGACCGTCAATCGCATGCTTGGCAATGTGCTTGTGTTGTTCGACAAGGCCGAGGCGTTCGTGGCGCAGAAAAAAATCGAACCGGCAGTGCTGCTCAATTCACGGCTGGCGCCCGACATGTTTGCGCTGACGCGTCAGGTGCAGATCGCCTGCGATTCGGTGAAAGGCGCAGCGGCGCGCTTGAGTGGTACGGAAATTCCTTCACACCCGGACACCGAGACGAGCTTCGCGGATTTGCGCGCGCGCATCGGCAAGACCCTGGATTTCATCAACGGCATCGACGCGGCGAAGTACGCAGGCAGCGAAGATCGCGATATCGTCCTGAACATGCGCACGGGCGAATTGCGCTTCAAGGGGCTGGATTACCTGCTGCATTTTGTGTTGCCGAATTTCTATTTCCACGCGACCACGATCTACGCGATTCTGCGGCACAATGGCGTGGAGCTTGGCAAGCAGGATTTTCTCGGCAAGCCCTAGAAGGCCGGCCGATCGACCTGCGCAGTTGGCGAGTCGTACAATCCATGCCAAGCCCGCGTTTTGCGCGTGGACAAGATTGCCTCGCAGCAGTGCTGCAGGCTATGAGTGGCATTGATTCTTCGAAGTAGCTTTGATGTTCGATGTGACTGAATGGTGGCCCCATGGCATCGCCTGGCTGAGCGGGCACGTGGTGGCACCGACGTTGTCGTTTCTGCATATTCAGGGCGTCGTTGGCAATCCGAATGACATCGCCGAAGCCGGGCTGATCGCGCTGATACAGATCGGCATTATCTTGCTGATCTTCCGTCCGCTGGAAACGTTCGCGCCGGCCGAGAAATGGGCCGATCGACGCCTGACCCGAATCGATCGGCTGTATACGCTGCTGATGTTGCTCGGCCTGAATCCGTTGTTCGCCTTCCTCGTATTGACGCCGTTCGCAAACTTGTTCGGCATCGTCGATAGCGCCGCTGGCGGCGAACCGGTCGGCGGTCTGCTGCACTGGGTGCCGCAGCTGGATTCGCATCCTTATCTTTCGTTCGCGATCTACTACGTTGTCTACGATCTGACTTATTACTGGATGCATCGCGCCCAGCACGCGATCCCGTGGTGGTGGGCCCTGCACAGCATGCATCACAGCCAGCGTCAGATGAGTTGCTGGACGAACGATCGCGGCAGCTATCTGGATGGCATGCTGCAGTCGATCATTCTCGCTACGGCCGGCCTGGTGATGGGAGTGGATGCAGCACAGTTCGCACTGCTGGAGCTGCTCAGCGAATTGGTGCAGAACCTTTCACATACCAATACGCGGCTGGGATTTGGCCGCTACGTGGAGAAATGTTTCGTCGATCCGCGCTTCCACCGATTACACCACATGCGCGTCAATCCGCAGCGCCCCAATTTGCATAACTGCAACTTCGGCCAGGTGTTGTCGATCTGGGACAGCCTGTTCGGCACCGCCCTGTTCGGTCAACCGATCCTGCCGACCGGCGTTGGTGATCCTGCGGTCGATGCCGACAACGGGCGCGGACTCGTGGCGATGCAATGGGGGGCGTTGCGGCGCTTCTGGGGCGCGTTCCGTCGGCCGGCGGGTTGGAGGTTGGGCGAGGTCGCGTTCGGGCCGGACCATGCGCCGATCCCGGTAAGTCATCTGGATCTGCACATGTTCGAGCGCCCGGCGACAGCCGATCCCGGAGCGCGAACTTCCGCAGCTTGACGCGTCGGCGAAGCTTATTTTCCACTGCCGCAAACTCGACTGGATTGATCCCGTCCCGCATACTTTCTTCAGCTTTATGGCCTTGCCTTGGACGTACGCCGCGCATGTCGATCCTCATCATCACCTTCTGGATGCTCAACCTCCTCCTCGATACTGGCGGACACTTGGCGTTCAAGGCCGCGGCGGCGCAGACCGATTGTGGCGATGGCCTCGCGCGCTGGCGCAATATGGCGCGACGGCCGTGGATCTGGATCGGGGTGACCTGCTTCGTCGCCGAATTCGTGGTCTGGCTGGCATTTCTGTCGTTGGTGCCGTTGTCGCGAGGTGTGCTGCTGGGGTCGATCAATATTGTGGCGGTGATGCTGGCTGGACGCTGGGTGTTCGCGGAGAAGTTCACGCCGCTGCGCATCGCTGGCAGCCTGCTCATCGCTATTGGCGTCGCCATCGTTGGAGTGAGCTGAGCGATGCGTCGTTTCTATTTCATCGGATTTCTCGCACTGATGCTGTTCGATACGCTCACGCAGGTCTGCTTCAAGCTCACCGCGCTGCACGCCGCACCGCTGGCGATGGATATCGGCTGGGTGCAGCGCGTGCTCAGCACGCCCTGGGTCTATGGTTCGATCGCTGGGTATCTCGGTGCCTTTTTCACCTGGATGACCTTGCTCAAACACGCGCCGGTCGGTCCGGCGTTCGCCGCGTCGCATCTGGAAGTGGTTGCGGTATTGGCGCTGTCGGTGCTGATCTTCGGCGAGCACTTGGATATCGGACAGCTCCTGGGCAGCGCCGTGATCATCGCGGGCATCATCTGTCTTGCCCTCGATCCGCCGCATGAAGGCGTGGATGAGCCTGCTGCGTAGCCCGATCTTCGAGGTTCCACCGACTGCGGGCCTGCCTCCGCTGTGGCGCGATTTGTTTCCGTCAAGCACCCCCTCGCTGGCCGAACGCGCCGCCGTTTTTGTCGGCGTAGACGATATCCAGATCGAATGCTCCGGCACAGCCGCGCTGGTCGTTGCGTTGTCCGCGCTGCGCCGGCGCAGCGACCGAATGAGCGTCGTGGTGCCCGCGTATACTTGTCCACTTGTCGCCATTGCGATTGCGCATTGCGGCCTCAAAGTTCGGTTGTGCGACCTCGCGCCCGATCATTTCGACATGGATTCCGCCGCCCTCGCGGCCGCTTGCGACAACGACACATTGGCGATTATCCCGACCCACCTCGCCGGCCGCGTCGCCAATGTGGACGTCGCCTTGGCGTGTGCGCGGCGCGTCGGCGCATTCGTGATTGAAGACGCCGCGCAAGCGCTCGGCGCGCGCAGCGGCACAGCGTCAGTCGGCATCACGGGCGATATCGGATTTTTCAGTCTCGCCGCAGGCAAAGGATTGACCCTGTACGAAGGCGGTTTGCTCGTCGCACGCGACCCTGAACTGCGCGTACAACTACGCCGCTGCCATGACGAACTCGTCGCCGCGAGTGCCGCATGGGAATTCAGGCGCGCGACTCAGTTGGTCGGTTACCATCTGCTGTATCGACCTCGCGGCTTGTGGCTCGCCTACGGATGGCCGCGGCGCCGGGCGCTGAACGCCGGTGCCTTGACCGCGGCAGTCGGCGACGATTTTTCGCTCTCCATTCCATTGCATCTTGTCGGCGCCTGGCGCCAGGGAGTCGGTGCGCGGGCGTTTTCGCGTTTGTCGGACTTTCAGTACGAACTAGCGACGCGCGCGCAGCAACGCATAACGCGTCTGGCGCAGATTCCCGGCGTGAAAGTGCTGCGCGATGGTGACAACGCGCAGGGAACCTGGCCGTTCCTGCTGCTGGCGATGAGCGATCAAGGCATGCGGGATGCGGCGCTTGCGCGGTTATGGAGCACGAGTCTTGGCGTGAGCCGCCTGTTTATCCATGCGCTACCGGACTATCCTTATCTCGCCTCGATCGTTCCTCGTGCCGACGTTCCGAACGCGCGCGTGTTTGCCGCCCGCACGCTGACAATTTCCAACAGCCCCTGGCTGGACGACGAGCGCTTCGCGCATATTTGCCGCGTCCTCGAAGAAGTCACTGCTGGTTCGCGTTGATCCTGGCCAGCAGCCGGCGATTGAGCGCGTGTTGTTGATCCTGCCAACTGAGCAGATCGGATTGCGCTATGGGTTGCTGGCCATCGGCTTTGCTGAGCCAGCGCTTCCAGCGCGTGCGGTACTCGTAGACGGAGACCTCGCCGGTGATATCGCTGCCGACAAGACGACCGGCAAGCGCATCGATAACGGCGTTCAAGTCGGCCTCAAGCAAACGGCCTTGATCCCAATTGGTACGTGCGACGCCGACATCGAGCACGTCCTTGTCGATCGACAGGTAGGTCGGTTGCGGCGATTGCGCCAGCACCTCGACAAACCGATCGATCAATTGTGCAGACGAAGGAAACACCTTGAACGCGTCCGCCAGCCCAAATCGTGCGGCCCAGCGAATATCGACATCCATGCACCAGTTCGTGAGCTTCCCGGCGCGCAGCGGCGCAAGATAGTTTTCCCACGCGTGCAACGCGCTGACATCCGACGATGTAATACCGAGTACATGCACGTGGCTGACGAAGGGCAGGGCTGCGACACGGCGCACCCACGAGCCGCAGTGAATGCCGAACGGGAAGCGCATATTGTCAGGGTGATTGTCGAAAACAACGACCTGGAATGATCGGTCCGATGCGCGGGTGCCCACTCGGCGTACCAGCGGATACGTCAGGTGATGAAAATCGCCGCTGCCGGTGAGCACCGTGCCGTGGTCATCGGGCAGTGTCGCATCGAGCTTGCGTGCCAATGTGTCCAATCGCCGAATCGAGCAGCCGAAACGGATTTCCTCCTGCCAATCGGCGAGGTCGACGGTGATCGCATCGGGCAACTCGCCGACGGATCGATCGAAATCAAGGACGATGGTTCGATGGCGCATTGGTGTTTGCTTCCTGCCATGCGCGATCGCGTTCGAAGCGCGGGGCGAAAAACCGCACGACGGCCCGCAGGAAGCGGTTGCGTACGTATACGGCGTGGCGCGTAAAGGTGAATTTCGCACCGAGGTACGCTTTGATCTCCGGATCGGTCCAGCCGGCGATATAGTGCCGCAACCCCCGCGCCCGCGCGTATTCTAGGTTGTGCATCCAGCTGACGAAGTACAGGCTCTGTTCTCGCGCTTGCGGATAGGCGAAACCGACGTATTTATCCACGAGGTTGCCGTGTGTCACGTAGCACAGATTGAAGCCGATCATGCGGCCTTCATGGTGGTAGATGAAAACGATACCGCCGCTTGTACCGTCGCGCAGCACCGCGTCGAAAAAAGCAGGTGACAGCAAATCGAATTGCAGTTCGCTTTGATTGTATACATTGAGATAAAGCGCATAAAATTCTGCGCGCACCGCGGCATCGGCAAAGCGCGCGTCGCCTGCAGGCACTGTCTCGACATGAAGCGCCGCTGCGGCACGCAGCTTGCGGCGGATGTCCTTGCGGCGTCCGGCAGACAACCGTGCCAGGTAGTCGTCGGTCGAGTTGAAATCGATCGGTACATAAGCCAACGCCTGACCTTCAAGCAGCAGGAATCCCGCGTGCGCGCAAGCAGCGGCAACCCTTTGTGCGTACGCGTTGGCCGTTGCGTCGAGGAGCGGGGACTGATGAGGCATGTCCTTGACGATCAGGAAAGGGTAACACCCTGAATAGTCCACCATGAGTTGATCTACCAGCGTATCCGCCGTGATGGCTGCGGACTCATCGGCTGGCGGGAAAAGCGCATATTCGGAAACCGTAGTGCCAACAAAGCAAGTGAGCGGATTGAGCAGCCTGCGCCACCAGCGATACAACGGCAGCGATGTAAACACACGCCTGGTGCGCGGGTCTGCGGCCGTGAGCAG
>NZ_DATBQK010000079.1:0-9281 GCF_036560865.1 Rudaea sp.
GAACGCGCCCACATCGCGCACCCTGCTCAGCCTCAAACGCACCGCGAACGGCGATGCGCCGGACGGCGCGGCGAGTTTCGAGGATCGTTTGCACAAGGTGCTTGCCAACGCGGGCCTCGGCTCGCGGCGCATGCTCGAACAGCGCATCCAGGCCGGCGAAATCCGCGTCGGCGGCAAGGTCGCCGAACTCGGATCGAGCGTGCGCTCCGGCGACCGCGTCGAACTGGACAACAAGCTTTTCGTCGTTGTCAACGACAGCACCGAACACGCCCAGGTGCTGATCTACAACAAACCCGAAGGCGTGGTCGCGACACGCGAGGATCCGGAAGGCCGTCCGACGATTTTCGAGCAGTTGCCGCAGTTGAAGGGCGCGCGCTGGATTTCGGTCGGTCGTCTGGATATCAACACCACCGGCCTGCTCCTGCTGACCACCGACGGCGCGCTCGCGCATGCGCTGATGCACCCGAGCACCGAAATCGAACGCGAATACATCTGCCGTGTGCACGGCGAAGTGCCCGATGAAACGCTGGAGAAACTGAAAAGCGGCATCGATCTCGAAGACGGTACGGCGCGCTTCGACGAACTCGCCATCATCAGCCGCGGCGACAGTCACTCCTGGTTCCGCGTGGTGATACGCGAAGGCCGCAATCGCGAAGTGCGACGCATGTGGGAATCGCAGGGCCTGATGGTCAGTCGCTTGAAGCGCATCCGCTACGGCAACATCGAACTGCCGCGAGGTCTGCTGCGCGGACAAAGCGAAACCCTGAATCCGGACCTGGTCAAGGCGCTGCGGACTCTGGTCGGCGCGGCCGATCCGGAGCCGGTGCTGACTTTGCAGCCGGTGATCAACCAGCGCCGCGCAAAACCGTCCAACGAATTTCGCCCTGCGCCGAACTCGCAGCAGGCCTGGAACGGCGGCACGCAGGACGAGGCGCGAGAACTGCGCGCGTTCGATCGCATCCGCGAAGACACGCCGTTCCGACCCGGCGCCAAACGCAAACATAGTGGCAAGAAGCCGCCACGCAGCGGCGGCCAAGGCTTGAACGCGAGACAGCCTGGTGCGCGCGCGCCCGGTCGCGGCAAACCGCGCGGCAGCAAGCCGGGGCATGCCCTGAGTGAGCAAAACGGAATCTTTCAGCCGCCGCCACAGCGCACCTGGTTCGCGGGAGACGCCGCACGCAGTGGCCGGCCACCGCCGCGCAACAAACGTCCGGGTGGCCCGCGGCCAGCGGGCAATAATGCGGCGCCCAATTCCGCGCCACGCGGCGAACGGCGGCCGGGGCAGGACAATCGTCCGGCGCGCAGCTTCAATTCACCCGGCGGCGGCTACGCGGGTAACAGCGCACAGGGCCAACCGCGCCCGTTTCGCGGTCGCGAGGAAGAACTGCCACGCGACGATATCGGCAATCGTTTGCCCTCGGGCAATAATCGCCCAGCCGGCAAGCCGAAGCGGCCGTTCAAGCCGCGGCCGCAGTAAATTCAGTGTGATTTGCCGGCGACGCGATGCCATACCGGCATCGCATCAGCGCATTGCAAGGCGTTTCTGGCGGTAGGAACACTCAGTCGAGCTTGAGCGCTTTCTTGTCACCCTCGCGACGCTTCTGCTCCTTGGCGCGGTATTCGTTTTCGCAGCCGTCGCGCTTGACCATCACGCAGTCCAGATAGTCGGAAATCTCAACCAGCGCGGCGCGAATGGCCTTGCCCGCCGGGGTGTTTTCCTCGTGCGCGAGGGAACCGCCGAAACCGCCGCGATACACGCCCACCGACATGCCGCTGCTCTTGCTGCGCCCTTCGACCGTGCGCGCAAAGTCGATATCGCCCGTGGTCGTGTTGATCACACGGATATCCACCGCGAGGTAGGCTTCGGCAGACTTGCCGCCGAGGCCGATGCCGTGAAAGCTCAGGCCGCCGCCGGTACTCGATGTATTTTCCTCATACGCGGAGACCGTACCGGTGACGAGGTACTGCGCACCGGTCAGCTTGCCGATCTTTGCGCCCGTCCCCGGGGCCACGCGGCCGGAAACCGCGAGATTCTGCTCTTCGAGCACGCTTTGCAGCTTGTTGCGCTCGACTATACGAAAGTCGCCGTTCGAGGCCAACTCGTTCGACAACATCCCCGACAGCTCCCAGCCTACGCCGCCGCGCCACCAAGCCGCACCGGATTGGTTGGTGAATTCCGTAACGCCCAATGCGGGACGCCCGTCTCCTGCCGCCATCGCAGCGCCCGCGATCCCGAGACCGACCACCGCACAAGCGATTGCCAACAACTGCTTCTTCATCGTGTTCTCCCCACACCGGTTAGCGTTGACCCATTCTAGCCCTGCCTGCATCGCCCACACCAGAGCGCCATGCACGCGCATGCCGTGAATCGGGTCACAAAAATCCGCGAGCTCAATGGCGCTGCTGGCGGTAGCGCCGGATCAGGGTATTCGTCGAACTGTCGTGCGCGAGCGCCGGTTCGGCGCTGGCGGTTATTTCAGCGACCGTACGCTTGGCGAGTTCCTTGCCAAGTTCCACACCCCACTGATCGAACGAATCGATATTCCAGATCACGCCTTGTACGAAGGTGATGTGCTCGTACAGCGCGACCAGCGCGCCGAGTGCGTGCGGGGTCAGGCGTTGCGCGAGCAGCGTGTTGCTCGGCCGATTGCCGTCGAAGCAGCGATGCGGCAACAGCCATTCGGGCGTGCCTTCCGCGCGCACTTGGCTTGCGGTCTTGCCGAACGCGAGCGCTTCGCTTTGCGCGAACAGATTGGCCATAAGCAAGTCATGCTGATCCATAAGCACATTAAGAGATTCACAGAAACCTATGAAATCACAGGGGATTAATCTCGTACCCTGATGCAGAAGCTGATAGAAGGAATGCTGGCCATTGGTGCCGGGCTCGCCCCACCAGATCGCCGCGGTTTCGTACTCGACGCGCGCGCCGTCCAAGGTGACCGACTTGCCGTTGCTCTCCATCGTCAACTGTTGCAGATAGGCAGGAAAGCGCTTGAGATACTGCGCATACGGCAGCACGGCCTGGGTGTGCGCACCGAGGAAATTCGTGTTCCAGATGCCGAGCAGCGCCATCAGTACCGGCATGTTCTGCGCGAACGGCGCGCTGCGGAAATGCTCGTCCATCGCGTGGAAGCCGTCGAGCAGTGCGCGGAAATTTTCCGGGCCGATCGCAATCATCGTCGACAGGCCGATCGCCGAATCCATCGAATAGCGCCCGCCGACCCAATCCCAGAAGCCGAACATGTTCGCGGTGTCGATGCCGAACTTGGCGACCTCGGCCGCGTTGGTCGATACGGCCACGAAGTGCTTCTCCACCGCAGCCTCGTCGACCAGCGACTTCAGCAGCCAACTGCGCGCAGTGTGCGCATTCGTCATCGTCTCCTGCGTGGTGAAGGTTTTCGAGGCGACGATGAACAGGGTTTCATCCGCGGCCAGATCTCGCGTGGCCTCGTCGAAATCGGTGCCATCGACGTTGGAAACGAAACGACAATCCAGGTCGCGCTGGCTGTAGGCGCGCAGCGCTTCGTGCGCCATCACGGGGCCGAGGTCGGAGCCGCCAATACCGATATTGACGATATTGCGGATGCGCTTGCCGGTGTGCCCCTTCCACTCGCCGCTGCGCACGCGCGCGGCGAATGCCGCCATGCGTTCGAGCACGCCGTACACGTCGGGCACGACATTGCGACCGTCGACTTCGATGCGCTGATCCTTGCTGGCGCGCAGCGCGACATGCAGCACCGCGCGTTTTTCCGTGAGGTTTATTTTTTCGCCATTCCACATGGCGGCAATGCGCCCGGCAACAGCGCAGTCATCGGCCAGCTGTAGCAATAGCTTCAACGCCTCATCGTCGATGCGCTGCTTGGAGTAGTCCAGATACCAGCCCGCCGCCTCCAGAGTGTACTTTTCCCCGCGCTGCGCATCGGCGGCAAAGAATTCACGCAAATGCGTGGCGGCCAGTTGCCGCCAATGCGCGCCGAGCGCGGCCCAGATCGGTCGTGTGACAAGCGTCTGCATGGGTTCCTCCAGCACGGGCGATTCGCCAAGTTTCGCCCGAAACAATTACTTCGTCGCGACGGTAAGTTCTCGTTCCGCGATCAAGGTGCCGCGCGAGTGGCCCTGCTCGGCCAGATATTCGAGCCAGCGATTGAGGAAACTCGCCATGCGCATGCGATGCGCGAACAAGGTTTTCGTCGGTGGGAACGGGCCCAGCGCGTGCCACAGGTGCTTGCCGGCATGGCAGTGGGAGACCTCGGCGACATGCGCGTCGCTGTACATGCGCAGCCACGCCGACGGCGACGTGACGCCGGTATCGCGATCGGTCATGCAATAGGTCAGTTTCAGTTCCAGCGTGTAGGCATGGCGTTCGATTACGTCGAGGCGTACATCCAATCCGTCGTCGACGGTGGACACGTAGCTGCCGACGCCGAGCGCCTGCGGCGCGAACAGACGCGCGAGGCGATGGTAATTCTCCGCGTACAAACCCATCAGGTAAGCGAACCTGCCAGGCAGTGCAGCGATGGGCTTTTCGATCGCGAGCGACATGCGCGCATCATAAGCATCGCGCCGTCGTGCCGCCAGACTTGCGCAGTGCGTGCGACAGCGAGTAAGTTGGTCAACCTGCACGCGCGTCGATTGTCACTTCCGCGCGGACCCTGAGTCGCAGGATCGCAGCCCCGCGCGAAACATCGTTAGAACATATGCTTCTCGATGCCCAGCCAGGCGAGAATCTTGCTCGCGATTTCCTCGATCGACGTGTGCGTGGTGTTCTGCACTGGAATATTTTCGCGCTTGAATAATTTGTCGGACAGCGCAAGTTCGTGGCGACATTGCTCGATCTTCGCGTAGCGGCTGCCCGGCTTGCGCGCTTCGCGCACCTGGGCGAGACGCTGCGCATCGATATCCAGACCGAACAAACGCGATTTGTACGGGCGCAGGCGCGGCGGAATTTCCAGCTTGTCGAGATCGTCCTCGGTCAGCGGGTAATTGGCGGCGCGCACGCCGTAATGCAGCGCCATGTACAGACAGGTCGGCGTCTTGCCCACGCGCGAGACGCCGACCAGGATCACTTCGGCGTCGGCATAGTTCACGTCGAGACCGTCGTCGTGCGTCAGCGCATAGTTGGTCGCGTTGATGCGCGCCTCATACTCGGCGAAATTGGTCATCCCGTGCGCGCGGCCCACGCTGCGCGAGCGCTTCATGCCGAGTTCGCTTTCCAGCGGCGCGATGAACGGCGCGAATATATCCAGCATGAGCGCCCCGCTCGTCATCAGGATTTCGCTGATGGCCGGATCGATCACCGAGTTCACCAGGATCGGTCGCGCGCCGGTCGTTGTGTGCGTATTGCGCACACGCTCCGCGGCTGCGCGTGCTTTCTCTTCGGTATCGACGAACGGAATGCGGAACGTGTCGAAAACGACGCCTTCGAACTGGGTCAGCACCGAGTGGCCGATCGTTTCGGCGGTGATACCGGTACCATCGGACACATAGAAAACGCTTCTGGACATGGATGCACGACCGGCGACGGAGAATCCAGTGTAAGCGAAGCCGCACGTGCGCAGAAATCAAGCTTGTTTCGCGTAGCGTAAAGCCCGAAAATTGGCGTGCCCCGCAACACCTGCCCTTCCCCGTAGCATCCGGAGAAACTTCTTGAGCGATTTGGTTCTGTGGCTCGATCAGCTGTGCCTGTCCGATCTGGGCAAGGTCGGCGGAAAAAACGCCTCGCTGGGCGAAATGATCGGCAATCTCGCCCAGCTCGGCGTGTCCGTGCCGGGCGGGTTCGCGACGACCGCGTCGGCGTTCCAGCAATTCATTGCACAAAGCGGCCTCGCCAAACGTATCCAGGATCGACTCTCGACACTCGATGTCGACGATGTCGACACGCTGACCAAGGCCGGCGGTGAGATCCGCCAGTGGATCATCGATACGCCACTGATTGCCGACTTCGACGCGGCGGTGCGCGCCGCTTATGCCAAGTTGTGCAAGGACAGTGGAGCGGAGAACATCGCCGTCGCGGTGCGTTCGTCAGCGACTGCGGAAGATCTGCCCGACGCCTCGTTCGCCGGTCAGCAGGAAACTTTTCTCAACGTCAGTGGCGCGGACGATGTGATCCACAAGGTCAAGGAGGTATTCGCCTCGCTGTACAACGATCGCGCGATCGCCTATCGCGTGCACCACGGCTACGCGCACGAAGACGTATTCCTTTCTGCCGGCGTGCAATTGATGGTTCGCTCGGATGTCGGCGCCTCCGGCGTGCTGTTTACCCTCGATACAGAGTCTGGATTCCGCGACGTGGTGTTCGTCACCGCCAGTTACGGCCTCGGCGAAATGGTCGTGCAAGGCGCGGTGAATCCCGACGAGTTCTATGTCTACAAGCCGACGCTGCGCGCGGGCAAGCCCGCGATCCTGCGCCGCCAGATCGGCGCCAAGCAGCAGCGCATGGTCTATTCGAGCAAGCCCGGCGAGCGCGTGCGCATCGAGGAAGTCGCGGCCAAGGAGCGCAACGCATTCAGCATCAGCGACGACGATGTGCACGAACTGGCGAAGCAGTCGCTGGTCATCGAACAGCACTATGGCCGCCCGATGGACATCGAATGGGCCAAGGACGGCAATACCGGAAAAGTATACATTGTGCAGGCGCGCCCGGAGACAGTGAAGTCGCGCGTGCGCGCGACGCAGATCGAGCGCTACCACCTGCGCAGCCGCGGTGATGTGCTCGCCGAAGGTCGCGCGATCGGGCAGAAGATCGGCGCCGGCAAGGCGCGCGTAATTCGTTCGATCAAGGACATGAGCCGCGTCGAAGCCGGCGACGTGCTGGTCGCCGACATGACCGACCCCGATTGGGAACCCGTGATGAAACGCGCGTCGGCGATCGTCACCAATCGCGGCGGACGCACCTGCCACGCGGCGATCATCGCGCGCGAGCTTGGCGTTCCTGCCGTCGTCGGCACCGGTAACGGCCTTGAAGCGATTCCGGACGGCGCCGAGGTCACCGTGTCCTGCGCCGAGGGCGACACCGGCACGATCTACAAGGGCATTCTCGAATTCGAGAAGGTCACGGCCGATCTGACCCACATGCCGCCGGCGCCGCTCAAGATCATGATGAATGTGGCCAATCCCGAGCGAGCGTTCGATTTCGCCATGCTGCCGAACGCTGGCGTCGGCCTCGCCCGCCTGGAAATGATCATCGCCAGTCATATCGGCATTCATCCGAAAGCCCTGCTCGACTACTCAGCCCAGGATGCGGAAACCCGGCGCAAGATCGACGAGAAGATCGCCGGCTATAGCGGCGACCCGGTGCAGTTTTACGTCGACCGCCTCGCTGAAGGCATCGCCACGATCACCGCTGCGTTCGCACCCAATCCGGTCATCGTGCGTCTATCGGATTTCAAGTCGAACGAGTACGCCAACCTGATCGGCGGCAAACGCTACGAGCCGCATGAGGAAAACCCGATGATCGGTTTCCGCGGCGCGAGCCGCTACGTCGATCCGAGTTTCAAGCCGGCTTTTGCGCTCGAATGCCGTGCGATGAAAAAGGTGCGCGAGGAAATGGGTCTGACCAACGCGTGGGTCATGATCCCGTTCGTGCGCACGCTCGACGAAGGCCGCAAGGTCGTCGAGGTGCTCGCCGAAAATGGACTCAAGCAAGGCCAACGTACTGGTGAAGAGCCGGGCCTCAAGATCATCATGATGTGCGAGCTGCCGTCGAACGCCCTGCTCGCCGACGAATTCCTCGATATCTTCGATGGCTTCTCGATCGGCTCGAACGACCTGACCCAGCTGACCCTCGGCCTCGATCGCGATTCGAGCATCGTCGCTCACCTGTTCGACGAACGCGATGCGGCGGTGAAAAAACTCCTGAGTATGGCCATAAAGACGGCCAAAGCCAAAGGCAAGTACGTCGGCATCTGCGGCCAGGGTCCGTCGGATCATCCCGACCTCGCGCAATGGCTGCTCGATCAGGGTATCGAATCGATTTCGCTCAATCCCGACACGGTCGTCGACACTTGGCTCTTGCTCGCCAAGGGCAAGAGCGCCTGAGCCGTGCCGAAAAAGACGTTGCGACATTGAAATGGAGGGGTTTCACCCTCTGGCAAGACAAGTTATAATTGACGGCTCCGTGCCTTTTAAAGGCCTGGGGCGCCGCAACGGGTAGAGTCGTTGGGCATCCGCGAGGCATCCTGGCCGTTTCGCGGATCACATCGTGGGGCTATAGCTCAGCTGGGAGAGCGCTACAATGGCATTGTAGAGGTCATCGGTTCGATCCCGATTAGCTCCACCACTCAAAGGTTTCCGGCGTCCCCATCGTCTAGAGGCCCAGGACATCGCCCTTTCACGGCGGTAACGGGGGTTCGAATCCCCCTGGGGACGCCATTTCCATTACCGCAACATCCAGCAACATCCATTAAACCGCACTCTGATGCGGTTTTTTATTGTTCGCTTGTCACGCAACTGCCCGTCATCATGTGCACCTGATCAAACGGTCGTTCTCGACCCACTCCGGACAGTCGGTATAGCAGCGTTCGCCGCCGCCGTAAAAGCTCGCCGTATCGGGTACGTTCAACGGTCCGCGGCGACTTAGGCGCGCGGGCAAATCGCCAAACCCCTCACTCAGCGGGTCGGCGCATCGGAGGCACATCTGGCGGCTCATGCCGTGACGCTTCGAATTGACGCATCCGATCCTTGATTTCTGCTAATTCCCGCTCGACAAAAGCTATCCGGTCCGTGGTGTAGTCAAAGCCCGAGTAATTCAGTGCTTCTGACCACGCCACCACGTTGTTCATAAGACGACGAAACGCCCCGGCCCCCCTCATGTAAGTTGTCATGGTCATTTCCTCTGTGAATTGTTTCCGATAACCCGCCAGACGCGCCGCGGCAGGAGCACCAAGTCGGCTGCTTCCTCAGCATCTTTGAGGAGCGTCTTGCGCGGCGTGCCTATCTGCGCACGCATTGTCAGACCTCGGACAAGGTCGATGACCTGGCGCGCGCGCACGGCTACCGGAAAGTCAGGCGGGATGTCTCCCGCGCTGATCCCGTCCCGGAAACGGCGCTCCACCAGCGCCGCGCCGCCCGCGATCGTGCTCTGCAAGAACCGCTGAACCTCAGCGTCGTTCACAAGCGGCGCGACGCACTCCAGAAGGCAGCCTCTGGCGGACCCCTTCGCGGTCGCACTTTCGACGTTGAACCGCAGAAAGCCCGCGATCGAGTCGCGAAGACCCTGTGGCGAGAAAAGTGCCCTCGCGGCTGATGCGCCCTTCCGTTCTGCGTACGCCCTAAGGGCGCGC
>NZ_DATBQK010000080.1:0-8886 GCF_036560865.1 Rudaea sp.
GCCTCTATGCAGAGCAATTCTGCAACTACTGGCGTTTTCTTCTTTCCGGCCAGTGGTACGCCAGTTTGAAGACACATCGTGAGAACGTGTGACCCTTCCGTCAAGCGACCCGGACCGGCCAAATGTCCACGCAAGCAGCCATTGAACTGTCCTCCACGCTCACGTGCCCGACTTGCGGCCATGCCAAGACCGAAGTGATGCCGACGGATTCGTGCACCTATTTCTACGAGTGCGATGGCTGCGGAGATCTGCTCAAACCGTTGCCAGGCGATTGTTGTGTGTTCTGCTCATATGGCACGGTCAGGTGCCCACCGATTCAAGCCGCAGGCACATCGTCCGGGTGTTGCTGCTGACTTTCGCTCCAGCGACGCCGCGAAATTCGAGCGTCAGAGCGCAATTGGTAACATACTGTTCGAAGTCGCGCTCGGGACGGCCTGCCGTTTCGCGCGGAGACAGATGCTTCCAACGCTGAATTGCCAGGGGACGCACATGCCTATCATTGCCTTTAACAGCGTAACCGATGGGCTCGACCCCGGTCGAAGAAGCCGCGAGCATTTCATCGCCAACATCGATGTCGACGACGATCGCCTCTGGGTTCCCTACGCCGAAGGTGTGTGGTTCCAGCCTTGCTGCTTCAACGTCACTTCCGGCGGATTCAGCGTCATGCTGAAAGGTCTCCCCGGCGCAAAGCTCGGCGTTCACTACCACGTCGGCACCGTTCGCGGGTACACGATGCGCGGTCACTGGCGCTACCTGGAGCATGACTGGGTCGCGAAGCCCGGCACGTTTATCTACGAGCCGGCCGGCGAGGCGCACACGCTGGTCATCACCGACGACTCGCCGGAACCGGCGTTGATCCTCTTCATGATCGAGGGCGGCCTCATCTATCTGGACAAGCCGGTCGACGGCAACTTTGCTGCCTACGAGGATGGATTCACCGCGCTTGAGCTGAGTCGGAAGCATTATCGCGAGACCGGCATGGACGTCGGCCAGTTGGACCTGCTGGTGCGCTAGAAGACGGCGTCGCCAGCAGCAGCGCCTGTCGGCCCAGATACTGGCGACCACTCGTAACACCAGCGTCACAATACGGCCCGAATATGTCCACGATGTGGCCCCTCGTCGCTGCATGGTTACCGCTGCGCCGTCCGCCCAGAGCAACGTCTGACTGCCCAAGAGGAATTCACGTGAACCCAGCGGATCTGTTTCGACAGGAAACCGACACTATCGATCTGTCGCCTGGCCAAGCGGTCTTCCGCCAGGGTGAGAAGGGAGACTTCGTCTATGTCGTGCTGGATGGCAGCGTCGACATCATCGTCGGCACGGCGGTCGTCGAGACCGCGGAACACGGCGCCGTGCTCGGCGAGATGGCTCTGATCGACGACTCGCCACGGTCCGCCTCGGCCGTGGCCAGGACCGCAAGCCGTCTGGTCAAGATCGATCGGCGGCGCTTCCAGTTCCTCGTTCAGCAGACGCCGAATTTCGCGATCCACGTGATGAAGGTGATGGCTGAGCGGCTGCGCAAAATGGATCGCCTTCTTGCCGGAGCGATCGGTCCGGTCTAACCTCGCTGGATGAGCGTATCGAGCTGGTTTTTCTGGGCACTGGCTTCGGCCGTGTTTGCGGCGTTGACCGCGATTTTCGCCAAGGTTGGTATCGAAGGCGTCGATTCGGATCTCGCGACCTGGGTTCGCACGGTCGTCATCCTCATCGTGCTGAGCGGATTTGTATACTTCGCCGGCAAGTGGAGCAATCCGGCCGAGCTGTCGTCGAAGACCTGGGTGTTCCTGATACTGTCGGGCCTGGCGACGGGCGCATCGTGGGTGTGCTATTTCCGCGCGCTGAAAATCGGCAATGCGTCGCAGGTCGCGCCGGTGGACAAGTTGAGCCTCGTTCTCGTTGCGGTGTTTGCGTTCGCGTTTCTCGGCGAACGGCCGTCGCTGCGCGAATGGTTCGGTATCCTGATGGTCGCCGCAGGCGTACTCGTGCTGGCGTGGAAAAAATAATCCGGCGAACCACGCCGCAGGGGAATCGATGAGCGCAGCCAAGGTTCGCGTGTGGAAAAAGATCGTCGTCTTCTACGCGCTCACGCTACTGTTCAGCGCGCTGTTCGAACTACTCGACCGGCGCGCGCCCGGCAACGTGATCCTGATCACCGGCGTGATGTGGTGCCCCGGACTCGCCGCGCTTTTGACCAAGCGCTTGTTTGGCGAAAGCGTGCGCGATCTGGGTTGGTCCTGGGGTTCGGGCCGCTATCAAGTCTGGGCCTACCTGATTCCATTGCTGTATGCGCTGCCGGTGTATCTCGTCGTCTGGTCGAGCGGCCTCGGCGGTTTCTACGACGCCGATTTCGTCGCCAAGGCGGCGAAAGAATACGGACTCTCCGATCTGTCGATTCCGGCGGCGCTGATCGGTTACGTGCTGTTGTCGATGAGCGCTGGTTTCATTCCGAAAACCGCGCGTGCGCTTGGCGAGGAAATCGGCTGGCGCGGTTTTCTCGTACCGGAGTTGGCCAAGGTGACGAACTTCGCAGGCGTCGGCCTGATCAGCGGGTTGATGTGGGCGGCTTGGCATTACCCGTCGATCCTGTTCAGCAACTACAACGAAGGCACGCCGGCGTGGTACGCGCTGGTCTGCTTTACCGTGATGGTGGTGTCGTCGGGTTTCATCGCGGCCTGGCTGCGACTGCGCTCGGGCAGCGTGTGGCCGGCGGCGATCTATCACGGCGCGCACAATATGTTCATCCAGCTGATCTTCACACCGCTGACCACGAACACCGGCAACACCGCGTGGTATATCGACGAATTCGGCGCGGGGCTCGCGATCGCCAGCTTGATCGGTGCGATCATCGTCTGGCGCAAGCGCGATGAACTACCCGTGCTGGATCAAGCCTGAGCCAACGATAGAAAATATTTAATCGTCGCTGTCGATCCGGGCCGCGCCTGTTCGATTAGAGGACGGCACTATCGCCGCTATCACCAAGGAAATCCCATGCAGTACTTATTGCTTATCTATTCGAACGAAGCCGAATTCGGCGCCCTCAGCCAAGATGCAATGAAGACCATGATGACCGACTATCGCGCATTCACCCAGTCGATCATCCAGGGCGGCCAGTTCAAGGCCGGCGACGCGCTCAAGCCAACCGCGACGGCGACCACTGTACGCGTGCGCGGCGGCAAGATCGCCGTCACCGACGGACCGTTCGCGGAGACCCGCGAGCAGCTCGGTGGCTACTATCTGATCGAGGCGAAGGATCTCGACGAAGCGATCGCGATCGCCGCACGCATCCCCGGCGCAAAGCACGGCAGCATCGAAGTGCGGCCGATCATGGTTTACAGCTGAGCGTCGGGTGGCGCGCACAAGCTCGTGATCGTCGCCGGGATCGAAGCGGTGTTTCGCCGGGAGGCGGGCCGCGTGCTCGCCACCCTGATCCGCGTGCTGCGCGATTTCGATCTGGCCGAGGAAGTCCGCGCCGAGGCGTTTGCCGCGGCGGTGGCGCAGTGGCCGGCCAGCGGAATTCCTGAGAATCCCTGCGCATGGCTGGTGCAGGTCGGTCGCCATAAGGCGGCCGACCACCGACGCCGGCAAACGCTCTTCCAGACGCAAATCGCGCCGGAGGTTTTGGCAGCGGCGGACTCGTTCGATACATCCGACGATATCGATGAGGCGCGTTTCGGCGACGATCGTCTACGCCTGATTTTCACCTGCTGCCATCCCGCGCTGAATATCTACGCGCAGATCGCGCTGACCCTGCGCACGATCTGCGGCCTCACCACCGAATCGGTCGCACGCGCGTTTCTGGTCAGCGAAGAAACGATGGCGCAGCGCCTCGTGCGCGCGAAGAAGAAAATCCGCGACGCGGGTATTCCCTACGAAACGCCCGCGCCCGCCCTGCTCGATGAACGCCTCGACAGTGTGCTCGCGACGATCTATCTGATCTTCACCGAAGGCTATGCGGCGACGTCCGGCGACACGCTGATGCGCCAGGAACTCTGCAACGAAGCGATCCGTCTGGGCCGCCTGCTCGACACGCTGTTGCCGAACCGCTCCGACGTGCAGGGCTTGCTCGCGCTGATGTTGCTGCACGACGCGCGCGGCGCGGCGCGGGCGACTGCGACCGGCGACATCGTTCTGCTCGAGGACCAGGACCGCGCGCTCTGGGACCAGACGCAGATCGCCGAAGGCGCGACCTTGCTCGAACGTGCGCTGCGCACTGCGGATCGCATTAGTCCGTATGCGGTACAGGCTGCGATCGCTGCCTTGCACGCGCACGCGCCGCGCCACGCGGACACGGATTGGCCGCAGATCGTCGGGCTCTATGAGGTTTTGCTGCGCATGCAGCCGACGCCCATCGTCGAACTCAATCGCATTGTCGCGATTTCGATGCTCGACGGTCCGGCGCGCGCGCTCGACCTGCTCGATTCGCTCGCCGCGCGCGCCAGCTTCGACGACTCGCATCTGCTTGCCAGCGTGCGCGCGAATCTACTGCAACGCCTGGGTCGGCGCGAGGAAGCGGCCGCGGCCTACCGCGTTGCCCTTGCCGCGGCGAAACTCGAACCCGAGCGCCGTTTGCTGGCGGGCCGATTGGTCGAGCTGACCGGTGCCGCATGAAAAAGAGCATAGTCATCCCGGCATCGATTGCCGGACTGCGAAGGCAGGATGCCGAAGCGAACATCTCGGAGCGAATGGCCCGGAGGGCAAGCCGCGGATGCGGCGAGTCACCCAGACTGCATGGATGCCAACTCATTGAGTGATTGCAGGCTGCCATCCTGACGCCTGGATCCCGGCAATCCATGCCGGAATGACGAGCATCTTCACATGAATTACAAGCTGGTCAGGAATTAAGGGAACGGGCGGATCGATGCTGTGCGGTTTGCTGATGTGGGAATGAGCCCCTCCCCCTTGATGGGGGAGGGGTTGGGGAGAGGGTGACGCCTGCGCAGCAGGCGCCTGCGGCGCCTTCCCCTCTCCCGGCGCTGCGCGCCACCCTCTCCCGCAAGGGGAGAGGGGAAACAGCCATTCGGGTTGTGCTACTTACTGACTTCTGAGTAATCGGCCTTTCGGATACCCAACTCTTTCGCGACGCGCGCAGCGACAGTATACGAATCGCCAGAGGGTTGCGTCGCGTACTGTTGCCGGCCACGATTCCACGCGTCGCCGAGCGCAAACCAGTCGATCGGCTTCGCCGCAACGCCGGTGCGCAGTTCCTCGGCGAGCGCGGTAAAGTATACTTCCCAGCGACGCCGGTAATAATCGCGCGTCAAGCCGGCCCAATCCTTGTTGCCGTAATCGTGCAGGTCAGCGCCTTCGCTGGCTTTGCGGTCGCCCCAGGTGGTCAGGATCGAGCGCGCGTCGTAATCGAGCCGCGTGCGTTCCTCGGCGGACGAGGCCCAACCGCGCACATGGTCGAGCCATGTGCCGACAAGAAAGTAGCGATTGGTCGAGAGCAGCTGATCCTGCAGGTCGATCAGATGCAGCCAACGCCGTGTCTGCTTCTCGAAGCGCTCACGGTCCTTCGCATCGAACGCGGATTTGATCTGCGGCAACAGCAGCCGGCTTTCGTTGGCCAGAGTCTGACGCGCGATGTCGACCAGATCGTATTGGTAGGTTTCGCTGCCGCGCAGCGCGGGATCGACCTGGAGCAGCTCGGCTAGCGCGCCGGCGAATTTCCTGGCGTCATAGCGCAATGCCACCGGCGACCAGTGCGAGGCCTGAAAGGCGGCCAGGCTCGGCTGCGCATTGAACAGCGATTCCTGCCCTGCCTCGCGCTCGCTGTTGAACTCGACCTGATCGATCCGGATGTTGTACGCGGTGTCGAGCAGGATGCTCCACGCCGCGAGCGCATGCGCATCCGCCGCGCCATACCGGCGCCGCACATAATCTGCGGTCCACTTTGCCGCATCGACCGGTTCGCTACGCCAGGCCATCTCGGTGAACAGGTCGAAAGCGAACGGATTGCTGTCCATGCCTTCGGGAAACACGGCCGTACCGATCAGGTTCGAATTGGCGCGCGCCATGCGCGGCAGGCGCTCGGTATAATTGTGGATATTTGCACCCAGCGTCGTGCGCCCGCCGAAGGCCCAGATACCGCCGAACAGGAACGGCGCACCCTGAAAATCCTGCATGCGATCGTCCCGCGGCACGCGGTCGTGGTCGATATCGATGATGAACAGCCGGCTGCGATCGACACCAGCCAGCAACTCTGGCTGCGGATTGCCCTGCCAGGCGAGCATCATCCATTTCGCACCCGGATGCGCGGCGTCGAGCACGGCCTGCACTTTCGCAGCCGCCTCGCGCACGGGTACATCGCCCGATGTACCGCCCTCCTGGAATACTTCCATATCGTAGATCGTCGAATTGCCGAACAGCGCGCGCTGGTGGCGATAGAACGCGGCAGCGATTTTCGCGAACATCGGATCGCGCGGATCGAGCCAGCCCGGACGTGTGAAGCCGGCCCACTCCCCTTGCGCGATCACATGCGCGGCGGGAAATTTTTTCTGGAAATCGGCCGGCACGATACCGTAAAAACCCGGCAGCACCGGCGTGATACCAAGCTCGCGCAGGCGCGCAATCATCTGCTGCGCGGACTGCACGCGTTTCTGCATCAGTTCGCGGCTAAGCGGCCCGTTGAAGCAGCACAGATTGCCCATCAGTTGCCAGTTCTGATGCGCGGGCTGGGTGATCCAGCCGCGAATTTCTGCATCGGAATAGCCGAACTCGCGAAACGTCTCATACAGCACGGTGTCCATGCCGCGCTCGACGATCATCGCGTTGATCCCGCTCAACGCATACAGGTCGATTTCCTTTTGCCAGCGCGGCCAGTCCCAGTACGGCATCGTGTAGCCGTCGGTGTTCTGGTTGAGCGCGTAGCGATACGGATACAGAGCTTCGTGCTCGATCGTCGCGTCCGGCAGCGGCAGCGTATGCGCGCTGCCGAGCCGGTTGCCGTTGGTCGAAACCTGCAGCTGCGCCACGTATTTGAGATACCAGTTCACGCCGAACAGCAGCGCGCTGGTCGAGCTGCCCTCGATTTTGATGCGGGTATTCGCGCTGGAAACACGGAAGCGCTCGCGACCATCCTTGGCTTCGATCGCACCGAGGTCGATTTGCGCCGATCGCCCGGCCAGCACGCGTTGCACGACACCTTGGGCGGGACGTAAATCGAAGCGCGGTGCATCTGCGCATTCGGCGATGGATACAAACGCGACCAGCAAGACGCCGATGAAATGCATGGCAGGGCTGCGCACGCTGCGAATCATGACTTCGACCAAAGCGCCCGCTAGCCGCCCGCTAGCCGCCATGCTGGCGCCAGTACTCGGCAAACAGCACGGCCGCACTGGCCGAGACGTTCAGACTTTCGACTGCGCCACTGCCGGGAATGGTCAGGCGCAGGTCCGCGCGGCGAATCTGTTCCGCGGACAGGCCCTCTCCTTCCGCTCCGAAGATCAGCACAAGCCGCAGCGGAAGGCTACTTTTATACAATGGCGCACCGTCGCGTGGCACTGTCGCCGCGACCTTGAATCCGGCGTTGTGCAGCAGCGCGAGCACGTCCTCGCCCGCATGCGCCTGCGCGAGCGCAACGGACTCCGCACCGCCTTCGGCCACACGCAGCGCCGCACCTGACAGGGCCGGCGCGCCTGCCGGCAGGATCAGGCCGCGCACGCCGAAGTTTGCCGCGCTGCGCAGCATCGCGCCAACGTTGTGCGGATTGCCGACGCCGTCAAGCCAGATCAACAATGCAGGCTGGCTCGGCGCACAGGTCTGCAGCAACTCGGTCAGCGACAACGGCGCCTGCCGGCGTACGTCGAAGCACACGCCTTCGTGATGTTGCGCCTCGGTCAGGCGATCCAGATCGTCCGACTCGACGACCCGATAGCCAATGCGGTTCTTGACGCACCAGGCGAGCACGGATTTGAAATCGGCGATGCGCGCCTCGGTCAAGTATACTTTGCGCACATCCTGCGACCGCCGCGCAAATACGGCGAGGCAGGCGTTGCGTCCGTAGACGCGGATTTCCTCGCCGCGCCGTGTTGCGGGGGCGGGCATCGCAACCTCCGCCTGCACGTGGGCAGCTGGCCTTGCAGCGGGTTCGCGCGTTGTTTGCGGCTTTATGCGCGCATGCTGCCACGGGTTGTCGCCAGCGGGATTTTTCTTGTCCATGCGCCTATGCTAACTGCATCGCAGGCGGATGGGTGACGCCATGTCCTCATCGATCGAAATCATCGAAGCAGATATCACGACGCTGCAAGTCGAGGCCATCGTCAACGCAGCGAACGAGACATTGCTGGGCGGAGGTGGCGTCGACGGTGCCATCCACCGCGCTGCCGGACCCGGTCTGCTCGTGGCCTGCCGCGCACTGCCGCAAGTCAGACCGAATGTGCGCTGCCCCACCGGCGAAGCGCGCATCACGCCGGGTTTCGATCTGCCGGCGAAGTATGTGATCCACACGGTCGGTCCGGTCTGGTACGGCGGTGGACGCGGCGAGGCGGACTTGCTCGCCGGTTGCTATCGCGCTGCGCTCGCGCTGGCCGTAGAGCAATCGATCCGTAGCATTGCATTTCCGGCGATCAGCTGTGGAATATTTGGCTATCCGGCCGAACAGGCCGTCGCCATTGCGCTGCATGAAACGCAAGCGTGGTTGCCGACGCTGCCAGAGCGCGTGCTGTTCTGCTGCTTCGGTTCTGCGATGGTCGCCGCTTACTGCCGCGCAGCGGGAAGCACGTCGACGTAGAGGTTTGCAATCCGCCTCACACGTTCAGATGGCCAAACATGCGAACCGTCGCACTGCACCGCAGCATATTAGGTATTCCTTGACTTGGTCAAAGTGGATTGTTAGCGTCCGCACGCTTTCGGACCAAACCATGGGGTAAAGTCCGCGCACGCGACGCT
>NZ_DATBQK010000081.1:0-36707 GCF_036560865.1 Rudaea sp.
TTCACCTCGCCGCTCCATCGGTTCAGCAGATTGGCGATATCGATCGAGCCCAGACCGGTCGCTTCGTCATAGCCTGTGCCAACGAGGAAACCCTGCAGTCCGCCCGAGAGACCGCTCGGTCCCGGCGTTGCGTTGTTGCACAGACTCGGTATCGACACGGCGCAGCCGGACATGCCGCTCGAGCTGACGGTCACGTCGTGAAACACGCCGTTGGCCGGGTTGGCGGCGAGTGCGTACAGGCGTGGGTTGAGATTGCCCTGCGCTGCGCCGGTTTTCTGGTTGAGCAGGGCGGCGATGCCGGCCATGCTCGGCGTCGACGCGGACGTGCCGCCCGAGCCGAAGAAACTGAACTTGCCAGCGGTGACCACGCAGGACGCGGCCTGTGCGGCAAAGCAGGTGAAGTAGCCCTCGCGCGTCGATGCGCCGAAGGACACGTCGGGTGTATAGCGTCCCTGATTGCCCGGCACGCCGGTGCCGGTCTGCCACGGCGGCGTGGCGATATAGGCGCTGACTCCGCCACCGCTCGCCGCGAACTGCGTGCCGCCGCTGCCGTTGAGCGGATCGTTCCACGCGCCTTCCGGGATATAGCCGAGCGCGGAGAGGAAATTGGTGCTGTTGCTCGCCGCCCAGTATGCGGACGGATTGGCCGCATCCGCGAATTCGGTACCGCCAACGCAGGTGACGTAGCCGGATGCGCATAGCGTATTCGTACTGACCACCTGGGTCGTGCTCGGAGTCGCATCGAGCGCCTCGCAGCCCGCCACACCGCCATCGCCCGAGGCGACGAACACCGAGATGCCTTCCGCCGCCGCTTGCTGATAGAGCTGATCGAAGCCAATGCTGTTGCTGGCCCCATTGACGGACTCGCACGAGGAGAAACTGATGCTGAGGATTTGCGCGGGCACCGGATTGGTATCGATCGCGTACTCGATACCGATCACGATACCGTCGGCCTTCGAGGCACCCGAACCCGTGTCCATACTTGCGATCAATTTGAGCGTGGCACCCGGCGCTATGCTGCCGGCGCGCTGCACATCCAGGGTCGCTTCGCTCTGATCGGCTACCGCATCGCTCGGTTTGTCGCAGGTGTTCGTCGATCCGCTGGTGGTGCATGTTGTGGCAGGCGGCCCCGGGTCGGTACCCGCGGGCGGCACGATCACTGTCGGCGCGGAAAAACTCACGCCCGACAGCGACATGAAATTGGTGTCGTCGGTGTCGTACACACGCGTGCGGCTGACGATTGCGATGCTCTGCCCGCTGCCGTTGATACTGGACGTGGGCAGATCGTAGATCCTGGCGAAATCCGTCGGGAAGACGTAGTAGCTGCACGCTCCGCTCTGCGGACAGTAGGTGGCGGCGGGCTGAATCACGGAAGGCGTAACCTGCGCCTGCTGGGGCGGCGTCATACGGTGCGCAGGACGGTACTTGACCGTGTGCAGACCCGCGACGGATTGCACGACGGCGGCAAGCGCCGCGGGAATCTGTGGATCGCCGACGTTGGCCATGCGCGTCTCGTTGCCGACGGTGTAGTTGTGCAGCGGCGTGGCGAAGGTTGTCGCGACCGTGCCCGCGGTCCCGCTGAACGCGATGCGCGTGCGGCTGTTGGCGATGCCGTCGACATGCAGGCCTTGCGAACTCAGCCAAGCGGCGATCGCGTCGGTGTCGTGTTGCGAGACGCCAAACCGTTCGCCGACTTCGACCGGCGTCAACCAGCGATGGTAGTTCGGTGAAGCAGAATCCTGCTGGTCCCTGAGCAATTGCTGGAACGCCTGTTCGCGTTCCGCCGTGCGGTTCAGGATGACGCTCAGATTGCGCAGCGGCAGATCGTTCGCCACCGCGGCACGATCGTTCTGCGCGCTGGCCCATGCGACACGATTCCCGGACAGGGAATGACGCCGCGCCGAGTCGACCTGCGCAGTCACCAGGTTGCGCTCCGCGGTCGGTGCTAGGGACGGGGGCTGCGCACTGGCGAATGCGGCGACGCCCAGGCTCAGAATCAGCGCGCAAAACAGACGCAGTCGGTTTGAACCGGACGCGCTCGCGCCGGTCGATTGGCGGTGAGGATGCAAGGCGAGGTTACGGCGATTTTTTTTCACGAGCCCGACTCCGGCGGAAATGAGATCGGGCCGTCCTTCTCAGCTGGTGCAGAGCAACACATTCGATGGCTACGCCCGAAGCGCGAATTCTAAGCGAATCGGATTTGCAAAACTGTTAAGCCGCAGGTGGCCTCAAACGGCCGTTGAGGGAACCTTAATGCAGCGGCTGGACAATGCCGCTGCAGCGCCGTCCGAGTGGGTTCGGCGCACTCCGTTATTGGCGAAAAAGGCCAAAAATCGCTATCCTGAGCGGCTTTTTGTTTTACCCGATTTGCAAAATATTACGAGGAACCCCCCTTGTCCGGCTGGACCCTTCTCTGCGATTTCGACGGCACAGTCTCCGTCGAAGACACCACCGATACCCTGCTCGAGCGCTTCGGCAAGCCGGGTTGGGAGGTGTTGGAAAACGATTGGCGCGCAGGCCGCATCAATTCGCATGACTGCATGGCAGGCCAGGTCGCGTTGCTCGACATGAGCAAGTCGGAACTGGATGCGCATCTGGCCGAGCGTGCGATCGACGCGGCGTTTCCGCAATTCGTCGCCGCCGCACAGGCGCAAGAGCTGCCGATCGAGATCTTGAGCGATGGTCTGGACTATGCGATCCACAGCATTCTCTCGCACTACGATCTGGACTGGCTGCCGGTCACCGCCAATCGTCTGCAGGCGGTCGGCGAGCGCGAGTGGCGGCTGGAGTTTCCGAACGCCAGCCGCAACTGCAGTGTCGCCAGCGGCACCTGCAAGTGCGCGCGTGCGGCGCGCTTCCAGG
The DNA here is from genome assembly GCF_036560865.1 of Rudaea sp. GTDB lineage: Bacteria > Pseudomonadota > Gammaproteobacteria > Xanthomonadales > Rhodanobacteraceae > Rudaea. The sequence continues at coordinate 2,863 of NZ_DATBQK010000081.1, forward strand.
GTCCGCGCAAACGCATACTGATGATCGGCGACGGCGCCTCGGATTTCTGTGTGAGCGGCGCGGTGGATTTCGTCTTCGCCAAGGGCAAACTGGTCGACTATTGCCGCGACCACAACATCCCGCATGCGCCGATCGAAGGATTCTCCGACGCGCTCGCGTTGCTGCCGGCGCTCGTTTCGGGGAAATTGACAGCGGCGACTCGCACTGCCGCGGCTGCATTGCCGAATGCGGTTTCGGCCTAGACTTCCATTTCACACCAATGACGTCATTCCCGCGCAGGCGGGAATCCAGTTCTTGTTTTCGCTCTGCTCCTGCGAACAGCGAAGCAAGAAAAAGCTGGATGACCAGCTTCGCTGTTATAGAGCGTTTCCCGCCTGCGCGCCAATGACGGATAAATTCAAACCCTGAGGCTTATCCATGTCCAGCACCACACTAATCGCCGATATCAACACGGCCGGCAGCGCGAGTTTGTTCGAAGCCGCCTGCCACGTCATTCCGGGCGGCGTCAACAGCACGGCGCGTGCGACCTGGTCGGGGTGGACGCCTTATCCACTGTTCGTGGAAAGCGGCCAGGGCTCACGCCTGCGCGATGTGGATGGCAACGAGTACATCGACTATCTGCTGGGCTTGGGACCGATGATTTTCGGCCACCGGCCCGCGCGCGTGACCCAGGCCGTCGTCGATTTCATTCAGCAACGCGGTACCGTATTCGCGTTACCCACCGCGGACGAAGCGCGGCTGGCTGAAAAAATCATCGCCGCCGTGCCCAGCGTGGATCAGGTGCGCTTGTGCAACACCGGTACCGAAGCGGTGCTGTATGCCACGCGCCTGGCGCGCGCGTTCACCGGCCGCAGCAAGATCATCCGCTTCGAGGGCATGTACCACGGTTTCTCGGACGGCGTGTATTGGAGCAAGCATCCGAACATTGCCAAGGCCGGCCCGGACAACCATCCGATCCCTGTGGCGCAAGGCCCAGGCATGCCCAAGGGTGTGGAAGAAAATCTGATCATCCTGCCGTGGAACGATGCGGATGTGCTGGCCGACGTGATCAAGCGCGAAGGCGACAGCATCGCCGCCGTGCTTACCGAGCCGGTGATGTGCAACACGGGTTGCATCCTGCCCAAGCCCGGCTATCTCGAAGCCATGCGCGAACTGACGGCGGAGCGCGGTATCGTGCTCCTGTTCGACGAAGTCATTACCGGCTTCCGCCTCGGCCTCGCCGGTGCGCAGGGCCGCCTCGGCATCAAGCCGGATCTGTCGGTGTTCGCCAAGGGCATCGGCGGCGGCTTCCCGGTCGCGGCGATGGGCGGGCGCAAGGACATCATGGCGCTGGTCGCCAACGGCACGGTGTCCGTGGCGGGCACCTACACCGCCAACGGTATCGCGGTGGCGGCAGCGAATGCGGCGCTCGATGAATTGAACACGCCGGGCCTTTATCAGAAGCTCGATGCGGTTTCCGACGAATTGCGCCTCGGATTGAGTCAAGTCATGCGCGACGCGGGCTTGCCTGCCTATGTGGTGGGCATCGGGCCGCTGATGCAGGTGTGGTTTGCGACGCAAGAGATCCACAACTACCGCGACGCCGAGCGCCATGCCGATCAACGAATTTTCAGGCGCTGGTGGGAAGGGATGCTCGCGCGCGGTGTGCTGTTCCATCCAGGTGCTTATGAGAACCTGTTCGTCTCTACAGCGCACACGCATGCCGACGTGGTGGCCACGCTCGATGCGGCAAAACAGGTGGCTGCGACCCTCGCGCGCGCGATCTGAGCACCGGGTCCGCGCACTGAGTTGAGCAAGGCGAAGAAGCCCGGCTAAAGCACAGGGATTATTTACTTCCTCTTGTGCGCGGGGGCTTTCGGAAGGGCCGACGTTTTCGGATAGCCTGGAATCCGCGACAGCACCCAGGTCAGCGGATTCTGTGTCCACGCCTGGGTGACGAAATCGTCGTGTTTCACGTCCGCACCGGCGTCGATGAACGTAATGGTGCCGGGCAGCAGCTTTTTCGGCAACGTGCTCTTGTAGCGCAGGTTCGCCTCGTCGAGTTCCTGCTTGAGCGCTTCGTTTTCCTCATGCGTGGATTCGCCGTAGGCCGTGAACAGGAACGCCCGCCGGTGTTCGTGCACGAGCCAGGAAACGAATTTGTCGATCTGTCCGTACATTGCGTCGAACAGCACGACGCCGGCGAGGCGCGCGTCGGCCTTGCCGACCTCGAGCGACCATGCCGCGGGCAGATAGCCGCCGCTGTAGGCCACGAGCACGACTTTCGATTGCTTGAACGCGCCGGCGACGCGATGGTCGCCGTACTGCGCCGCAAGTTTCGTCGCCGCCTCGTTGATGAATTTCGCGAAGTGACCGCGCTGCCAGAAGCCGCCCGCGCTCGAGTCGGCCGCATCGATCGCAAATTGCGGCGCGACGAGCACGGCATTGATGCCGGCCGCATCGAGCTGGGCAGCAACTTGCTGGCGCTCGATCACGTCACGCGTCAGGGTCGCGCCGTTGCCGTGGAAGAACACCACGATCAGCGCCGGCTTGCGGATATCGAAACCCTTGGGAAAGTATAAAAGTACCTTGTTGTCCTTGAACGTCTCGTCTTCCCAATGCACCGAACCGTCGCGCGGCGAGGTGTGGCCGCGGCGATTGCCGTCGGCGTGATCGAGGAAGTGCTTGCCCGAATCGGGAATCAGGCCGCGAAACGGGAACGGCGCGTTGTCGAACGGGACGAAGCGCGTGAGCGGCTCGTGCAGCGGTGCGATCGGAATGCGCGGCGTTGGCGAGGCGTGCACGGGTTGCAGAGAGAAAAGCAGTTGGCCGCAAAGGATCGCAAAAAAACGCAAAGAAAAAAATCTGCCGTTTGCACTTGCTCCGCTTCTTTTTGCGTTTTTTGCGTTCATCAGTTTGCGGCTAAACCGCTCTGGCATTTGGTTTCAACGGCAGGAAGATCGCGAAGAATGCTGGCGCCGCGATGAGGTAGGCGATGCCGCTGATCTGCAGGACCGCGGCGAGGCCGAACGAGGTCGCGATGATCGGCACCATCGCTGCGCCGATCACCGAGAACGAGCCGTTGATGCCCCAGGCCCAGAGGAACATCGCGTTCTTGTTCATGCGACCGAGCCAGGTCATTGCGGTCGACATCGGGAAGCCCATCAGGAACGCCGGCGGTGCGATCAGCATAAAGCAGCAGACCAGACGCAGGCCGTAGGGCAGGCTGCCGATCGCGTTGAGGATCGGATCGATCATGAAGCCGTAGCCGATCAGCAGCAGGCCGATCGCGACGAAGATCACCGGCATCGTGCGCCGCGCGCGCTCCATGAAGCGCTCCGAGGTGAGGCTGCCGAGTCCCGAGAACACGAGCATGCCGGTGATCAGGATCGACGCGGACACGGTCGGATTGCCGAGCGGCAGCACGAACTTCGCGATCAGCGAGACCTCGACCATGATGTAGCCTAATCCAAGGCAGGCAAAGTATAAAATGGTACGCAAGCGGCCCGGATAGCGCGAGAAAATCGTGCGCCAGCTCAGGACCACCGGTATCGCGACGAGGAAGGTCGCGGCAATCGCGGCGATCGCGAGCGTCGCCCAGAGCAGCAGATAGCCCCATTCGTCCTGGAACAGTTCGAGACGGTCGGTGACGCGCGTGAGATCGCCGGGCTTCACGTAGGCGGCGAAGTAGGGACGATTGTTGGTCAGCGCGCGCGTATCGAACACGTAGCCGTCGGCCACCGTTTTCCAGTCGCCGTGCAGCAGCGCATACCAGGCGAGTTGGCCCATCGTCGTCGCGGGTACCTGTTTTGGTGCGGGACCGTTCGGATCGCCGCCATCGCCGGGGCCGGTCGGATCGGCCATCGCGACGCCATCGGCGGGTGCGGTCGGGTCGGCAGTCGGCGCCGCAGTCGGCTCGGCCGGCGCGGTCGGATCAGCAGCCGGCGCTGCCGTGGGTTCGGACGCAGCCGGTAGCTTTGTGGCTGCGTCCTTGTCGGCGACGTTGTGCGAGGAAGGCTCCGTCGTCTCCCGTCTCCCGTCTCCCGTCTCCCCTCCTTCCGCGCCAAATATCCCTTCGCGATACGACTTCAACGTCGCCGCGGTCTGCGTCGTGTCGTACTCGAAGCCCGGATAGGTCAGTTCGTCGAACGACATCGCATGCGAGTGCTGATGCAATTTCGCGACGTCGGCGGCGGAGAAGCCGCCGCGCTGGTAGAGCACGGTTGCGGTCGAGAGGTAACTCGACACGGCATAGAACTCGTTGCCGAAATCGGCCCCGGGATCGGCGTCATGCGCCGCCTGCACCATCGTCGCGTAGAGCTTGAGTACCGATTTCGGCGGCTCTTCCTTGTTCCACAGCGTCACCGAGAGGATGCCGCCCGGTGCGAGCGCGCGCATGTAGGCGGCCATCGACTCGCGTGTGTAGGCATATTTCTCGACGATCGCAAAACCACCCGGATTCGACAGACCCGCCGAGTCGGCGAGCGATAGGTCGATCACGTCGTAGCGCTTGTCGGTGTTGGCCAGGAACAGACGGCCGTCGTAGTCGATCACGCTCAACTTCGGATCGTTGAGGATGTCGCTGGTGAAATCGCGCAGCGCCTTGTCGTTGCGGAACGCGGCGAGGATCGCCGGGTTGCCCTCGGCGACGGTGACGTGCTTCGAGTTGTGCAGAGCGACGCGCGTGGAGATGCCGCCGCCGAACTGCACGACGAAGGTTTCCGGATTCTGCTTGAGCACATACGGATACTGCATCGGCAGATAGCGGAAATACGCGCTCTCGGCGTCGGTGAGCTTGCGCATCACGCCGAACGGGCCGTCGCTGTCGATATACATGCCGAGGTAGGCATTCGCCGGAATCTCGGGTAGGTTGAACGCGGCGTTGTCCGACAGACCCGGCGCGAAGTGCAGGTAGGAGCTTGAATAGACTTCCAGATAGCCGAACGGCGAGGCGTTCTCGTAGACGCGCTCGGCATCCGGAAACTTGCGCGCGTAGGACACGCCCTTGTAGTCGGATACCGCGAGCTTGGGGATCGACAACGCGCCCGGCAACCAGAAATGCGCGACGACGGAAAGTACGGCGAGAACGGCCAGCGCCGCGATCGCCTTGCGATTCGCTTGTGCCGCGAACCACACCGTACCGCCGACAAACCATAATGCCAGCGGCACCACGATCAGATTTTCCGGGCGGAACAGATACAGGCAACCGAGCAACAACAGGCCGCCGATGCCCGCACCGACGAGATCGGCGAAGTAGACGCGGCCGAATACCTCTTTCATGCGCAGGAACACCGCGCCGAGGAAAAATGCACCGGCGAGGAACGGGGTCAGGTAGAGCACGAAGTTGCCGAACAGCTTCCACTTCTGCACGGGATCGGAAATCAGGAAGATCGCGTTGAATGGAATCTGCTGCGCGAGCAGGTTTGCCGCGACCATCAGCGGGCCGAACGCGAGCAGTGCGACATTGGCGACACCGCGCCAGTTGCGTTCGAACCAGTCGTTCGCGCCACACATCACGACCGAGGTGAGGCCGAAGCCCATCATTACCAGGCTCACGACCATGGAGCCGAAATGTGCCCAGCTGCCGACGCTGAAGATGCGCATGATCACGATCTGCAGCGCGATCACCGCGGCGGAGACGAGGCCGACGGCGAGGTAAAAAAGAAAAGCCGACCGATCGGTCAAGCCAGTCGGCGATGTGGATTTGCTAGTGGTCATTCCGGGTTACCAAGTGACTCAGGCGGCGCTTGCCCCCTTCTGGCTGCCGCCACCTTCCCCCGCTTGCGCAGGGGAAGGATTCCATTGTGCGAGGCTTTGGTTTTTCCTTCCTCCGCGGAGCGGGGGAAGGTGCCGAAGGCGGAGGCGCTTTCGCGGACTTGGATCAAGATCAGAGTTTGTCTTTGCCTTCGCCGTTGTGCGCGCCCTTGATCACGTCGCCTTCAAGCTTGGTGAACGGCACGAACGGAACGATCTTGTTGAAGATGTCGCTGCGCGCGACCGTGATCGAACCATCGGCGCCCTGCTGCTTGAGCACCTTGAGCACGCGCTGCGCACCCGGCGGGCCGACCGGGATCACCATCGTGCCGCCGGTCTTGAGCTGGCGCAGCAGCGGCGGCGGAATATGGTCGATACCGCAGGTGACGATGATCTTGTCGAACGGTCCGTGTTCTTCCCAGCCGTAGTAGCCGTCGGCCTGCTTGGTCGAGATGTTCTTGTACTCGGTGTAACCGCGCGCGATCAGATCGTCGTAGATACCGCGCGTGCGTTCGGCCAGTGGCTTGATGATCTCGATCGTGAACACCTTGTCGGTCATGCGCGACAGATACGAGGACTGGTATCCGGAACCGGTGCCGATCTCGAGCACTTTTTCGCCGCGCTTCAGGTCGAGCGACTGGGTCATGCGCGCAACTGCGTGCGGGCCGGAAATGGTCACGCCGTAACCGATATCGAGGAACGCGCTCTCGTAGGCATGCGCGCGATTGATCGGCCGGCAGAAATCCTCGCGCGGGTTGAGCGCAAACGCGATCTTGTCCTTGTCGTCCCAGACGTCCTTGTTGGCGATCAGCGCCTGCAGACGGTTCCAGCGCTGGGCCAGGAATTTTGGATCCTCGCCGCGGTTCTTGATGGCCCACTCGACGAACGCATCGCGGGTCGCCAGCGGTGGCGTCATGTCGAACGTGAACGGCACCGGCACCTTGCCGGCCTGTACTTCGGCGCGCGAGATGCGCGGCAGCAAGGCCGCGCCTGCAAACGTCAGCGAACCCAGAACGAAATCGCGTCTTAACACTCGTAAGCTCCTGTTGGACAACGTGGATTTTCGGCAACAGCCGCTAAGGATACGGGAAATGTCGGGCAATTGCCGCCTTTTCAGAGACATCAGGTGTTCACGAAAGTGCTTTTTGCTGACAAACTTGGCGAGTTGTCGACCCGATTCGATCGATGCGCAAGGAAAGTTGCCCATGAATGCCGCATTTTCGCGTCGGAATTTTCTGGCAATGTTCGGTAGCGTGTTCGCCGCCGCGTTGCTCCCGGCGTCGATCGCGCGCGCGGTTTCGATCGGCAAGGACGGCTGCCCGGGCGCGAATTTACCCACACGCATCGATTCGCTCGGCGGGCCAGGCTCCTACACCGACGATACGTCTGCGCCACTTAGTCAGGAGTCGCTGACCGACGCTGCCAAGTCTGGATTGAGCGCAGTCAATCTCACCGTCAGCGGCGTCGGCAGCTACGCGCGCAACTACGACGAGACGATCAAGAACATCGCCTACTGGAATGCGCAGATCGCGGCACATCCAGATCGACTCATGCAGGTGCGTTCCGCGGCCGATCTCGAAGCCGCGCGCTGCTCCGGCAGGCTTGGCTTGATCTACGGTTTCCAGGACGCCACGCCGATGGGCGAGGACCTCGATCGTGTCGACATCTTCCGCGATCTCGGCGTGCGCATCTTCCAGCTCACCTACAACCGGCGCAATCTGGTCGGCGACGGTTGCCTGGAGCCGGGCAACGCGGGCTTGAGCGCGTTCGGCCGCAAGCTCGTCGAAAAACTCAATGAACGCAAGGCGCTGGTCGATCTGTCGCATGCGGGTGAGCGCACTACGCTCGAAGCGATCGAGGCATCGAAAGTGCCGATCGCGATTTCGCATACCGGTTGCGCCGCGTTGGCGCCATTGCCGCGCAACAAGACCGACAACGAATTGAAGAAACTTGCCGACAAGGGCGGTTACGTCGGCATCTACCTGATGCCATTCCTGCGCAGCAAGGGCCAGCCAATGGCCACCGACCTGATCGCGCATCTCGAACACGCGATTGATATCTGCGGCGAAGACCATGTCGGTATCGGCAGCGACGGCGTGATTTCGCCGATTGCGGTCACGCCCGAGTTCAAGAAGAAATTCGCCGACGAGGTCAACGAACGGCGCAAGCGCGGCATCTCCGCGCCGGGCGAGGATCCGGAGGTTTATACATTCATTCCGGATCTCAACCGCGCCGATCGTTTTGCGCGCATCGCGGAATTGTTGAGCGCGCGCAAACATTCCGACGCGCGCATCGAAAAAATCCTGGGCGGCAATTTCGCCCGTTTGCTGAAGGACGTATGGAGAGACTCATGATGAAAAATTTATCCAAATCGATGGGATTCGCTGCGCTCGCACTCCTGACTGCACAAGCGCTGGCCGCCGAGCCCGAATTCTTTGCGCGCAAGGGCGCACCGGGCCAGACCTATCCGTTCTCCGAAGCGGTGCAGGTCGGCCAGATGCTGTATCTGTCCGGCGATATCGGCATCGGCGCCAACGGCAAGATCGTCGAGGGCGGCGTCAAGGCCGAGACGAAGCAGGCCATGGACAATATCGGCGCGAATCTCGCGCGCCATCACTCGTCGTTCGACCAGGTCGTGCAGTGCACGGTTGCACTCGCCGATATCGCCGAGTGGCCCGCGTTCAACGAAGTATACAAAGGCTACTTCAGCAAGCATTTCCCCGCGCGCATGGCTTACGCGGCAAGCGGGCTCGCGCTCGGCGCGAGGGTCGAGGTGCAGTGCAACGCGACGGTTGCGCAATGACGGATTTCGCCGGCTAGATCTTGTCGAGCGGAATCTTCAGATAGCGCGTGCCGTTCGGCGCGGCCGGTGGCAGTTCACCGGCGCGGATATTCACCTGCACCGAAGGCAACAATAATTTCGGTACGGCAAGCGTCGCATCGCGCGTGGTGCGCATGTGCACGAAAGCTTCCTCGTCGATGCCGACGTGTACGTGCACATTTTCGCGCCGCTGTGCGCCGATCGTGGTTTCGATAGCGACGCCATCGCGACCGGGTACGGGATAATCGTGGCAGAGGAATACGCGCGTCGCTTCCGGCAGCGCGAACAGCGTCTGCGCGGAGCGGTACAGGTCGCGCGCATCGCCGCCGGGAAAATCGCAGCGCGCTGTGCCGTAGTCGGGATTGAACAGGGTGTCGCCGACGAAAGCGGCATCGCCGATCAGATGCGTCATGCACGCCGGCGTATGCCCGGGCGTAAAAATCGCCCGTGCCGGAATCTCGCCGACTCGATAGGTCTCCCCGGCGGCGAACAGATGATCGAATTGACTGCCGTCGGTGCGCAAATCCGCGCCGGCATCGTACAGCTTGCCGAAATGCGCCTGTGCGTCGCGCACTTTTTCGCCGATGCCGATGCGGCCGCCGAGCTTTCCGCGCAGATACCACGCCGCGGTGAGATGATCGGCATGCACGTGGGTGTCGATGATCCACTCCATCTGCAGCTGTGTATCGCGCACAAAGTCGATGATCGCATCGGCGCTCGTGTGGCTGGTGCGACCGGCGGCTTCATCGTAGTTGAGCACGCTGTCGATGATCGCGGCCTTGCGCGTCGACGGATCCCAGGCGACGTGACTCAGGGTGCGCGTCTGCGAATCAAAAAATGAGCGAACTTCAGGACACTGCATGGCCGGTCGCCTGTGCTGCAAAAAACGGGTTGCGCGCAGCGCGTCTGGCCAGCCACCATCCGAGAATCATGCCGCCGAGCAGCAGATACACGCCTGTTGAGCCGCTCCACGCCGATACGATGACCGGCCCCGGGCAATAGCCCGCCAGGCCCCAGCCCACACCGAACAGCACGGCGCCGATCACCAGACGTCGGTCGATCGTGGCCGCTGCCGGCAGATGAAACGATGCCTCGAGCCACGGTTTGGCGGAGCGGAACAGCCAGCGGTAGCCGGGCGCCGTCACCACCACCGCGCCGAACATCACAAACGCCAGCGTCGGATCCCAGTGGCCTGCCAGATCGAGAAAGCCGAGGATGCGGGCGGGATCGGTCATGCCGCCGAGCAGGAGGCCGATGCCGAAGATCAGACCGGTAACATAACCGGCGAGCAGTTTCATGGCTGCACCGCGAGAACGTGACGGATCATGCCGACGGTGAGGATAGCCGCGATCATGAAAATCGCGGTGGCGGCGAGCGAACGTGGCGAGAACCGGGCGATGCCGCAGACGCCATGTCCGCTGGTGCAGCCCGCACTGAGTCCCGTACCGAGACCGACGAGCACACCGGCGATCAACATCGTTGCCGCACCGACCTGCGGCAGACCCAGGCCGCTGCCGCCGCTGAACAGCGCATACAGCGGCGCGGCCGAGAGCAAACCGAATACAAAGCTCGCGCGCCAGGCGTGATCGTCGCCGCCGTAGAGCAGTCCGCTGGCGATGCCACTGATGCCTGCGATGCGCCCGACGGTTGCCATCGCGAGGACGGCCGCCAATCCGATCAGCGCGCCACCGAGCAGTGCTTGCGGCCAGTTATGCATGGCGAAACCCCTGTGCCGATTTTACGTTTAGTATAGATGGTCGAAATTCAGGATCGCATTGAACACGAGGCCGTAGCTGCCGATCGTTTCGCCGCGCCAGATCGGGTTGATCGCGAACAGCAGCGTGTGGCCCTTGCCATAGCGCGCATCGACCACGGCGGCGTGTTCGGCCAGCGCGCTGCCGCCCGACAGCAGCCCCGAGATCAGCAGTTCGTCCTCATCGGCGAAACGCACGAGCGCGCGCGCGCGCTGATCCTGCGGAATCACCATGTACGGGAAAAATACATTCGGCTGCGACTGGTCTGCGTTCAACGGTGTCGCCTCCCACGGCTTCGGCGCCGGCAGTTCGGCCGCTTCGACGGAGGCGCGGCCTTCGGGTGTATCGACATCGTGCGGGCCGCCGCGGCCGGTCGGACGCTTGTAGTCCTTCGCGTTGGGCAGGCCATCGTCGCCGGTAAGCAGGTTGCTGAGTTTGAACGAAAGACCATCCGCGCTGTACATCGCGATGTCCTTGCCATAACCGAAGTTCACCGGGCTCGCCTCGTCGGCGACGACACCCTTGAGCACGCTGCCGACGACTCTCAGATCCTTCGGCGGGGTGACCGAAACACCCGGCGCAAGGCCGGTTTCGATCGCGAATCTGGCCGCGTTGCCGGCGGCGAGAAACAGGCCGCCCTGTTCGACGAAACGCTGCAGGTGGGCGAGTCCCGCCGCGCCGAGTCCTGGCCGGATATCGTCGGTCTGGTCGATGTTCATGTTCGGCGTCTGCGCGGTCGTTTTCCACGGCATCGGATTGCCCCACAGCGGCAGGCCGTTGACGATCAGATGCGAGATGCCTGCACCGCCAGGCGCATCGCTCATGTCGAGCGGCGCGAACAGGATCACGTCGTACCTGCCGCGCAGGTTGTCCTCGCGCGCGACGGTCTGCGTCGAGATATAGCTGTAGGGTACGCCGAGCTTGTCGAGCGCCATGCGCCACCAGCCTTCGGTCTGCGTGGTGAGCCAGGTGTGCATCAGGGCGATGCGCGGCGCGCCGATCCTGTGCGCGGCGACGTCCGGCGCGGCGGCGACCGCATAGGCGTCCAGGCCGAGCGCATTCAACTTTGTGGAAAATGTTGCATTATCCACTTTGCGCACGATCCATGTGCCCGCACCGAAATGCCGGCTCGCGGCGTCGAATGGTTTTTCGGCGACCGCGACATCGGCGTCCTTCAATGCGTAGCGCAGGGTCATCAGCGCGGTGTCGGCATGGTTGTCGATCAAATAGATATTGCCGCTGCCTTGCACACCGCCTTGCACGCGCACGGGTTCGCGCAGCAGTTCCATCGGCGCTTTCAGGATGGCGTTGTCGGCGACGCGCACGACCTCGGTGCCGAACAGGTCGCCGAACGACCATGCCGTATCGTCGTAGGGATGTTTCTGCGGATCCTCGGGCGACCAGAACTGGCGGTCGAGCAGCGCGTCGGCAATGCGCGCATACGGCTGATCCATGCGCACGACGAAACCGCCCGCGGCGAATGTGCGCGCGACGGTTTTCGGCTTGCCGTCCTTTCCCTGGCCGTCGGTTTTTCCGCTATTGCTTTTGTCGTCGGACTTGTCGTCCTTCTCGGGCGCTGCCGGTACCTGTACGGTGATCGGGCCGGTCGAGCGGCTCACTTCGGCATGCTGCAATTGCAAAATGTGTAAAAGTTGCCTTTGCGCATCGCGATGCGCGTCATCGACGGGCAGCACATAGGCCGCCGGGCCGGCGGCGGTGGGCTTCTCGATCGAGCGCTTGCCCTTGAGATAGAAGTTGCGCAGAAACCGCTTGTCGTTGTCGGCGAAGTAGTTGAGCGCCGTGAGCAAACCGGTCTGCTCGTAGTTGTTGTTGTTGCGCTGCGACCAGCGCACCTTCGGCAGGGGCGGGTTGGGTCGGTACCAGGTGCGCGCGTAGTCGGCCGGATCGAGAATGCGGTCGAGCGTATCCGCGCCGGAGTTGCCGAACGTCTCGTACAGACGGCTGATGCCGTTGTGCATCGCAGCCATGAACATCAGATAGCCCGGGCTCCAGGTATCGAAGTCGCCATGCGCAAAGACGCCGGGCATGCCGAAACCGGTCAACTGCTGAACATTGTCCCAGCCGAGCTGCTGCCATTCGCCGACCAGGATCGGATCGACCCAGGCGTTGTACGGACCGTCGCCGACCGTGTTGTCGTAAAGGAATGGCACCGATTCGTGCAGATCGTGCAGCACCTGGGCGTGCCAGCCCAGATAGGTGTCGAGCACGTTGCGCGACAGATTCAGAGTCAGGCCCATCGCGTCGCGGTTGTTGTCGTGGGCGACGTAATGGCCCCAGTACATCAGCGGTGGCGGCGTCTTGCCCGGATTGGCGCGATGCCAATTGTACAAATCCACCATGCGGTCGCGGCCGTCGGTTTCGACCACGGGCGTGATCAGGGTGATGACATGCGTGCGGATTTTCCTGATGTACGGTGCGTCATCGACGGCGAGACGGTAGGCGAGTTCCATCAAAGCCGTCGGCGCGCCGGTCTCGGGCGAATGAATGGTGCCGGTGATGTAGTAGACCGGGGTCGACTGCGCAACCAGCGCATCCGCCTTGGCGTCGTCCAGACCGATGCTGCGCGGATCGGCAAGCTGGGCGAGGCGTGCGTCGTTATCCTTGAGACCGGCGAGCAGCGCTTCGTCGGCGATGGCGACCGCGATCATCTCGCGGCCTTCCTCGCTCTTGCCGATACGCAACACTTTGACGCGTGGACTGGCCTGCGCGAGCAGATCGAAGTAGCGCACGATGTCTTTGGTGTACGGCAGCATGTTCGGCGCGCCGGACACATCACCGAGCACCTTGGCCGGCGTCGGCACGCTGGTCGAAGCGGGCAGATAATTCGTCAGTGGCGAATTGAATTGCGACTCGGTCGTGTACTCGGCGATCTTCGCGGTATAGGCCGTATCGATCGGCTGCTGCGGATCGCGCGCGTAAGTGCCGGCGGCGAAGGAATCGGGGGTAGCGGCAGAGCCAATGGCAAGGACGAGTGCGCAAACAACACGATGTCGCATGCAAGGCTCCGGCAAGGCGTGGACTAAACGTTCAGCATAACCGCGAATGCGCTGCGGCGTCTCTGCACAAAGTCATGCATGGCTGCGCAGGCTCAGCGAATCCCGACCATGCCGCTTACCGAATGGATCAATTTCACCGGGTCGTAGGCGACACCGTCCTTGAACACGAGCTCGACGTTTTCGATGTCCTGGATATGCAGACTCGGATCGCCCTTGAGCACGACCAGATCGGCATTCTTGCCTGGCGCGATCGTACCGATGCGGTCGAGTTGTTTTTCGTAGCGCGCACCATTCGCGGTGGCGATGTGGATGGCTTCGAGCGGGGTGAAGCCGGCCTCGACCAGCAATTCGACTTCGCGCTGATCGCCGAATCCCGGCAGCACGCCGCCGTTGCCGGTCGGGTCGGGGCCGGCGAGCAACAGGCCGCCCGCGCGCACGAAGGCAAGTTCGAACGCCATTTCCTTCTTCAGCGCGGCCTCGCTTTTTGCGGCCCGGTCCGGCGCGGTCGCGGCCATCGCGCGCGCATTGAGATGGCTGCGCAGCGATTCGGCGGACATCATCCGCATCTGCCGTTGCGACAGCAGCGGGCGCGTGGTGATCGACGCTTCGAATACCGGCAGCGTCGAGGTCAGCGCGACGTTGTGCTTGACCAGATCGCGGATCAGATCCTGCACCGGCGCGCTGTCGATCTCGCGTTTCTCCCACGACGCAGCCTGTGCCGAACCGGAAGGGCAGACATCGTGCTTGCGCTCGGGCACGAACTCCGAGTCGGTATAGATCGGGCCGTGTTCGAGATCGTCGATGCCGAGCGCCACGGCCTGGCGATAGTCGACCGAGCACAGATGCCCGGTGATCTTCATGCCCTGACGATGCGCTTCCTTGATCGCCGCGCCGAGCACGGCTTCGCCGATATCCATATACGCCTTGAACGAAGTGACGCCCTGGCTGGCCCAGAACGCGACGGTCTTGCGCGCCTGCTCGGGATCGGTCAGCGCGGCCATCTGCGGGAAGAAACTGTCCTTGCCTTCGAGGTAAGGGCCGCTCACGTCGATATGTGGACCCGGCATCTTGCCGTCGTCGATCAGGTGGCGAATGTTCAAGTCCGTGTACGGCTCGATGCTGCCGGTGGTGCGCAGCGTGGTCACGCCCGACGCCAGATAAAGGCGCGGCGCGGAGAACGCCAGCTCGGTGACAAGGAATCCGGGCGGCGGAATCTTGTTGTCCTCGTCGAAGTTGATCGACGCGGTGTACATCAGGTGGTCGTGCATGCCGACCAGGCCGGGAATCACGCTGCGGCCCGCAAGATCGATCACGCGCGCACCGTCCGGAGGCGCTGTCGCCTCATCGCTTATCGACGCGATTTTCCCCTGACGCAAAACGACCGTGCGGTTTTCCTGCGCCGGCGCGCCGCTGCCGTCGATCACGCGCACATGGGTGAGCGCGATGACGGCATCGTCGTAGGCGACGAATTTGTGTACCTCGGCCGAAGGCGTCTGCGCCAGCGCGGTGGCGCTCACGAGCGCCAGCAGCAGACACGCGCGAGCCGAGGTAGCGTTCAGGCGCCTATGGATCACGCCGGCCACAACCAGGCGAACGTGGCGCCGGTGATCGCGCCGTAGATCACGCCATCGATGATGTGCTTGATCGCGCTGCCCCAGGGATGGCCCCACCAGATCGCGTCGGGAATCACGCCGAAGGAATAAGCCATCACGGCGACGAAGCCGATGACGTGGGATACGTGCGCGAACGAGGTGTCGCCCGCGATCACATGTGCGGCGACCAGCGCGCAGGCAAACGACACGACCAGACAAAACGCGAACCACTGGCCGAGAAACGCACCCATGTTCATCGGCCCAGGCTTGCGCAGGAACATGACGCCGACCGGACCCTGCTTGAACATTTCCTGCGTCGCCGGGTTCTTCATCGCCTCCGGCGTGCAATACGGAATCATGTAGAGGCCGGCGCCGGCGTTGCCCTTGTTGATGGCGGCGCTGACTTCGCGTTCATTGGAAAAGCCCTTGCAATCGGGCATGTGCCAGGCCTTGATCACCATGTGCAGGATGCTGCTGGCGATGAACACGAACACGGCCGATAGCAGGATCGGCAGCCAAAGCTGAGCGAGCGAGATCATGACGCTTCCTCCCCGGAATCTGGTTGTGCGGCGCAGTCTACGCTGGTTCGCGAAAAACGCCGAGAGGGGTATTGCATTTACTGGATGGGTTCGTTCGACAAACTCGCGGACTTTCCGGACTGACCTCCTGAATTTCCGTACTGGCGCAACGCGCCGAGCCAGTGCCCGGCGCGCAGACTCCGTTACAGGAACTTACACAGTCGATCTTGATTCCAACACCGGCTGCGCTTAGCGTGGCGGCTAATGGATCGCGCTCGCTGAGGCGCAGGCGCTGATTGGAGTGACAATACGATGAATTTCGGAAGCAAGTTTTTGTTGGCCTGCG
This sequence comes from Rudaea sp., assembly GCF_036560865.1. Lineage (GTDB taxonomy): Bacteria > Pseudomonadota > Gammaproteobacteria > Xanthomonadales > Rhodanobacteraceae > Rudaea. Next base: position 18,644 of record NZ_DATBQK010000081.1, read on the forward strand.
TCGTCGCAGGCACGACGCCGGCGATCGCGCAGACGGTGCTGCCGCAAGTCGATGTCACATCGCCGAAATGGGAAACGCGCCACGGCGGTTACGTCATTTCCAGCAACTTCCAGGTCGACCCACGCATGTCGGCCGTGATCTATCCTGCCGAGCCCTTTCAAAAGGGCGATATTCTCGATTTCCGCACCGTGCGCATGGCCGATGATGAATACTTCGTGTTGCAGGAATGCACTTCCGCCGATTGCACGCAAGGACACATTCTTCGCGTCTGGACCCGATCGGGTGCGCTGGACACCGTGCACGATCCGTATCGCGTCTCGATTCCGCACGAGGGTAAATTTTTCATGTGGATGCAGCGCTTCCCGATGGCCGGCGGCGGCTCGTTTTCCGGATACGTCCCGACAAGTCCGCCGTTGGTGTTGAACCCGATCGGCACACCGGAACAGTTTCATCTATGCGACGTGAAAGCCGCGCAGGAGCGTGGTCCGGTCAAGGTGCTGTCGTCCGAGCACAACGGCTCTCAACTGGCGCTGCATTTTGAAACCGGCTCGACCGTGTTTATTCAGCGCATGCACGCGGCGGAGTGAGAGCCCGCCGCGAACGCTGGATCGCGCTTCTTTCGGGAACCAGTCTTTCGCACGTGCTCCTGTCAGCGTTGTCCTGCCGGCCGTGGCGGCTGTGTCTGTAGAAACGCCCACAGCGCATCGAGTTCGGTATCGGTCATCTGCTTGAACGTGCCCCAGGGCATGAACGGATCGATGCTCGATCCGTCGGGGCGCTTGCCGCTGCGTACCGCGGTATAAAAATCCATTTTTGTCCAACGGCCGATGCCGGTCGCCGGGTCCGGCGTGATATTCGCCACGACCGGAAAACTCGGCGGCAGGCCGGGTATGCGTCCTCCGGAAAAATGTTCGCCGTGGCAGCCCGAACAGGTGTGGGAAAGATAGCTACCGTACTCGGCGGTCGGTGCCGGCGTTATCGAAGCAGCGTGTGCGGCATGCTGGTCGACGACGCGCGCTTCGGCCAGCGGAATCTGACCCAGCAGCATCTGCACGCGTGGAATCGGCCCGACGGATAACGGTTCCCATGCTCGATCCACCGGCAGCAGTTGCTGCATGTAGGCGATCAAGTCGGCCGTATCGGCATCGGTGAGCGAGGTGAAATCGCGCGTCGGCATGATTATCAGCATGCGTCCGTCCGGCGCGAGACCATGGCGAATGGCGCGCTCCCAATTTGTGGCTGTGAAGCCCTCCGGCAGGCCGCCTTTGCCGCGCGTCAGGTTCGGTGCGATGAGGCGCCCGACCGGCAGGAAATCGACGACAACATGGCCGCCGAAATCTGCGCCGTGGCACTCGCCGCAGCCGCGCGTGAGGACGATGTGCTGCCCGCGCGCGACCGCGCCCGCATCGCCCGGGATGGTCAATGCCGCTTCATCGATTTCGATATGCGGCGCAAGCAGGGCATTGCTGCGCCAATAGACGAAGCCGAGCGCCAACGCCAGCAGCACCACCAGCGTCCCCACAATACGCAAAACCCAGCGAATCAAACCGCGCATGATTCATCCCCCCATCAAAGTCTCTGCAGAGCCTACTCTTCCTCCACCCTCGGCTTGTATGCATCGACTAACTGCTTCTGCACCTGCGCAGGCACCGGGTCGTAGTGGCTGAACTCGATCGCGTAGCGGCCCTGCCCCTGGGTCAGGGCCTTGAGTTCGGTCTGGTAGTCGGTGACTTCGGCGAGTGGGACCTGGGCCTTGACCACGAGTTCGCCGCCGCGCAATGAATCGGTGCCGTTGATGCGCGCGCGTTTCGAGGCGAGGCCGCCGGTGACGTCGCCCATGTAGTGGTCGGGCACGAAGACTTCGAGGTTGACGATCGGTTCGAGCAGTTGCGGTCGCGCCTTGGCGATCGCTTCGAGAAACGCTTTCTTGCCGGCGCTGACGAAGGCGACTTCCTTGGAATCGACCGGATGATACTTGCCGTCGTAAACGATGACGCGCACGTCCTGCAGCTGATAGCCGGCGATCGCACCATGATCGAGCACCTGGCGCACGCCTTTTTCGACCGCGGGCAGGTACTGGCCCGGAATCGTGCCACCCTTGACTTCGTCGACGAACTCGAAGCCACCGCCGCGCGGCAGAGGTTCGATGCGCAAGTATACTTCTCCAAATTGTCCCGCGCCGCCGGTCTGCTTCTTGTGCCGGTGGTGGCCTTCGGCGTGCGCGCCGATCGTTTCGCGGTAGGCGATACGCGGCGGACGTGTTTTCACCTCGACGCCGTAACGCTCCTTCATGCGTTCGAGCATCAACTTCAGATGCAGATCGGACAGGCCGCGTACGACGCTTTCGTTCAATTCCTTGTTGTGTTCGTAGCGGAAACAGGGGTCTTCCTCGCTGAGCTTGTGCAGCGACTGCGCGAGCTTCTGCTCGTGACCTTTGTGCGCGGGCTCGACCGCGAGGCCGAACATCGGCTGCGGAAACGCGAGCGGCTGCAGATGGATCTGATCCTCGTCGTGCGAATCGTGCAGCACGGCGTCGAAATGGATTTCCTCGATCTTGGCGACACCCGCGATATCGCCCGGAATCGCCTGATCGATTTCCAGATAGTCCTTGCCCTTGAGCTTGAACAGATGGCCGACCTTGAACGGTTTCTTGCTGTCGTCAATGAACAACTGGGTGTCTTTCTTCACTGTGCCCTGATAGACGCGGAACACCGACAGCTTGCCGACGAAAGGATCGTTGACGATCTTGAACACATCGGCGATGACGTGCTGTTTGGGATCGGGCTGGGGCATGATCGGCGTCGCGTTCGCGCCTGTGCCTTTGACGAACGGCGGCGGATTGCCTTCCAGCGGATTGGGCAGCAGCTTTTCCATCAGCATGAGCAGTTCCTTCACGCCTGCGCCGGTGCGCGCGGAGACGAAACACACCGGCACCAGATGGCCTTCGCGCAGACACTGCTCGAACGCATCGTGCAGTTCCTGGCCGGACAGGCCCTCTTCGCCCTGTTCGAGAAAATGGTCCATCACGGTTTCGTTGATTTCGACCACCTGGTCGATGATGCGCTGGTGCGCTTCGGCGACCGATGAGAAATCCGGCACGCCTTCGGGCTTGAAGAAACAGTCCACCACGGACTTGCCGTCCTGCGCGGGCAGATTGATCGGCAGGCATTCCGGGCCGAACGTTTCGCGCAGCTGTTCGATCAGCTTGCGCGGATTGCCGCCGTCGATCTTGTTGACCACGATGATGCGTGCCAGGCCGCGGGTTTTGGCGTGATGCATCATGCGCTGCGTGCCGTATTCGATGCCGGAGTGCGCGTTGACCACGATCGCACAGGTTTCGACCGCGGCGAGCGCGGTCAGGGTGGGACCGCGGAAATCCTGCGAGCCGGGCGTGTCGATCAGGTTGATATGGCAATCGCCTGCAATCGCATTGGGTCGATCGATCGAGGCGATCACGGTGTTGAGCGACTGTTTTCGCTCCTTCTCCATCGGATCGTAATCGGAAACCGTGGTGCCGCGCTCGACGGAGCCGGGACTGCCGATCACGCCGCCCGCATGCAGCAAGGCCTCGAACAGCGTGGTCTTGCCCGCGGCCGTATGGCCGACGAGCGCGATGTTTCGGATGCCTTCGGTGGTGTAGGCCATAACCGCGCACTCCTGAGTTGATCATTGGGCCCCCAAGCGTTCTCCTTTCGGCGCGGCGGGTCAAGTAGCGCTGCGGCAGGGTGGCAAGTCAGCGCAGATTTACACGTGACCCGGTAACTTGCCCAATCCGCCGCTCAAGGCTTGGCCGCTGCACGCATGACGTTCGCCGAGAGACCCTTCATCATCGCGAACGCCGACACGGAGCTTGCCGTGGACGTGGATGCCTGGCACTCGGATGTGCGCCGGCGCGCCCTGAAGCGCGCCGCGGCGCCGCCGCACAGGCTGCCGCGCCCATTGTGGATCGGTGCGCTGGCTGCGGCCTTGCTGCTGCATCTCCTGCTCGGCCTGTGGCTGCGCGATTTGATGCGGCCGCAGGTTGTAGAGGATCGCGATCGCATCCTCGTGACCCTGATCGACGCGCTGCCCCCCGAGCCGCCATTGCCCGTCGCGCCGCCGCGAGCCGCGGCGCCGAGCACATCTGCTGCGCGCCCACAGGCTGCCGCGCCCGCGCGCAACGGGGCGATCGCGCCGCGCGCTCAATCGACGCTGCCAGTGCACGATGCCGCCGCGGTGACCACGCAATCGACGCAGCCTGCTCCGCAGTTCCGCGCCTACAACCCCGATGGCAGCCTGAACGTGCCCAAGGATCTGGTCGAACAGATCGATGCAATGCGGCCGAAGCCGAACTTCATTGCCAAGTCGATAGCGCCGTCGCCGATCATGCTGCCGCATCGACCGCTGAAAATCCGGCCGAATCACTTCGATCAGTACTGGCGCGGCTCGGGCTGGACCCTGCTGGACGATGTGAGCCAGTTCGTCGACGACAATCTGGTCAAGAAAAAAATCTTCACCGACAGCTCCGGTGGCCAGTACGAGTGCGTGTGGGCTCTGATCATCGTCACCTGCATGGATGTACCGCGCAAGGCGTGGGAACCGCCGCCGGAAAAATGGAAGCCCGCGTCAGTGCTGGATGAACACTAGTTGCCGTCCCGCAGATTCCCTTCTCCCGCTGGCGGGAGAAGGTGCCGAAGGCGGATGAGGGTGGCGCCATTGACGGTGTACTGTTCAATGTTGCGCCACCCTCACCCGGCGCTAGGCGCGCCGACCTCTCCCGCCAGCGGGAGAGGTGAGCTGACAGTAAAGCTACAATGAAATGGACGCTAGGATGTCTGTTTACCACGCGCGCAGATATTGATCCGGCGGTTTGATCTCGAGGCCGAGTTCCTTCGCCGCGCGCCGCGGAAAATATGGATCGCGCAACAGCTCGCGCGCGAAGAACACGAGATCGGCATCGCCGCGGTCGAGAATTTCCTGCGCCTGCTGCGAGGCTGTAATCAGGCCTACGGCGCCGGTCGCGATATCTGCTTCGCGCCGGATGCGCGCGGCGAATGGCACTTGGTAGCCGGGTGCGAGCGGAATTTTTACGTGTGGCACGTTGCCGCCGGACGAAACGTCGATCAGATCGACGCCGTCGCGCTTGAGCCAGCGCGCGAGTTCGACACATTCGTCGATATCCCAGCCGCCCGGCACCCAGTCGGTCGCCGACACGCGTACGCTGAGCGGCCGTGGCATGGGCCATTCCTTGCGCACGGCTTCGACAACGGCGCGCAGCAGGCGTGCACGGTTTTCCAGAGAGCCGCCGTATTCGTCGTCGCGCCGATTCGACAGCGGCGACAGAAATTCGTGCAGCAGATAGCCGTGCGCGGCGTGAATTTCGATCAGCTCAAAGCCGGCCGCGCGCGCGCGTCGCGCCGAGGCGGCAAAATCCGCAATGACTTTTTGTATCCCGGCATCGTCGAGTGCCTTTGGCATCGCGTACTGGTCGAACGCGATTGCGCTGGGCGCAAGCGGCGTCCACGCACCGGCATCGGCGGCGAGCGGCTTGCCGCCGTGCCATGGCACATCGGTACTCGCCTTGCGACCGGCGTGCGCAAGCTGGATACCCGCCGCGGCGCCCTGACCGCGAATGAAACTGGCGATGCGCTGCCACGCGGCCGCTTGCGCGTCGTTCCAGATTCCTGCATCGCCCAGCGAGATGCGGCCTTCCGCAGATACCGCGCTCGCTTCGGTCATCACGAGTCCCGCGCCGCCCACCGCACGGCTGCCCAGATGCACGAGGTGCCAGTCGTTCGGCACGCCATCGACAGCGGAGTATTCGCACATCGGCGATACCGCGATGCGATTGCGCAACGTGAGGCTGCCGAGTTGGAACGGACTTAAAAGGGACGAGATCGAGGTACTCGATGACGACATGAGAGCGGATTCCAGACGAGGCGAATGCAAGAGGTGAGGGTGCCGGCGCGCGCCGCAAGAGCGAATTGCCGATAATGCCTTATGCGCATCGAGCACACACATATGGCGTCGCGCGTTGTCATGGTGCATGGCGCGGGCGGCGGTGGCTGGGAGTGGGCCATCTGGCGTCGCGTATTCGAGACCCACGGCTGGCAGGTAAGCGCGCCCGATCTGCTGCCTGCGTCGCGCGGACTGGCAGCAACGCAGATTGAAGACTATACGCAGCAGGTGGTTGCGTGGACGCGCGCAAGCACCGAGCCGGCGACGTCCATACCGTCGGCTCCGGCGACAACTGCATGCGTGCTGATTGGCGCCAGCCTCGGTGGCTTGCTTGCCATGCTCGTCGCCGCGCGTGCGCAACCTGCCGCGTTGGTGTTGATCAATCCAATGTCGCCGGCAGCGGTCGGCGCGACGGTTATCGAACCACATGCGGCGCCGCGCGACTATCCCGAAATCGTCACGTGGGGCTCGCAGCGCTCGTTTGCGTCGACGGCGCGCGCGCTGCCGGATGCCGACGCCGCTGCGCGTCTGTTCGCGCTGCGCCGCTGGCGCGACGAATCCGGTGCCGTGCTGCGCGCCGCGGCGAGTGGCATGCGCGTGGATCTCCCGCGTTGTCCGATGCTGGTGCTCGCAAGCGAATCCGACGACGACGTTCCACCACGCACGAGCCTCGCCTTGGCGCAGGCCTGCGCTGCGGAATTCCGTCAGTTGCCCGGCGCCAGTCACGTCGGCCCGTTGCTCGGCCGCGATGCGGGCCGGATCGCGGAGCAAGCATTGCACTGGTGCACGCAGACCCGGCGCGCATAGCCAGTTTCAGAGTGTGGTTGGCGTGGTCCGCGACACGATCGACACGGTTGACGCCGCCGCGAGGATTCGTCAGAGAATCCTGCGCAACTGATCGCCGATCGGCAGCTCGCGGATGCGGTAGGCGGTGGCGGCGAAGACCGCATTGGTCAGCGCGGGCGCGGCGCTTGGAATACCCATCTCGCCGGCGCCGGAAGGTTCCTTGTCGGACGGCATGATGACCACTTCGACCTCGATCGGCGCGCGCCCCATGTGTAAAAGTGGATAATCGCTAAAATTGGATTGTTGTACTTTTCCGTCCTTGAGCGTGACGGCAAGATTGAGCGCGGTGGAAATGCCATCGATCGTCGCGCCCATCGCCTGCGCCTCGACGCCGAGCGGATTGACCACGCGACCGACGTCGATCGCGCAGACCGCGCGGTGGATGACGACATTGCCGTCGATCGCCGATACCTCGAACGCGTGCGCGGCGTAGCCGCCGAAGGTGAAGTGCCCGGCAATGCCGAGGCCGCGATCGCCCTCGCGCCTGTGTTCCCAGCCGATCTTGAAGGCGGCGGCCTTGAGCACACCAGCCATGCGCCCGGTATCGAAAACCGGACCGCCGTAGTCCTTGTACGGCAGCTCGCGCGCCTCGCCGAGTAATTTCAGGCGCAGTGCCAGAGGATCCTGCTTGATCTCGTGCGCGATCTCGTCGATGAAACTTTCCACCGCGAACGCGCCGAAGGTATGCACCGGCCCGCGCCACCAGCCGCGCGGCATGCCCGAGTCGACCGTATAGAACGACTTCTGCAGATTCGCGATCAGGTTTGCCGGAAAATCGTCCGGCACCAGGCAGCCGGTCCAGATCGGCTCGTCCTTCATGCCCGCGTCGCGATAGTTGCGCGGCGTTGCGGCGCAGCGCTGCGACCAGCCGGTGATTTCGTTCTTGCGGTCCAGCGTCGCGAGCATGTCGTGCACGCCAAACGGGCGATAAAAATCGTGCTGGATATCGTCCTCGCGCGCCCAGATCAATTTCACCGGTTTGCCGGCCGCCTTGCCGATCGTCGCGGCTTCGGCGACGAAGTCGTTTTTCAGACGTCGGCCGAAACCGCCGCCCGCGCGCACGAGGCGGATTTCGATCTTGTCGCGCGCGACGCCGGTAATCCGGTTGATGATCTGCGAAGCGCCGGACGGGCTCTGTAGCGATGCAATCAGTACGACTTTATCCTTCTCGACGGATATCAGCGCATTCGGCGGCTCCATCGTCGCATGCGCGAGAAAGGGCATCGTGTAGCGCGCCGCCACCGTCTTCTTCGCCTGTTTGCGCGCCTTTGGTAAATCGCCGTCGCCGCGCACACCCACGCCGGCATCGTCGGATTTCAGCAGTTCGGCAGCACGCGCGGCCAGTGTGACGCTCGACTCGTTTGCCCACGGACCAGGTTTCCACTCGATCTTGAGACTCTCGCGGCCCTTGAGCGCGGCCCAGGTGCTGGTCGCGAGCACGACGACGCCGTTCGCGAGTACGCCGTCGAACGCTTCCTCTGGTTTCGGCCCGGCGAGCCGGATCACATCCTTGACGCCGGGCACCTTGCGCGCATCGGCATCGTCGAGCTTGTCGATGCTGCCGTCGAGATACGGACAGCGCGCGATCACCGCGAACAGTGCGTCGGCGAAGTAGGCATCGATGCCGAACGTCGCCTGGCCGGTGACGATTTCGCGCGCGTCGACCGTGCGCGTCGGCTTGCCGACGATCTTGAAGTCTTCGGGTTTCTTAAGCGCGACGGGCTCCTTGGGTGGATCCAGGGCCGCCGCCGTCGCGACCAGCGCGCCGTAGCTCAGCCGGCTTCCGTCGGGCGCGATCACATTGCCGGCTTCCGTGTGCAACTGGCCGGCGGGAATATTCCACTGCGCGGAAGCCGCGACCAGCAGCAGCCAGCGCGCGGTCGCGCCGGCCTGGCGCAGATCCTTCCACGCACTCGGAATATTGTCGCTGCCGCCCGCGCCCTGACTGCCGTATTTGTTCGACGGACCCTGGTCGGTGTCAACATAGCCGTACGGCAGTTGCTCGACACGCACGTGGCTCCAGTCGACGTCGAGTTCCTCGGCGATCAGCATCGGCAGCGAGGTTTTCACACCTTGGCCGATTTCGCAGCCGCGCGCGCCGATGATCACATCGCCGTTTTTCTCGATACGGATGAAGGCGCCGAGCGGTTGCGCGTCGAAGCGCGCGCCCAGATACGGCAACGCCGACGCCTGCGCGCGCCCGACGCGCCAGCCAACGAGCAGCGCGCCCGACGCCGCGGCGCCGACAAACAGGAACTTGCGCCGCGCAAGGTCGGGATCGTTTCGATTGCTGCGCACGCGCGTCATTTCTTGGCGTTCGCACGCGCGATCTCAGCCGCGCGCTTGATCGCCCTGCGGATGCGCGGATAGGTGCCGCAGCGGCACAGATTGGAAATCTTGCCGATGTCGTCGTCGTTCGGATTCGGGTTGCGCTTGAGCAAATCCGCCGCGGCCATGATTTGTCCGGCCTGGCAGTAACCGCACTGGGCGACATCCTCTTCGATCCATGCCTGTTGCAACGGATGCAGTTCGGCGCCGGCAAGGCCTTCGATCGTCGTCACGTCGCGATTCGCGGCCGCCTTGGCCGGAGTCAGGCATGCGCGCTGCCCCTTGCCGTCGATCAATACCGTGCATGCGCCGCAGACGCCGATGCCGCAGCCGAACTTGGTGCCGGTCAGGCGCAGCACATCGCGCAGGTACCACAACAGCGGTATGTCGCCGTCGCCATCGAAAAAGTACGCCTTGCCGTTGATGCGCAGCGGCAGCGATTTATCGGCACTGACAGGTGCGATCGGTTTGGCTGTCGGCTTGGCCGCGCGGGCGGGGACGTCTTGCATGTGCGATCTCGTGCGGAATGCCACATTCTCGCATTGCCGGCCGTTGCGGCGAAAGCGGTTACGCCGCAAGTCGCGGCAAGACGTGCGTGCCGAGCGGTGAGTTGTGAAGCAGTGAGCGGGGAAGTCGTAAGTGGCGAGTGGAAAGAACAACCCCAGGCTTGGCGAGCCGCACAGCGACCTCCTTTTACCACTCACTACTTGCTACTTGCCACTGACCACTTACGCACTAAAACAACAACGAGGCCATCTTGCGCCGATAGCTGCCAACTAGATCCTCGTCGTCGAGCACGCTGAACGCGGCGATCAGGCGTTTCTTCGCCTGACCTTCGTTCCATGCGCGCGCGTTGCGCAGCAGATTGAGAAATTCATCCAGGCCCGCAGCGGGATCGTCGCCGAGCACGAGATGCACGCCGAGCAGATCGCGCGCTTCGTGATCGGCCGGATCCTGCGCAAGGCGTGCGCGCAGCGCGGCGATATCGGGCGCACCTTTCAGCGCACTCGCGAAATCGAGCTGTGCGCGCACGCGCCGGGCTTTGGTGTCCTCGGCGAGATTCGGCGGCAGCGCATCGAGCTGCGCTTGCGCTGCATCGGCGTCGCCCGCGCGCAGGTGGGCGAGGGCAAGATCGAGTTTGAGCTCGGGCCGGTCTGCATTGGCCGCGATCTCGCCTTCGAGCCGCGCGATTGCCTGCACAGGAGTTTCATCGTCAGCCAGCGGGACAACGGCGGGCTCTTCGGCGACAGGAGCCGGATCGCCGACGTGGCGCTGGAGGAATTCGCGCACACCCGATTCGGGCAGCGCGCCCATGAAGCCGTCGACCATCTGGCCGTCCTTGACCAGCACCACGGTCGGCAGGCTGCGGATGCCGAACGCGGCGGCGAGCTGCATCTGCGCATCGGTGTCCACTTTGGCGAGCTTGAGCGTGCCGGCGTAACTGGCGACCACTTTTTCCAGAATCGGCGTGAGCGCTTTGCACGGCCCGCACCATGCGGCCCAGAAATCCACCAGTACCGGCGTGGTCAGCGATGCCTGGACCACGGCGGTCTCGAAATTCTCCTGGGTCGCCTCGAAAACGTGGCTCGGTTCGGTCATGGTTCGCGGTTGTCGATGAAAGTGCGCAAGGATAGCGGAGATGGTGGTGCTTGCCAGCCAATGCAAGCGTCTTGCGTGCGGCGCGGCGCCGGATGGTGCGACCGGATTGGGTATACCGCAGCGGGTCGCTTGTTTGTCGTGCGCAACAAATTTATAGTCAGGTCAGGGGAAACACGCGTGCAAGAGCCCTTGCAGCGATACGTTGCGGGCATAACGATGGTGGCTGGATCGGTTTCGACGCGGACCCGGGCAATGCGTGATGACCTGACAAGGCAGGCTACGGGCCGTCTTTCGGCCCGTGCGTGCGCGACCGGTCAGCGCCGGCCCGACCTTTGGATCGCGCTCGCATGAACGTCGACACCGAGCGCTGGCAACGGGTGGGCGATATCTTCGAACGGTTGGTCGACGTGCCGTTGCAGGAACGCGAAACCCTGCTCGTCAGTCTCTGCGGCGAGGATCAGGAACTGCGCAAAATCGTGGTTTCGATGCTCGATTCGGAGGAGTCCGCAAGACACCCCGACGATAAACTTTCGGCATCGCGCGCTGCAGCGGCCGCCGCTGCCGACCGCGCTGCCACCGCCGAAGCCGCGCGCGCCGAAGCCGCCCAGATCGACAGCCGCGTCGGGCCGTGGCGGTTGGTGCGCAAGATCGGCTCGGGCGGCATGGGCATCGTCTGGCTGGCCGAGCGCGCCGACGGCCAGTTCAGGCAGCGCGCGGCGCTGAAACTGATCAAGCGCGGCATGGATTCCGACGCGGTGCTCGCACGTTTCCTGCGCGAACGGCAGATCCTCGCGCGCCTCGAACATCCGCACATCGCCCATCTGCTCGATGGCGGCATTACAGACGATGGACGTCCGTATTTCGCGATGGAATACGTCGAAGGCCTGCCACTGTTCGACTACTGTCGCGACAAAAACATAAAACTGGAAGAAAGAATAAAGTTGTTTGTGGAAGTTTGTGCAGCGGTGCAATTTGCGCACGAGCGTCATGTCGTGCACCGCGACATCAAGCCGTCGAACATTCTGATCACCGCGAACGGCAGCGCCAAGCTGCTCGATTTCGGTATCGCCAAGCTGCTGCAGAACGACGAAGAACCCGTCGCCACGCTGACCAACGTGCAGCGCGACCGGCCGATGACGCCGGCATACGCCGCGCCCGAGCAGATCAGCGGCGAACCGATTACCGAAGCGACCGACGTCTACGCGCTCGGCGGCGTGCTCTACGAACTGCTCACCGACCAGCGCGCACACGATTTTTCCGGCGCGGCCGATGCGAGCGATGTGCTGCGCATCATCCAGGCCACCGATCCGGTCGCGCCGAGCCGGCTCAAGCTCGCCGCGACGCCGGTGCCGCGCAAACGCCTGCGCGGCGATCTCGACGTGATCGTGCTCACCGCGCTCAGGCACCAGCCCGCGCGCCGCTATGCCAGCGCCGCAGCGCTCGCCGGCGACCTGCACAACTATCTGGCCGGCCATCCGATCGCGGCGCGGCGCGACCACGTCGTTTATCGCGCCTACAAGTTTGTGCGCCGGCATCGCATCGGCGTCGCCGCGATCGTCGCCGTCGCGTTGATCGCGGCCGTTGCCGCGGAGCTGGTGTCGCTGGAGCGCCAGGCGCGCGGATTCGCCGGCTCGAACGCCGCGCTGGCGATCGTCGATTTCAACAACCTGACGCAAAATAAAGATCAGGCCTGGATCGCACCCGCGCTCGCGCAGATGCTCAGCACCGAACTTGCGCTCGGCAGCAAGATGCACGCCTTGCCCGACGAACTTGTGCGTGGCGCGCGCGCTGATCTTGCCGCGCCGGGCGCCGGCGGCTATGCGCCGCAGGGTCTGGCCACGTTGCACAAGCGTCTGGGCGCCGACTATGTACTCAGCGGCAGCTATCTGATTTCCGGTGCCGGAGACGACGCAAAACTGCGCCTCGATCTGGCCATGCAGGATGCGCGCAGCGGCGTGCAGATTGCGAATGTCGAGCAGGCCGGTTTGCTGTCGGACCTGCCCGCACTCGTCGATAGAACCGGTGCGGATTTGCGCACCAAGCTCGGCTTCGCCGCGATCAGCACGGCCGAAAAACAGGAAGTCGACCGCACTCAGCCGAGCAATACCGATGTCGCGCGGCACATGGGTATCGCGCTGGACGCGTTGCGCAAGAGCGATCCCGCACGCGCAAAAGGCGAGTTGCTCGATGCGCTCGCGCTTGCGCCGGGCTACGCGCCGGCTTACGTCTACCTTGCGCAGGCGTGGAAGGCCCTCGGCTACGATGCCAAGGCGCTGGCCGCAGCGCAGCAGGCAGCTGCCAACAGCAACGGCTTGTCGCAAGAGCAGCGTCTGCGCATCGACCGGCAGGTCGCGGTGCAGAAATCGGAATGGTTGAAAGCGACCGGGTTGGACAAGCAACTCGTTGCGCTCGATCCGAGCAATCCGGAAACCCGCCTGGACCTGTACAACGATCTGATCAACGCCGGCGAATCCGCACAGGCCACGGCCGCGTTTGCGGAATTGCGCCAACTGCCCGGCCTCGACGGCGATCCGCGCGTCGAACTCGCAGCCGCCAAGGCGGCACGCGATCAAGGTGACCCCAAGGCGCAGGCACAGCACGCCGAACGCGCGTTGCAGCAAGCGCAATCGCGCGACCAGCTGGAATTGGCCGCGGAAGCCAAGCGGGAATTAAGTCTGGCGCGCGATGCGTTGGGCAGCCACGACGAAGCGGAAAAACTGATGCGTCAGGCCATAGCCGACTTTCAGCGCAGCGAAAATCCAAAATCCGAAGCCAATGCAAGAACCTCGTTGGCAAACCTGATGGTCGGCAGCAAGCGACCGCATGAGGCAAACGACGAATACCAGCTCGCGCTCAAGATCTATCAACGCATAGGCGATCAAGTCGGTATCGCGGCGATCTACAGCAACCTTTCCCTGCTGCTATGGGGTCAAGGCGACCGCGACGCGGCGGAAAACGCAGTGCATCACGCGCTGGACATCTATAAGGAGACGGGTGATTTGAGTGGCGAGGGTTGGGGATTGGCGGCTCTGGCCTACATGCAATCGGACGAAGCCGCCAGCGACGACGTGATGGAAAACTACCGGCAGGCGATAGCACTCGATGAGCGGGCTGGTGAGCGCGCTCGTCGTCTCTATGTTCTGAATAACTACGAAGCTGCGCTGAGTTTGCGCGGTGAGCTGGATGCTTCACGGGAAATTTGCGTGAAGGCGCAAGCCGAGGCCAAAGAACTGACCGACCCCTCCAGTGTAATGAGCGTGGATGCCCAGTGTGCCGCAGTGGCACGCGACCGCGGCGAGATCGCAACGGCCGTCGCGGCATTCGAGCGTACCCAGAAGCTTGCCAGAGATACCGGAAATTCGGACGTGGAGGCGTTTACAGATCTGGGGTTGGCGCAGATCGACATGGGATACAGGCGCTTTGCTTCCGCGCGTGATCGGTTGGCGCAGGCGATCAGAAATTACGCGGCCAACGGCAAAGTAGCCGAGGAAGCCACCGCACAAAGCTTGAGCGCGCTATGTTATCTCGCGCTGAATCAGCCCGCCGAGCGCGACATCGCGGCCGCGCGCGCGCGCGAGTTGCGCCGTGCAATCACCCAACGTCAAGAAGTCGCCGTCGTGGACATCGCACTGATGCAATTGCTTGGCGAGTCCGGGGATCTCACTCAAGCGATCGCGCAGTTGCGTGAATTTGCCGCCGATGCGCAAAAGCGGAACTGGTTGTCGCACTCGCTGGAGGCCGAACTTGCCGCGGTGCAACTACTTGAACAAGCCCACGATCCAACGGCGCCCGCAGCGCACCTGCAACTGGAGGCACGAGCGCGGCAACACGGTTTCGGCTGGGTGTTGGCGCGCCTGGCGCTAGACGCTAAACAGCAGTAGCGCTGGCCGCGGGTGCTAGAGCGCTACACGGGTTGCTGGATTTTCGAGCTTCAATCAACTTCGAAGCCAACAGTCACGACTATAAATTTCGGATTTACAACTGGTCCTGGACCGCCAATGCCCGCAGGCTTTGGCCCGGGACCAGCTTTGGGGCTGCTGGACTTCACAGCAGCGTCTACCGCCGCATGAACGGCTGGAATGATCTGCTTCATATGATCCGATAGTGTGCTTTTCTTGACCATGGTGTGCGCTCCGATTGATGATTGGTCAGGCCCCGCGCGTATTGCAAATCTCGCTTTGCTTCAGCCTGCTCGGACAGATTACTTGGGATTTACAACGGGTCCCGGACCGAATTTAGGGTTTACAACGGGTCCCGGACCCGTCTTGGGATTTACCACCGGTCCAGGGCCGGTCTTGGGATTTACCACGGGTCCCGGACCAGTCTTCTTCACTACCTTCACTGCTTTCTTGGCGACTTTTTTCCCCACTTTCTTTGCTACTTTCTTTGCTACTTTCTTTGCTGTTTTCTTCACCGCTTTTTTCGTCACTTTTTTCGTCGCGCCCGCTTTTTTCTTCGTGTTCTTCTTGGTAGCCATGATCATGTGCTCCGATTGAGGATTGGTTTGTATCCGGCATGTATCCCGGATGTCGTTTTACTTCATCGAACCCCTTCGCCCATGCAGATCAAAGCCGTAGCACGGCATACTTCTGCATTCCGCAAAACCGCGCAAAGATTACACCCGAAATCATCTTACACGTGTGCAAAAGCTGCAAGGCCGTGGATGCGATTCCTGTACGGGTGAAATCGACCAAGCCGCACGCCGGCTTACAGGCTGGTCAGGAAGCAAGGGAACAGGCGGATCGATGCTATGCGGTTTGCTGATGTGGGAATGAGCCCCTCCCCCTTGATGGGGGAGGGGTTGGGGAAGAGGGTGACGCCTGCGCAGCAGGCGCCTGCGGCGCCTTCCCCTCTCCCGGCGCTGCGCGCCACCCTCTCCCACAAGGGGAGAGGGGAAACAACCATCCGGGTCGTGCTACTTGCTGATTTTGTACACAACGCCCTCTTTCATCACGAAACTCACCTTTTGCAGCAGCGTGACGTCGTCCAGCGGATTGCCGTTGACCGCGATCACGTCGGCGAATTTGCCCGGCGCGATACTGCCGAGGTCTTTCTCGTGCTTGAGCAGTTGCGCCGCGTGCGTCGTCGCGGCTTGGATCAGGAACATCGGCGGCATGCCGGCTTCGACCATGTATTGAAATTCCTTGGCGTTCTGGCCATGCGGATAAACCGCGGCGTCGGTGCCGAAGGCGATCTTCACGCCGGCCTTGTAGGCCCTGCCCGCGGCCGCCTGAATGATCGGTCCGACCAGTTTCGCCTTGGCCGCAACCTGCGGCGGATACACGCCGGGCTTGCTCGCCTGTTCCTCGACGTACTTGCCGGCAATGATCGTCGGCACCAGCCAGGTGCCGTGCTCCTTCATCAGCTTCATGTCCTCGTCGTTAATGAAGGTGCCGTGCTCGATCGAATCGACGCCGCCGATCACTGCGCGGCGGATGCCCTCGGCCCCGTGCGCGTGCGCCGCAACCGTGAAACCGTTGTCATGCGCCGCGGCGACGATCGCCTTGACCTCTTCGATGGTCAGCTGCGCGTTGTCGACGCTCGAGCCCTCGTCGAGCACGCCGCCCGACGGCATGATCTTGATCAGGTCGGCGCCATTCTTGTAGTGCTCGCGCACCGCCTTCCACGCATCTTCGGGTGAATTGATGATGCCCTGCGCGGGACCCGGATCGCCGGCGAGATTGTGCCGATAGCCATTGGTGTTGTCGGCGTGACCGCCAGTCGAGCCGATCGCCGTGCCCGCGGTAAAGATACGCGGGCCGGGCACGATGCCGGCGTTGATCGCGTTGCGCAGCGCTACCGAGTCGTAGTCGTTGTCGCCCAAGTTGCGCACCGTGGTGAAGCCGGCATCGAGCGTGCGTTTTGCATAGACGGTGCTGCGGATCGCGTAATCGGCCGGATTCCAGCGGAACTGATCGCTGTAATAGGTCGGTGTGATCTGCATCGTCAGGTGCGTGTGACTGTCGATCAGGCCGGGCAGACACGTGGCCTGTTTGAGATCGATGGACTGCGCGCCGGCGCGCTCCTGATTGCCCGCCAGTACTTCCTTGATGCGCTTGCCTTCAATCACGATCGTGGTTTCGCCATCGAGCTTGCCCGCGTCGACGTCAATGAAGTGTCCGCAGTGTAGCACACTGAGCGCCGGCGCTGAACCGGCGTTATCGTTTTCAGCGGCGGGGATGGAAGCGGCGAACGAAACGGCGATGGCGGCGGCAATCAGGGTGAGGCGCATGGTGTGCTCCGGCGAAAGATCACGCATGTTACCGATTGCATCGGCCGCAATCCATGTGCATTACGTCAGGATAGTGGTCTAGTTTGAATGTAAAAGAACCGTTCGCGCTGAGCGTAGCTTGCGCAGCAAGCGAAGTCGAAGCGGTTTGGCTGGTGCCCTTCGACTTCGGCGCGAGCGCCTACGCTCAGGGCGAACGAAATTTTCAAACTAATCCACAACCGCGTCAGTGCAATTTGTCGCCGTGCGTCTTGGTGGCGATTGGCGCGGACGATAAAGTGGGCGCGGGCAGCGACAGCCGCGACGTGGCCTGCATGCCCGCCCAAAAAAACGGATGCGCGAACGCGCGGCTCGCGCGCAGGCGCAGTTGCGCGGCGCGCAAGGCGGCTGCGGCGTTGTGATCCGGGTCGGCAACCAGCGCGGAATAGAAAGCCGGCACCCACAGCGCCGCGGCCGAATCGCTGACCGGCCACAATGCCGCAACGACCTGGCGCGCGCCTGCGCGCGAGACCGCGGCAGCGAAACTCAGGTTGCCATTGATCGCATTGCCGCTGTCACCCAACTGACAGGCGTTGAGCACGACCAGACCCGCGCGTACGCCCTTGTCCAGGATATCCAGCCAACTCAGAAACGCCGGCGTTTTGTCCTCGCCTGATGGTTCCAGCCATAGACCCGCGTAGCCGATACGTTGCGGCTGCGCAGTGCCGTGCGCGGCGATATGCACCCATGCGCCGGGTTCGGCGAGCGCGGAGAGCACGGCTTCGCGTGTTGCGGCACCGTTATCCGCGATCAGTACCGGATGTTGTCCCTGCGCTGTGTTTGCAGCCGACGAAAGAGCAGTTTGAATCAGCTGAGGTTCCGCGCTTGCCGTGGCGAGACTGGCGAGTTTGCTGTCGTTCTGAGCTTGCTGTGACGCGACGATCACGTGAAGCGGCGCGGCGTCATTGGCCGCATCTGTGGTGCTGGTGTTATCGAAATGCACTAGCTCGACCGTCGTCGTGTCGAGCAGTGGTCCTGTTTGTCCCGGCCATGTAAGTACGCTCCACGCAATGCGCGGTGTAATTTCGTCCGCAAGCACGAAAAGATGCTTCGGCGCTGCGCTGCTTGGCATGCCATGCAATAACT
>NZ_DATBQK010000082.1:0-17504 GCF_036560865.1 Rudaea sp.
AAGATTTCCCCAAAGACATCTACACCGAACCCGAACCGGACGTCGATACGCTCGCCAATCTCGGACCGCTCACCGGAATGGCAGGCATCTGGACCGGCACGCGCGGTCTCGACGTCAACCCGAAACCCGACGGCCCCGAAAAGCAGGCCTTCATCGAACACATGGAGTTGCAGCCGATCGATGCGCAGACCAATGGGCCGCAACTTTTCTACGGATTGCGCTATCACACGCAGATCTTCAAGCCCGATGACGCCGAGACATTTCACGATCAGGTCGGCTATTGGCTGTGGGAGCCGGCGACAGGCACCGTGATCCAGACGCTTTCGATACCGCGCGGACAAGCGGCGATGGCAGTCGGTCGCGCCGCGGCTGACGCGAGAACGTTTCGCCTGCAGGCTGTGCGTGGATCCCAGATGAATGGGATCGTGTCGAATCCATTTCTGGAGTACGCATTCAGAACGGAAAGTTACACGATCACGGTTTCGATCAACGCCGATGGAACGTGGTCCTACGAGCAGGACACGGTATTGGTCATCCCAGGTCAGGCGGAACCGTTCCACCATACGGATCGCAACACGCTGCGCAAGATCGGCGAGCCTGTGCTCAATCCCACGGCGCGGGCGGCAGCGACGAAACCGGGAAAATCCGAGGTGGGCCAGATATGAAAGATTCTGCATTGCTCTTGCTCATGCTCTTGCTCTTGATCGCGGGCTGCGATGTCAGCAGTGGCAACAGCATGGAAGATCGAATACGCGCTGATGCTCAGTCTCGCTCATCTGCCGACTGTGGTGCCGCTGGATCGTGCCGCATTTCAATCGCTAACAACGGCGCTGATTGGACCGTAACCGTTCGCCCAACCGCACTCGGCATCAGCGGAGATCCGCAATTCAATTCTGGTGCCGTGCATCACTATCAATACGACTCTTCAGGGACATTCGTCGGAGAGACGCCTGATTAGCAACCTTAGCTCAAACGCCGGGTGTCGCAAACCACCATTCGGAGTGGACAGCTTATGGCCGAAAACAAGACAAGGCTCACGCAGGCAAGCGTAGGCAATATCTCGCCGCGATCGAGGAACACGACAAGCGCAAGGACAGCGTAACGCGGCCAGCGCTAGAGTTCCCAATACAAAAGCAAAATCGGGGTTATCCCAATGGTAATGGAAATACTGGCCTGGCTCGCCGCCGCACTGGTCTTCGTGAGCTTCTTCATGCGGACGATTGTTCCGCTACGCACATTTGCAGTCGCCAGCAACATCGTGTTCATCGGCTACGGACTACAGGGAATTTACGAAGACATATTGCCCAAGGTTCTTCCAATTCTCGTACTCCACGCGGCGCTGCTTCCACTCAATGTGGTTCGCTTGCGCGAAATCACGCGAACGACCCGGTCGATCCGCTCCATTCAGGAGACTGGCTTTCCATACGATTTCCTGCTTCCCTTCATGGCGTCCATCGCTCGGCAGGCGGGCGCCGACTTGTTCTGCAAGGGCGATCATGCCAAGGAAGTATACGTACTCAAATCCGGGACCGTTTATTTAAAGGAGCTCGGCAAGTCGCTCGGTCCCGGTACGCTTTTTGGCGAGGTTGCAGTGTTCTCCGAAGATGCCGTGCGTGTGGCCACGGCACATTGTCAAACTGACTGCGAGCTGTTCAGCATCACGGGAGAAAAGGTGCTTGAGCTGTTCTACCAGGACAGGAATTTTTCCTTCAAGATTGCCCGCCTTTTGGCAGGATACGCCACGGAACGTCAGGGACTCGGCCCCGCTTAGCCTCCATGATGTGTTGAGATTGATGCCAAAGGTAGACTGATCAGCATTCGTCAAACACTGGATGCAGGTGCATGGCTCATGCATTGGTCCACCGCATCGAGGATAGCTGCAATGCTCAAGACGCTTGCTCTGGTGTTGCTACTGCTGGCCATCTCTGGTCAATGCGCTGCGCAGACCGTTGCGCTGTCGATCGTGCGCCTGGGATGCGGCTCGCCCCTGTCGCCGCTCCTTTCCCCACCGACCTCGCAGCAGGAACGAGAGCAAATCTCCGCAGACTGGGTCGGGCCGGACGAACTCGCAGTCGACATGTGGGACGATGAAGCGGCGGACAGTCATGTCGACCCAGCTACGGCCAAGGTACATCTGGACGGCTCGACGTTGACTCTTGCATATTCCTACAGACGGGCCGGCGTGGACCGCGGCAAGCCAATTCCCGACTGTGCGTTTCTGATAAAGCTCTTTTTCACTGTTTCGGGATTGCCAAGATCCCGCTACCAGCTTCGCATCGAGGACGGACACGGTATCGTTCATGCGCTTGCGATTGATGACTGAGTATTTCGATGACCCTTCTTCGCATGTTGTGTCTTGCAGCCCTGCTCGCCTTTGGGCTGCATTGGTGGCAGCAGCAGCGAACCGAGGACAGGACGATTCGTGGCGCCACGGATACGAACGGATTCTTGCCCGTCCCAATGCCCGACGGCGCACAGCACGACACGGTTCTGCTTTTCGCGCCGCTCAATTGCCCCAGGGAAGGAACTCAGCGCGCGGTCGCTCTTGTGGAAAAACTCACCGCCGCCGGAATTGCAAATGTCAGAACGTCTCACTATGGCGCGCAGGTTTACGAGCCGTCAGACGAACAACGGGCCGCATTCAAGAGACTGGATGTCGTGATGCGTGGCGAGATTCCCATCGCGCTGATCAACGGCATGGGAAAAGCCAATCCGACGGCCGACGAGATTATTTCCGAGTTCAACAACACCCAATAGCGGACCACTGCCACGCTTGGCAAGCGTCACCGCCCTTCTCGCCCTATAGGTTCCCATATGAACATCTCTACACTCAAACACCCCAGCGCCTTCGTTCCACTGGCGATGTCGTTCGTCGCTTTGGCGACAGTGCTTTTTCACATTGCCGCGTACGGGGTCGCCCGCGAAGCCGACGAGGGACCCGCCGCGCATATCTTTCAATTGCTCATGGCCGGACAGGCACCCGTCGTGGCATTCTTCGCCATCAGGTGGCTGCCGCGAATTCCGAAGCAGGCGCTGCTGGTACTGACGCTGCAAATTGGCGCCGCTCTGGCAGCACTCGCGCCCGTTTTCTTTTTCGACCTTTGACCTCCGTCGATGACAGGCCTGGAAAACGGAAACGACCCCGATGGCAACCAGCTCGCGCTCATGAGCGAGGTCGTGAGCGGCAGCGCCTGACCCCGGCATCGACGACTGGGCCATTCAAGAAACGATTGGAAGTACCATTGAGCACTCGGGCGGCGTCATGACGAGGAATGGGACTTTTCCGACTCGGTCTGACCGGCCCGTCTGACGTCGCCGTTGGAGGTCGCATGTGCAGAAACATCAAGACCCTGTTCAACTTCGAGCCACCGGCAACGGACGAGGAGATTCTTGCCTCTTCGCTGCAGTTCGTGCGCAAGTTGAGCGGATTCAACTCGCCGTCGAAGATCAACGAAGCCGCTTTCAATCTGGCCGTGCAACAGGTCGATGAGGCGGCGCGGACCTTGATCCATTCCCTGATCACGCTGGCACCGCCGAAAAACCGCGAGATCGAGCGCGAGAAAGCCAAAGCGGACGCCGCGAAGCGTTTCGGCCAATAGTGACGGTGCCGCCAAAAGGCACTCCAGCTGAGCCGCGCAAACGCATAGTCGGCGCAAGCTTGCGCCTTCGGCGTCAGTGACATCATTTTAGGTAATACGGCATCTCCGGGAGGCACGATGAAACCAGGCTTGGCAATTATTCTTTTCGCAATGTCCGGATCGACAGTCATTGCGGCCGGCGCGACCAACGCGAGTTCTGACAAAGCGTCGCGAGCGGGTGATGTCGGCGCTACCTTGATCAACCTGGAAAAACAGTCCTGGGTCGCCTGGAAGGCTCATGACGGAGCGTACTTTTCGTCGTTCCTCTCGGATGATCATGTGGACGTCAGCGCGCGCGGCGCCACGGACAAGGCAAACGTCGTCGCTGGCGTTGCGGGCCCATTCTGTTCGGTCGAGAGTTACGCAGTCGACGGTTTTCAGGTCACCCGCCTGTCGCAAGATGCCGCCCTGCTCGTTTATCACGCACAGCAGAAAACGACCTGCGCAGGAGTTCCGGTCCCGAGTCCGGCCTGGGTGAGTTCGCTGTACATCAAGCGCGGCGGACGCTGGCTGAACGCAGTGTTTCAGCAGACGCCGACAAAGTAACTGGAGTCTGGTGAAAACATGAGCACACGCGATGCCACGCCGCACATGCGGAATGTCCTGATCGGGGCGCGCCTGTTCTTCGGCCTGCTCACGCTCGCGGCGCTCGGCAAACAATTCATGGTCGCCGTCGACAACGGCCACGTCGCCAACTACTTCAGTTTTTTCACCATCCTTTCGAGCCTTTTTGCGGCCATTGTGCTGGTCGTCGGCGCGGTCTATCTCATCCGTCGCCGGCAACCTTCCGAAGCCTACGATATCGTGCGCGGAAGCGCGGTTGTCGCCATGGCCATCGTCGGACTCGTTTTCGGCCTGCTGCTCAGTCGCATGGAGAATGCAGGGGTCGTTCCCTTGGTGAATTTCGTGACCCATTACCTGATGCCCATCGTGATGGTTGTGGATTGGCTGTTGCAACCGCCGAAATCGACATTGGTGCCGCGGCACGTCGGCTTGTGGCTGATCTATCCGAGTGCCTACCTGATCTATTCGCTGGTCCGTGGCGCCATCGTCGCGTGGTACCCCTACTGGTTCATCGATCCGCACAAGGCGCCGGGCGGCTGGAGTGGAGTCGTCCTTTACAGCATCGCGATCTCGATCGGGTTTCTCGTCGTCAGCGGCGTGCTGCTGTTTCTGGGCAACCGGCTCAAGCGCCGCATTGTCTAACCTGAAGATCTGCGCACGGCTTTCGAGCGATCTTATGCAAATGCCAGCGAGCGATTATTTTCCGTTGGATGGTGGCTGCACCTGCCGCGCGGTTCGTTACCGGATGTCGACGAAACCATTGTTCGTTCACTGTTGCCACTGCTACTGGTGCCAGCGTGAAACCGGGACCGCGTTCGCCCTCAACGCGATGATCGAATCGGATCGGGCAAGTTTGCTGCAAGGCGAACTCGACGTGGTGAACACGCCATCCAACAGCGGCAAGGGACAAAGGATTGCGCGCTGCGCGACCTGCAAGATCGCCGTGTGGAGCAACTACGCCGGCGCGGGCGATGCCGTGCGTTTCCGCGTCGGCACGCTCGATGAGCCGTTCAGGCTCGCGCCCGACATTCAGATCTTCACGGCCTCGAAGCAGCCGTGGGTCGTGCTCCCGGCGGATACACCGGCCGTCGCGGAATACTACAAACGCAGCGAGCACTGGCCGCGGGATAGTCTGGATCGTTTCGTCGCGCTGCTGGCCGCGCGCTCCGGCGGATAGTTTCGAGTCCTTAAACCGAATCGTTCAACCGCTGCACCGCATCGTGGTAGCGCGCGGCGATGCGCTCCTCGTCGCGATGCCGGAAATCGCGCACGACCCATTCGCCGTTCACCATCACATGCCGCACCAGGTTTGCGTTGCCGGCAAAGATGAAACTGTCGATCACGTTGGCCGGTGCGCGCGCGGCGAGCAGCGGCGCATCGTGATCGAGTACCAGCAGATCGGCGCGTTTGGCCGTCTGCGCGGACTTGGAATCTGCGCCCTGCAGCGAGCCGACCGGCACTCCCGCGGCACGCGCACCGCCTGACAGCGCCTGACTCCAGAGCGACTCGCCGACGCTGTCGCTCGACTCGCTTACCGCGATATTGCGATGGCGTGTGGCCAGGCGCTGACCGTATTCGAGCCAGCGCAATTCCTCGACCGGCGATACCGAGATCTGGCTGTCCGAACCGATACCGATCGTGCCGTGTGCATCGAGATACGGCTTGAGCGCAAACAGGCCATCGCCGAGATTGGCCTCAGTAGTCGGACACAGTCCCGCGACCGCACCGGACTGCGCCACCCGCGCGCTTTCTTGCGGCGTCATATGCGTGGCGTGCACGAGGCACCAGCGCGCGTCCACCGGCGCATGATCGAGCAGCCACTCGACCGGACGCGCGTTGCGCAAGGCGAGGCAATCCTGCACTTCACCGATCTGCTCGGCGACATGGATATGCACAGGCGCCTGATCGACCAGCCCCGACTGCAGAACCGCATGCATCGCATCGGCCGGCACCGCGCGCAGCGAATGCAAGGCCGCACCGACGCGCAATGTGGAATTTTCCATTTTTCTCAATTGGCGCAAAAGCGAAAGATAGCCGTCGACGTCGAAGGCAAAGCGGCGCTGGCGTTCGGACAACGGGCGCCCATCGAAACCGCCGGTCATGTACAGGGTCGGCAGCAGGGTCAGGCCGATGCCGGCTTCCTGCGCCGCCTCGATCAATGCCAGCGACATCGCCGCGGGAT
The DNA here is from genome assembly GCF_036560865.1 of Rudaea sp. Classification (GTDB taxonomy): domain Bacteria; phylum Pseudomonadota; class Gammaproteobacteria; order Xanthomonadales; family Rhodanobacteraceae; genus Rudaea. The sequence goes on from NZ_DATBQK010000082.1 coordinate 6,385, forward strand.
CGGCATAGGGTTTGCCATCGGGCTGATGATGCAGATAGTGGAATTCGCAGACTTGGGTGTAGCCAGCCTTGAGCATCTCGACATACAGCTGCGCCGCGATCGCGCGCAGATCGTCCGGACCGACGCGGCTGGCGAACGCGTACATCGTCTCGCGCCAGGTCCAGAAACTGTCGCTGTCTTGTTGAACGCGGCCGGGGGCGGGATTTTCGCGCGCAGAAACAGACGCGGTACTCTTTCTGCGCTCGGCAAGCCCGGCCATCGCCCGCTGGAACGCATGCGAATGCAGATTCGGCATGCCGGGGACGACGTAACGGCCGAGGTATTCGGTGCTGTTGCGTGCAGCGTCTGCTTGCACGGCGGAAATCGTGCCACGCCGATCCCGGCCGGCATCGACGGCGATTTGTACGTTCGGTACCCAGCCCTGCGGCAGCCAGGCAAAATCGGCAAAATAATCGCTCATAGGAGAATCTCGCTACTATCGGCAAAGCGTAACAGTTTTTGCGCCGCGGCTTGGTGCAATGGAGTTCACAATGGACACACGCTGGGATGGACTGCTGCTCGACTGTCGCCTCGCCACGCTGGCCGGCGGCACGGCAGCGTTCGGCATCGTCGAGCAGGCGGCGTTCGGTTGGAAGGATGGGAAAATCACCTTCGCCGCAGCACAGTCCGCGCTGCCCGGAAACGCCGATGCGCTAGCCACTCACGTCGAATCGCTGCACGGCGCCTGGATTACGCCGGGACTGATCGATTGCCACACGCATCTGGTCTTCGCCGGCAATCGCGCCGGGGAATTCGATCAGCGCCTCAACGGCGCCAGCTACACCGATATCGCGAAGGCCGGCGGCGGCATCGTTTCGAGCGTGACGAAAACGCGCGCGGCCAGCGAAGACGACTTGCTTGCACAATCCCTGCCCCGCGCGCGCGCGCTGCTCGCCGATGGCGTGACCACGCTGGAAATCAAATCCGGCTATGGCCTCGATCTCGACAACGAGATCAAGATGCTGCGCGTCGCACGGCGTATCGGCGACTCACTCGGCATCACGGTGCGCACGACCTTTCTCGGCGCGCATGCCGTGCCGGCGGAATTTGCCGGTCGCCAGTCCGACTATGTCGACGAAGTCTGCATCCGCATGTTGCCCGCCGTCGCGCGTGCGGGTCTGGCCGATGCGGTCGATGCGTTCTGCGAGAACATCGCGTTCACCCCATCGGAAACGCGGCGCGTGTTCGAGACCGCGCGCGCCTGCGGACTGCCGGTGAAACTGCATGCGGATCAGTTGTCCGATTGCGGCGGCGCGGCACTGGCAGCGCAGGTCGGCGCGCTCTCCGCCGATCATCTGGAATACACGAGTGAGGCCGGTGTGCGCGCGCTGGCAGCGGCCGGCAGCGTTGCGGTCATGCTGCCTGGCGCATTCTATACTTTGCGCGAAAGTAAACTTCCGCCGATCCAGGAGTTGCGCGATCACAAGGTGCCGCTGGCCGTGGCCAGCGACCTCAATCCCGGTACCTCGCCGCTGTTGTCCCTGCGCCAGGCGCTGAACATGGCCTGCACGCTGTTCCGCATGACGCCTGAGGAAGCGTTGCGCGGGGCCACGGTCAATGCGGCGCGCGCGCTCGGGCTGGACGATCGCGGCACGCTCGAAGCCGGTCGCCGCGCCGACTTTGTCGTCTGGGACATCGAGCATCCCGCCGAGCTGTGCTACTGGATCGGCGGCGCACTGACGCAGCGCGTGTACGCCGACGGCAAGATCCTCGCAGCCTCTTGACGAATCAAATGCACGCTGCCCAAAAGAAGAAACCCCGCACTCGGCGGGGTCTGCAGCAACGCTGACAACCAGGAATCAGGTCGATTTCTTCGCCGGCGCCGCTTTCTTGGCCGCTGGCGCCGCCTTCTTCGCCGCGGTTTTCACCGGCGCGGCTTTCTTTACGCCGACCACAGCTTTCTTTACCGAATGCGGACGTGCATTGCCGTAGCTGCGGATTGCGGTCTTGCCTTTCTTGGTCTTGCGGTCGCCTCTGCCCATCGTGATTGCTCCTGTATAGGTTTGTAAAAGGTGGCGTAGCTTAGCAGCAAGGACGGCGTGAGACGAGCGTGGGCGAGGATATGGAGCGTCATCCGTTGTCGCCCGTTGACCATTGCGCAAGGTATTATCGCCGCGATGCCAACCGCTGCGCCCGGCGCCGTCACGATCAGCCTCGCCTTGCAGGGCGGCGGCGCGCATGGCGCGTTCACTTGGGGCGTGCTCGACCGCCTGCTCGAAGAAGGCGGGATCGACTTCGACGGCATCAGTGCGACCAGCAGCGGCGCGATGAATGCGCTCGCGCTGACGCAAGGCTGGCTCGATGGCGGGCGCGACGGCGCGCGCGCGGCGCTCACAGCGTTGTGGGAAGGCGTCGCCAGTCAGACCAGCCTCATGCGCTGGGCGTTTTCCTCGCCGACGGGCGCTGCGACCGAGCGTTTCCTGCTCGGCCTGACACGCTATTTCACGCCGCAGGAAATCAATCCGCTCGGTATCAATCCGGTCAAGAACATCGCTGCGTCGCTGTTCGATTTCGACAGGATCCGGAGCCAGTCGCCGTTCAAGCTGTTTATCGCCGCCACACGTGTGCGCGACGGACGCCTGCAACTGTTCGACAATTCGCGCGTGACCCTGGATGCGTTGCTCGCGACCACCTGCCTGCCGCAGTTGTTCGCGCCGGTCGAGATCGATGGCGAAACCTATTGGGACGGCGGCTACGCCGGCAATCCCGCGCTGGAGCCGCTGATCTATCGCTGTGCCGCCGAAGAAATCCTGTGCGTGCTCGTGCAGCCGATCGAGCACGCGCAGTTGCCGGCGACCGCGCGCGAAATCGGTCAACGCATCACCGAGCTGAGTTTCTCGACGACTTTCATCCGCGAACTGGAAACGTTGCAGACCGCGCAAGGCATGCTGGCCAGGAATTTCCCGCTGACCTGGATCGGCCGGCGCCTGAAGCGCATCGACATGCAGATCATCGAACCCGGCGAATCGCTCGACAGCTACAGTGCGAAGACCGGACTGAACACGCGAATCGGCTTTCTACGCGATCTGCGCGACGTCGGCCGCGGCTGCGCGCAGGCCTGGCTGGAAAAACGCGGAAAAGCGAAGCCTGGCGCCTAGTGCGAATGCTGCGTTTCACCTCTCCCGCTGGCGGGAGAGGTCGGCGCGTGTAGCGCGCCGGGTGAGGGTGGCGCAACATCGTGGCCACCCCTCATCCGCCTTCGGCACCTTCTCCCGCCAGCGGGAGAAGGGAATAAAACTGAATTTCACATGCAAAGTTATTTGCGGAACGGCGCCTAGCGCGAATGCGCCTGCTTGGTGCAATCATCGTGCAGGCAGCCGTGCTGCTCGATCTGCACCGTCGCGTGCGCAATGTGGAATTGTTCACGTAGTATACTTTGTACGCGCAGCAGGGCCGCGTGCGTGTCCGCGCCCTCGACCATGCGCGCATGCAGGGTAGCCAGGCGCCTGCCGCCGGCGAGCTGCCAGATGTGAACGTGATGCACGTCGGCGATGCCCGCCTCGCGTTTGACCGTTGCGGTGACCAGCGCCGCATCCACGCCGTCGGGCGTACCCTCGAGCAGGATATGCGCCGAACGCCGCAGCAACCGCCAGGCGCTGGCAAGGATCAGCACGGCGACGACGATGGAAATCGCCGGATCGGCCCACAGCCAGCCGAAGCCACGGATGATCAGCGCCGCGGCGACGGCGCCAAGCGAACCGAGCAGATCGCCGAGCACGTGCAGACGCGCGCCGGCGGTGTTGAGATCGTCGTGATCGTGGCCGCCGAGCACCTGCAGCACGAGCAGATTGACGACCAGGCCGACCAGCGCGACCACGAGCATGATGCCGGGAAGGATCGGCGTCGGCATGGCAAATCGCGCCAGCGCTTCGGCGACGATCCAGACGACGATGCCGAACTGCGCCAGCGCGTTGGTGTAACCGACCAGCACTTCGAGGCGCGCATAGCCGAAGCTGCGCTTGTCGTCGGCCGGGCGCATGGCGAAATGCGCGCCGGCCCAGGCAAGCAACAGCGCAAACGCATCGACGAACATATGCCCCGCGTCGGCGAGCAGGGCGAGCGAGCCCGAATACCAGCCGCCGGCCGCTTCGACGATCAGGGTCAGCAAGGTCAGCGCAAACGCGAACAACAGGCGGCGCTCGCCTGTGCGTTGCTGCACATGATCGTGGCGATCGTGATGATGGGTGATGTGTGCGTTCATTTGCCGGCAATGCACGCTGTGCGCGGGGCGTGATCCGCACCCATCCTAGGCCGCATGGGCGACGTTACACAATTGCGATGTTGAATGGCGAAGCAATCGCTGCACGCCATCGCATACGACTCGCGAGGCGCGTTCACTACGCCGCCGTTCCGGCTTTGCTGGCGCAGCATGCACCGTAACTGTGCGTCAGGCGCAGATTGCGCATATGCGCGTAGGCGACAGAGCAGCCGCCAATCGTGACCAGGGTGGCGTGTAGCGCAAGCGAGGATTCGGCATCGAAAATCCATGCCCCCACCCAGAGCAGGATCAGCCCAGGCACAGCGATGCGCAGAGGGCTGGCGATGTGATGGCGGCGGTAACCGCGGATCAGCGCCACGAGCGCGAGGCAACTCGCGCAGGCGATGAACACGCGTTCGAAGCGGTGGTCGGCGAGAAATCCCAGGCCCAGCGCGGGCAGCACGGTGAGTACGAACGGCAGCGCGGCGCAATGCACGGCGCAGAGAAACGACGCGGTCGCGCCGACGCGGTCGGCGATATGCGCGAGCGCATCGTGCGCCACGGCGGAAGACACGGAACCGGGTAGCTCAGGGGCGGAGGGGCTGTTCATGGCAGGGTTATAACATATCAGAAATGGGTACAAATCGGCCATCGCGCCGATGTGCCGTTTATGAACAATAATCATTAGTGTGACTTCCGGTAGGGGCTCTGTGATCTAAACTTGATACATTATATCATAACATTTATTCCACTGGACGACCCCAGCCATGAACCGTACCCTGCCTGCTCTCGCCGCCGCCATGGCACTCGCCCTGTCGCATTCTGCCCATGCCGCCATGGCCGGCGACGCGAACGCAGCGAGCGTGCCCTCCGCTCCCGCCGATCCCGCAGCGCGCGCGGACACGACCACCACGCTGAAATCCGTCGAGGTCAACGCCAGGCTCGACCGGTCGCGCAACCAGCTTTCGCCCGAGATCGGCGCAAGCCAGTACAGCATCGACCAGAAGGCGATCGAGCAACTGCCGCTCGGCGACGCAACACCGCTCAACCAGGTGCTGCTGCAGGCGCCCGGCGTCGTGCAGGACTCCTACGGTCAGCTGCACGTACGCGGCGATCACGCCGACCTGCAATATCGCATCAATGGCGTGATCATTCCCGAGAGCATCTCGGGCTTTGGCCAGAGCATCGACAGCGACATCATCGAGCGCGTGCAGCTGCTCACTGGCGCGCTGCCCGCGCAGTACGGCTATCGCACGGCGGGCGTGGTCGATATCACCACGGAAAGCGGTGCGCACCGCCACGGCGACAACACCGGCGACGACGAATTCGGCGGCAAAGTCGGCGTCAGCGTGGGCTCCTTCGGCACGTTCAATCCGCAACTCTCGCTGCACGGCAGCGCGGATCGCTGGAGCTACTTCTTTACCGGCGACTATCTGCAGAACGATATCGGCATCGAGAACCCGACCTCGTCCTACAACGCGATTCACGATCACACCAACCAGGCGAAGGGTTTCGGTTATCTGTCGTATCTTCTGAATGAGGACTCACGTGTGTCCTTCATGTTCGGCGTCACCAACAACCGTTTTCAGATTCCGAATAATCCCGATCAACAGCCCAACTACCAACTGGCCGGCGTCGACGGTTTCGATTCGAGCAAGCTCGACGAGCGTCAACGCGAAACCACGCGCTTCGGCGTGCTTGCCTTGCAAGGCAGGCTCGGCGACAGCGACTACCAGGTCTCGGTCGGCCAGCGCTATGCCAGCGTGAATTACCAACCCGATCCGGTCGGAGATCTGATCTTCAACGGCGTCGCCGGCACGATCGATCACAGCAATCGCGCCGACACTCTGCAAACGGATTTCTCCACGCCGCTCGGCGATGCGCACACGCTACGTTACGGTCTCTACATCAGCAGCGAACATCCGCTCAGCAACACCTCATCGCTGGTGTTTCCTGCGGATGGCGACGGCAATCAGACCGGCACCACGCCGATCACGATCGTCGACAACGCGCCGCCGATCGACGCGCGCACCTACGGCGTGTATTTGCAGGACCAGTGGAATCTCAACGACAAGCTGACCTTGAACTACGGCCTGCGCGCGGACAAGGTCGATGCCTATGTCAGCGAAGGCCAGGTCAGTCCGCGCCTCGGCCTCGTCTATCAGCTGAGCGATGCGACGACCCTCCATGCGGGCTACGCGCGCTATTTCACGCCGCCGCCGGCGGAACTGATCTCGCCGACCGATATCGCCAAGTTCCAGGGCACGACCAACGCGCTGCCGAGCAATGTGAATGCGCAAACGCTGTCGGAGCGCTCGAATTATTTCGACGCCGGCATCAACCACAAAATCGGCGACAACCTGACCCTGAGCCTCGACGCCTACTACCGCGAGGTGCACAACCTGCTCGACGAAGGCCAGTTCGGCGCGGCCCTGATCTTCTCACCGTTCAACTACAACCGGGGTCGCGTGCGCGGGCTGGAATTCACCGCGAATTATACAAATGGAAATCTCAGTGCATATTTGAATATGTCTTCGAACCGCGCAATGGGCCAGCAGGTCGTCACCGGTCAATACAATTTCAGCCAGGACGAGATCGACTATATCGCCACGCACTGGGTGCATCTCGACCACGACCAGCGTCTGACCGGTTCGGGCGGCGTGAGCTACGACTGGAGCGGCACCCGGTTCGGCGCGGATTTCCTCTACGGTTCGGGTCTGCGCGCGGACTTCGCCAACACCGCGCATCTGCCGCAGTATTGGCAGGTCAACCTCTCCGCGAGCCGCGATTTCGATCTGCCACGGATTGGCACGACCAATGTGCGCCTCGCGCTGATCAATACGACCGATCAGGTCTACGAGATCCGCGACGGATCCGGCATCGGTGTCGGTGCACCGCAGTATGGCCCGCGCGCCGGCGTGTACTTGGGCCTCAGCAAGAAATTTTGACAACCGGCGTGTCGGCGCCTGGCACGTCGCGATACCCACTTCGCTTATGCGTGCGCACGAGGTAGGATAGACACCGCACCAACGCGAGTCCGACAGGGGGACGCACGATGGATCAGGAGGGGCGCAATGGATAAGGAACGGCGCAAGCCGCCAAGCAGCGCATCGAAGCGTGAGCTCAATGCGGTGCAGACGATCACGCTGGTCAATCTGGAACGGTTCGGCTGGGAACTCAAGTTCATCCGCCGTCCGATGTTCCAGCAACCGGTGGCGGTCGTATTCGATTCGGAGCGCAAGCACTATGCGGTATTGGAACCGGACGGCACCTTGAACGAAAAACCCGATTTCGATATCCGCAAATAGTCCCTGGGCGCACGATCAAGCATCGCTACGCGCAGCGCTTGCAGACCCCATGTACTTCCAGCGTCTGCGCGCGCGCGCGGAAACCCAGCGCCTTGGCCTGGTCGTTGAGCTGCTTGGCGACGCGCTCGTCGCAGATCTCGGTGGCCGATTCGCACACGTCGCAGATCAGGAACGGCACGTGGTGCACCACGCTCGGATGGTGGCAACTGACGTAGGCGTTGATCGATTCAAGTTTGTGGATGAAGCCGTTTTCCAGCAGGAAATCCAGCGCGCGATACACGGTTGGCGGCGCCGCGTTGCTGCGGTCGTCCTTGAGGCGGTCGAGCAGGTCGTAGGCCTTGACCGGCTTGCCCGCGCTCGCGATCAGGCCGAGCACCTGCTGGCGAATTTCAGTCAGCCGCAGGCCGCGCAGTTCGCACGCCGCGGTGACCTCGCGGACGAAGGCATTTGCGTCGTGATGGTGGTGATGGGTGCTGGTGGCTTTGGCGGACATGAGCTGGCGGGTGTTGGCGGTCAGAATCATAGCACTGGATATGGGGGCGAACTGGCGTCGCACCACCCCACTGTATGACCGCCATCTCAGCGCAGGCCTGTGGAATTCAGCTCAGCGCCGCAATAGCGGCAATGCTTGTCGCTCGCGTCGACCACGCGCTTGCATGCCGGACATACTGGTTTCGCTTTCACCGCCGGCAGCAACAGCGAGATGATCCAGCCGATCGGTCCGAGTGCAAGGCCGAGCAGCGTATCGCGCACCACAGCATTCTTGTATTTTCCGATCAGCGCACCGACCAGCGCGCAGACGATGGTGAAACCGATCGTCCAGTACCACAGGCTCGGATCGGTCAGCGCATCGGTGCATTGCTGCAGCAGGTCCATGGCCTGCTCGGGATCGCCCTGCACTTTGGACAGCGTGGAGAAATCGCAGCTCATCGCTTGAACAGACTCATGCGCCCGCTTTGGCCAGGGCGTCCTCGATGCGCCTGAGCGCACGCTCGCGGCCGACCAGAAACACCGTGTGATCGATCGACGGGGAAACCTGAGTGCCGGTCATCGCCACGCGCAGCGGTTGTGCGACCTTGCCCATGCCCTCGCCGATCGCGGCCGCCGCGTCGGCAATCGCCTGGTGTACATTTTCCACTTTCCACTCCTGCACTTTTTCCAGTTGCGCATGGATCGCGTTGAGCGCGGGCAAGGCAGTCGCGGATTTGAGGTGCTTGGCGATCGCCGCATCGTCCCACTGCGTGATCGGACCGTACCAGACGCTGGCCTTCTCGGCCATTTCGCGCAAGGTGTGCACGCGTTCGCGCAGTGCGACAATCACATCCGTGGGCGCGGGCCCGTGCGCGGGATCGAGACCCTGCATGCGCAGATGCCAGTCGAAATGCGGCGCGATTTCCAGCGGGTCGTCGTTCTTCAGGTATTGCTGGTTCAACCACTTCAGCTTTTCCACATCGAAGCGCGCCGCAGCCTTGTTCACGTCGGCTACGTCGAACAACTCGATCATCTGCTCGCGCGAAAAAACTTCCTGATCGCCGTGCGACCAGCCCAGCCGCACCAGGTAATTGAGCACCGCATGCGGCAGGAAGCCGTCGTCGCGATACTGCATCACGCCAACCGCGCCGTGGCGTTTGCTCAGCTTTTGCCCGTCCGCGCCGAGGATCATCGGCAGATGCGCAAATTGCGGAATCTCCGCGTTCAGCGCGGCGTAGATATTGATCTGACGCGGCGTGTTGTTGACGTGATCGTCGCCGCGGATCACGTCGCTGATGCGCATGTCGATATCGTCGACGACGACGGCGAAGTTGTAGGTCGGAAACCCGTCCGAACGCAGGATCACCAGATCGTCGAGCTCTCCGTTGCTCCACTCGATGCGGCCCTTCACCTTGTCATCGAACACGACGCTGCCGTCCTGCGGGTTCTTGAAACGGATGACGCGATTGGGATCCTCGCGCAAAGGTTCGTTGAGATTGCGGTAGTGGCCGTTGTAGCGCGGCTTGAGATTCTGCGCCATCGCCTGCGCACGCATCGCTTCGAGTTCGTCGCGGGTTTCGTAGGCGTAATAGGCCTTGCCGGCCTTGACCAGGTCCTCGGCGACATGCCGATAACGTTCCATGCGCAGGGTCTGGTAGTACGGACCCTCGTCGTGGTCGAGTTCGAGCCAGCGCATGCCGTCCAGAATCGCCTGCACGGCCGCATCCGTCGAACGTTCGCGATCGGTGTCCTCGATACGCAGAATGAATTCACCGCCGCGATGGCGCGCCTCCAGCCAGCAGTACAGCGCAGTGCGTGCGCCGCCGATATGCAGGAATCCGGTAGGACTGGGAGCGAAACGCGTACGTGTGGTCATCGATGAAAAATGGTTGCGGAGAAGGCTTGCCAGATTAACAGATGCGATCCGGGCTTTCCTTTCGCCACACGCAAGCGGCGACAAACCGCCGCCTCGCCGACGCGCTAAACTTGCGACTCTGCCAGAACGGATCGTCGCAATGCATCGAATCAAACTACTCCTGCCCGCCTGCCTTGCCAGCCTTGTCCTTGCCGCCTGCGCGACGCAAAAGCTGGATCATCAGGCTGCGCCGGCAGCCGGCACACGCGCGCGGATCGGCGTTCTGGAAACGACCGACATCCATACCAATATCATGAGCTACGACTACTTCAAACTCGCCGAGGACCGCAATCTCGGATTCGAGCGCGCAGCCGAGCTGATCCGCACGGCACGCAAGGAATTCGAGAACAGCCTGACCTTCGATGCCGGCGATACGATCCAGGGCACAGCGCTGGCCGACTGGCAAGCCCAGGTCAAGCCGCTGCCTTGCGATCAGGAACTGGCGATCTACAAGGCGATGGACGCAGTCGGTTACGACGCCGGCACGATCGGCAATCATGAGTTCAACTACGGCCTGCCGTTTCTGAGCCAGGTCACCGGCACCGCGTTCAATGTGGCCGGCGTGCCGGTGGAAAAATGCAAAGGTCCACATTTTCCGCTGGTGCTGTCGAACGTATTCAGCGCCAAGGACGGCAAGCCGCTGTACGCGCCATGGCGCGTGCTGACACGCACGTTCCGTGCGAAAGCTCCCGACGGCAGTGCGCGCGAGGTGACGCTGCGCATCGGTCTGCTCGGCTTCACGCCGACCGGCATCATGGAGTGGGACAAGCGCAACCTCGACGGCAAGGTCACGGTCATGGGCGTGGTCGAGGCGGCGCAGAAATACCTGCCGGAACTGCACAAGGCCGGCGCCGATATCGTGATCGCGATCGTGCACGGCGGCATCGACACCTCGCCCTACTCGGCGAAAACCGAGAACGCCGGCTGGCATCTGGCCGGCGTACCCGGCATCGATGCGATCCTGCTCGGCCATTCGCACCAGATCTTTCCGAGTCCGCACGACGCGAAGGCGCGTTACGCGCACCTGCCCGAAGTCGACAACGAGCGTGGCTTCATACGCGGTGTGCCCGCGGTCATGGGCAATTACTACGGCAAGAACATCGGCCTGATCGATCTGTCACTGGTGTTTCAGGAAGGTCGCTGGCAGGTCGATCGCACGGCCACGCACGCCGAGGTGCGCTCGGTCAAG
>NZ_DATBQK010000083.1:0-18838 GCF_036560865.1 Rudaea sp.
CAGCACATCTGGTACGGCGTAGCCCAGGCGCGGGTGCTTGAGGTGAGCGGCTTTACCCCGTTTGCGATGGACAACTCGCAGTTGCTGCCGTGCACGAATCCAGTTGGGCGCGGAGAGGACAGTCTGCATGGAGCGCTCATGCGCTATTGCCATCCGGATGCGTTGACGCTGGAACTGCCGGAAGCCGTGGGCCATGTGCAGGAAAGCGCGCGCAAGCGTTCCGACAGGACGATGTCGGTGTACGCGCCACGGGTGAATTATTTTCTGCGCGATTACGTGCAGCGCCAGTTCGGCCTGTTCAAGGCCGCCGACCCGGGACAACGTCTGCGCTTTCTTGCCGAGGTGCTGCGCGATCTTGCCGGTGCGACCGCGGCCGACCGCATCGCGCATCTGCGCGAGTACTTGAGCTATGCGCGCGCCGACGTTATCGATCGCTTGCAGCACCAACTCGAAGGGGCCGCCGATGCGCCGGTCTACTGGCAGGCCGACGTGCGCGCGATCGCCGAGTCGAACGCGAAAGCCTTGCTGGCGAAAGCACCGCCGCGCCTGGCCGACTGGCCCGAGGACATTGACGCCGCCGGCTGCGCGAGCGCGCTCGCAGGCGAGCTCGGCGGTCTCGCCGATGCGCTCGAACACTGGCCCGCGCTGTGGCAGCACGCGGCGGAGCAGGGCGAGAAACTGCTCGGCACATTGTGAGCGTGGGCCTACAGCCTGACGTGGCTGCACCCGGCGATAGCGGATTGACCAGTGTCATCATTGTCGCTGCCGACAGCGGCGACGGTCTCGCCGAGTGCGTGGCGCGATCGCTCGGCAGCGCGGCGTCGGTGGAAGTGATCGTCGCCGACAACGCCTCGCGCGACGGCAGCGTCGCCCGCGTCGCGCAATTGTATGCGCAGAATGAACAAGTGCGCATTCTGCACAATGATAAAAATCTCGGCTTCGGCACTGCGTGCAACCGCGCTGCGGCGCAGGCGTGCGGGGATGCCTTGCTGTTTCTCAATCCGGACTGCCTGATCGAGACCGATACGATTGCGCGCCTGCGCGCGGTCGCGACAGGCGATGCGCGGATCGGCCTGATCGGCGCATTGCAGCTTGACGCGCAGGGTCGTGTCGATACTGCCTCGCGCCGGCGCGATCCGCTGCTGCGGCGTGCGCTGTCGAGTTTCTCCGGACTTGCGCGCTTGGCATCTCGCTGGCCGGCGCTGGCGGGGGTAGCGATGCCGCCATTGCCTGCGGACGGCGTGGCTGCGCGGAACGGGGCGAGCGAGCCGGTCGAAGCGGTCGATGCCGTATCCGGCGCCCTGATGTTCCTGCCGCACGCGGCTTTCGCGCGCATGCGCGGCTTCGACGAGGACTATTTTCTGCATTGCGAGGATCTGGATCTGTGCCGCCGCATGCGCGATGCAGGCTTGCGCGTGGTCTGTGCGACTGCGCTGCACGTCAGGCATGCGAAAGGCGGATCGAGCCGGCGGCGGCCGCTGTTTGTGGCCTGGCACAAGCACAGCGGCATGTGGCGCTGGTTCAGCAAGTTCGATCCGGCCGCGCGCAACCCGCTGCTGCGCGCTTTGGTCTGGTGCGGCACCTGGCTGCATTTCGCCTTGCTGATTCCGCTCTATCTCCTGCGCGCGCTCAAGGCGCGCTTTGCAAGCGTCGCCTAGAGCATTTTTGACACAAGTGCTTACACAGTGGCGCGACCTCTTTTCACCTCCCCCCTTGTGGGGGAGGTCGGCACGCGCAGCGTGTCGGGAGAGGGGATGGCGCCGAAGGCGCCCGCTAACGCGGGAGCAACCCCTCTCCCCAACCCCTCTCCCACAAGGGGAGAGGGGTTACAAGACAAAGTCACAGTTGTAACCACTTCAACCGAAAATGCTCTAGGGTCTGGGCGCAGCGTAGGGATCGCGAAATCCCAGTCCGTGGCGGCCTTGAACCAGGGCGAGGTTGTCGATCAGTCCCTGATGCGTCGGCAGACGCTGCAATGCTTGTGTCAGCAGCAACTCCGCGCGCGCAGGATTGCCATTGCGATAGTTCGCCATGCCGGCGAGATTCAACGCATTGATGTCGTCGGGTCGCAGCGCGAGCGCGCGTTCGAGGCAATCCAGGGCGACCACAAGCTCGCTGAACTTGAGATAGGTCTGGCCGCAATACAGCAAGGCATCGAAATTGCCCAGCCAGAAATCGAAGAAGGCCGCCCATTTCGCGCGGATGCGTCCGATGTACTCGTCGCGTTGCGCCTTGTCGTCGTTGTCGCCGAACCCGCAGCCGGACTCGCCGGCGTTCGCATTCCATATGCAGGTCGGAATATCGACATAGCGGAACGCGGTGCGCGCTGCGCAGTTGACGAAAAAGTCGTGGTCCTCGTATACCGCGAACGCAGGGTCGAAACGCGCACCCTGTTCGATCAGACTGCGCTGGATCAGCGTGCCGCAGGTGGTCGAGCGGCTGTGGAACCACAGCTGCACATGATTGCCCGGCAGGCTGCAATGTCCGAGCAGGCTGCCGTCGCCATCGAGTACACGCGTGCGTGAGTAGACGATGCGTTCGTTGTCCGCGCGCGGCGCCGTGAGCAGCGTGGTCAGATGCAGGGGCAGCAGTTCGTCGTCGTCGTCGAGAAAATTGAGCCACTCACCGCGCGCAGCGTCGAGGCCGGCATTGGCCGCATCGGGTCGCGACAAACGCTCGCCATGTTCAGGCAATACAAGGCGCAGCGGACGGCCGCGATAGGTCGGCGGCAGCGCCCGGTGCGCGCGCCCGCAGGCGGCGACCACGACGATTTCGAGATTCGGCCAGGTCTGCGCAGTGGCCGAATCGAGCGCGCGCATCAACATCGGCCGATCCATGCTGCGGATCAGGATCGAAACCAGCGGTGCGGTCGAGGGCGCCATCGGAGCGGATTCTGCGGGATGGGTCAAATTGTATACTTTATCTGTGCCCGACGCGAACCCGATTTACGCAAGCTTGCGGTACTTGATCCGGTGCGGCTTGGCCGCTTCCTCGCCGAGGCGTGCCTTCTTGTCCGCTTCGTATTCGCCGTAGTTGCCGGCGAAGAATTCGACATGCGAATCGCCTTCGAAAGACAGGATATGCGTCGCGATGCGGTCGAGAAACCAGCGATCGTGCGAGATCACCAGTGCGCAGCCGGGAAATTCGAGCAGCGCCTCTTCGAGCGCGCGCAGGGTTTCGATATCCAGATCGTTGGAAGGCTCGTCGAGCAGCAGCACATTGCCGCCGGCCATCAGGGTCTTGGCCAGATGCAGACGGCCGCGCTCGCCGCCGGACAACTGGCCGACGATCTTCTGCTGATCCGCACCCTTGAAATTGAAGCGGCCGAGGTAGGCGCGCGACGGGGTTTCGTATTTGCCGACAGTGATCATGTCGGCGCCACCGGAGATTTCCTGCCAGACGTTCTTCGAACTATCCAGCGCGTCGCGCGATTGATCGACGAAGGCCAGCTTCACCGTCTGTCCGAGCACGATCTCGCCTGAATCGGGTTTCTCCTTGCCCATGACCAGCTTGAAGAACGTCGATTTGCCCGCGCCGTTCGGTCCGATGATGCCGACGATCGCGCCGGGTGGAACCTTGAAGCTCAGATCGTCGATCAACAGGCGATCGCCGAATGCTTTCGACACACCCTTGAACTCGATCACGCTGTCGCCTAGACGCTCGCCGGGCGGGATATAGATTTCGTTGGTTTCGTTGCGCTTCTGGTACTCGACCGAGTTGAGTTCCTCGAAACGATTCAGGCGTGCCTTGCCCTTTGACTGGCGGCCCTTCGCGCCCTGGCGCACCCATTCGAGTTCGCGCTGGATCGCCTTGCGCCGCGCCTTTTCGCCGGACTCTTCCTTCTGCAGGCGTTCGTCTTTCTGCTCCAGCCAGGAGGAGTAGTTACCCTTCCACGGAATGCCGCGGCCACGATCGAGTTCCAGTATCCATTCGGCGGCATTGTCGAGAAAATAGCGGTCATGCGTGACCGCGACGACCGTGCCCGGAAATTTCTGCAGGAACTGTTCGAGCCACTCGACCGATTCGGCATCCAGATGGTTGGTCGGTTCGTCGAGCAGCAGCATGTCGGGCTTCGACAAGAGCAGGCGGCACAGCGCGACGCGGCGTTTTTCGCCGCCGGACAGGGTCTTGATCTGCGTCTCCCACGGCGGCAGACGCAGCGCATCGGCGGCGACATCGAGCGTGCGATCGAGCGTGTGGCCGTCGCTCGCGGCAATGATCGCTTCAAGCCGCGCCTGGTCGGCCGCGAGCTTGTCGAAATCCGCGCCCTCCTCGGCGTAGGCAGCGTAGACCGCGTCCAGTTGCGTCTGCGCATCGGTGATTTCCGCGACGCCTTCCTCGACGCTCTCGCGTACGGTTTTCTCGGGATCGAGCTGCGGCTCCTGCGCAAGATAGCCGATCTTGATGCCCGGCTGCGGCCTCGCCTCGCCGTTGTACTCGGTATCCACGCCGGCCATGATGCGCAGCACGGTGGACTTGCCCGCGCCGTTGAGGCCGAGCAGGCCGATCTTGGCGCCGGGGAAAAACGACAGCGAAATGTCCTTGATGATCTCGCGCTTCGGCGGCACGACCTTGGACACACCGATCATGGTGTAGATGTATTGCATGGGGTTCCTGCAGGAGAGTTGAAGCCAGGTAATCCGCAATTATCGCCGATGCCGCGGCGTACCGCCATGTTTGCCGCTGCCGCGGACGAGATAACCCGGTAACATATGCGTCTTGCCGCCCTGGTACGTGGAGACGCCTCGCATGTTTGCCGCAAACCTCAAGATCGAAGGTTACGACCCCGAGCTCGCAGCGGCGATCGCCGCCGAAAAGCAGCGCCAGGAAGACCACGTCGAGCTGATCGCCTCGGAAAATTACGCCAGTCCGCGCGTGCTAGAAGCACAGGGTTCGGTGCTGACCAACAAGTATGCCGAAGGCTATCCGGGCAAGCGCTATTACGGCGGCTGCGAATTCGTCGATATCGCCGAGAAACTGGCGATCGAACGCGTCAAGCAGCTGTTCGGCGCCGACTATGCAAACGTGCAACCGCACTCGGGATCGCAGGCCAATCAAGCGGTGTATTTCGCCCTGCTCAAACCGGGCGACAAGATTCTCGGCATGTCGCTGGCCCACGGCGGCCATCTCACCCACGGCGCCAAGGTGAATCTCAGCGGGAAGATTCTCGACGCGGTGCAGTACGGGGTGAACGAAAAGGGTTTGGTCGACTACGACGAAATCGAAAAGCTTGCGCTCGAGCACAAACCGAAGATGGTCGTCGCCGGTTTCTCGGCGTATTCGCAGATCATGGATTGGGCGCGCTTCCGCGCGATCGCCGACAAGATCGGCGCGTACCTGTTCGTCGACATGGCACATGTCGCCGGTCTCGTCGCTGCGGGTATGTATCCGAATCCATTGCCGCACGCGCACGTCGTGACCTCGACCACGCACAAGACTCTGCGCGGCCCTCGCGGCGGCATTATCGTCGCCAAACATTCTGCAATGGGACCAGCGGCCGAGGAGATCGAGAAGAAACTGCAATCGATCGTGTTCCCCGGCATCCAGGGCGGTCCGCTGATGCATGTGATCGCGGCCAAGGCAGTCGCCTTCAAGGAAGCGCTGGAGCCGGAGTTCAAGACCTACCAGCAGCAGGTTGTGAAGAACGCGCAGGCGATGGCGAAAACCTTCATTGCGCGCGGTTACAAGATCGTCTCCGGCGGAACAGAAAATCATCTGATGCTGGTCGACATGATCGGCCGCGGCGTCACCGGCAAGGATGCCGAGGCCGCGCTCGGCAAGGCGCATATCACGGTGAACAAGAACGCGGTGCCCAACGATCCGCAAAAACCCTTCGTCACCTCGGGTCTGCGCATCGGCACGCCGGCCGTCACCACGCGTGGCTACAAGGAACCCGAGTGCGTCGCATTGGCCAACTGGATCTGCGATGTACTCGACGCGCCGGCCGACGAACGCGTGATCGCCGGCGTGCGCGGCAACGTCGAGAAGCAGTGCAAAGCGTTTCCGGTGTACGAAAAACCGTGAGACGGGAGATGGGAGACGGGAGAGCGTCGTGAGACGAGTGAGTCCACGTCACCAGTTGAAACGCAACCCGATTTGCGTGCCGTCGGTGCTTGCTGCTCTCTGCGTCTATCGTCTCCCGTCTCCCGTCTCCCGTCTCCCGTAACGGTGCACTGCCCCTTCTGCCAGCACGACGACACCCGCGTGATCGACTCGCGCGAAGCCGACGATGGCGCGACGATCCGTCGGCGGCGCGAGTGTCCGCAGTGCGGCGAACGCTTCAATACGTTCGAGACGATCGAAATCAAGTTGCCTGCGGTGGTGAAAAGCGACGGCCGGCGCGAGGCGTTCGACGAGCGCAAGCTGCGCGTCGGCGTCGAACGCGCGTTGCATCATCGCCCGGTCGCCAGCGACGCGCTCGACAATGTCGTGCGCGAAGTCGTGCGCCAGCTGCGTTCGGTCAACGAGCGCGAAGTCGTCTCGCGCCTGATCGGCGAATGGGTGATGAACGAATTGAAGCGCCTCGATCAGGTCGCCTATGTGCGCTTTGCCTCGGTGTATCGGCGCTTCGAGGACGTGCAGGCATTCCGTGAGGAAATCGAAAGGCTGGAACGCGATCTGCCCGCGCTCGAAGGTTTGCAATTGCCCTTGCTCGGCGAAGTGGTTACCACGGCACACGGCAAGAAACGTTGATGTTGCCGCCGAGTCCCGAGTGCCGGGTCCCGGGTCCCGTCTTCTCCGCCATCGATTACGCGCATATGGCGCGCGCGCTGCGTCTGGCTGAGCACGGTTTGTATACGACGCAGCCGAATCCGCGCGTGGGTTGTGTCATCGCGCATGGCGAGGCGGTGGTCGGCGAGGGCTGGCATCAGCGCGCCGGTGAACCCCATGCGGAAGTGTTTGCCTTGCGCGCGGCCGGCGCGCACGCGCGCGGTGCAACTGCGTACGTCACCCTTGAACCATGCTCGCATTTCGGACGAACGCCGCCGTGTGCCGACACACTGATCGCAGCGGGGATTGCGCGCGTCGTTGCTGCATGCGAGGACTCGAATCCACAGGTCGCTGGCGGCGGTTTTGCAAAATTGCGCGCGGCCGGTATCACGGTCGAATCGGGTCTGCTGCACGCGGCGGCGCGTGAGCACAATCGTGGTTTTTTTGCGCGCATCGAGCGTGGCAGACCGTGGCTGCGGGTCAAGTTGGCGATGAGCCTCGATGGACGCACTGCGTTGGCAAATGGCGAATCGAAATGGATCACCGGTGAGGCCGCACGCGCAGACGTGCAGCGCTGGCGTGCGCGCAGCTCAGCGATCCTCACCGGCAGCGGTACGGTGTTGGCGGACAATCCCCGGTTGACTGCGCGTGCCGAGCCTACGGGAGATGAGAAAGCCATCGCTCCTTTGCGCGTCGTGCTTGATACGCAGCTGCGCACTCCGCGTAACGCGAACGTACTCGATGGCAGCGCGCCTACCCTGATTTTCCACGCGCCCGATGCGCAGCTCGGCGATGATCGATTCGCGAAAGTTGAGCTCGCGGCGCTCCCGCTCGATGTGCAGCGCCGACTCGATCTGGGCGGGGCCCTTGAACTTCTCGCGCAGCGCGGCATGAACGAAGTCCAGGTCGAGGCCGGTCCCACACTCAGCGGCAGTTTGTTGCAAAGTGGATTTGTGGACGAATTGCTTTTGTATATCGCACCGGTGCTGCTGGGCGACAAGGCGAGGCCATTGCTGGTGTTGCCAGGGCTTGACGAAATGACGCAGGCGAAGCGTTTGCGCATCGTCGACCAACGCAGCATTGGCGACGATCTGCGAATGTTGTACAGGGAATAGCCGATGTTCAGCGGAATCATCCAGGCAGTCGGAACGGTGGCGCAGTTGCAGCCGCGCGGCGGCGATGCGCGGCTCGTCGTCGATGCAGGCAATTTCGATTGTGCGGACATCGGGCTCGGCGACAGCATCGCCGTGTCCGGCGTCTGCCTGACCGCGGTCGAAGTCGATGCGCCGCGCGTGGCGTTCGATGTCTCGGTCGAGACCCTGTCGCGCACGACGCTTGGGGCATTGAAACCCGGCGATGGCGTGAATCTGGAAAGGGCCTTGCGCTTGTCCGACCGCCTCGACGGCCATCTCGTCGCCGGCCATGTCGATGGCGTCGGTCGTGTGATCGCGGTCGAATCCGATGCGCGCTCGCAGCGCTGGACCTTGGAGGCGCCGCCGGAATTGGCCAAATACATTGCGAGCAAGGGATCGATCTGCATCGACGGCGTCAGCCTGACCGTGAACGAAACCGACGGTGCGCGTTTCGGCGTCAATCTGATACCGCACACGATCGCCATGACGACGTTCAAGGACAGGCGTGCGGGCGACGCCGTGAATCTCGAAGTCGATCTGATCGCGCGCTATGTCGAACGTCTGCTGCGCGGTTGACGGTCGATCGCCATGCCCACGCAAACATTCGAATCAGCCACGCCGTCGGCGGTCGCGCCGCTTGCGAAAAGCAGCGTCCCGGCGCGCACGCTGCGCTCCGCAGCGGTGGCGCTGATCGCCGAATTTCTGATTCTCGCGCTGCCGCTGAATTTCGTCTACGGCTTTGTCGCGCACAACGCCTATCGCATGTCGCTCGGCGCCGGCCTGCTGTTCGCGCTGCTCGCCGTCGTGTTCGCCTGCAGCGGTTACACGGTTTACGCGCGCTACGTCGCGCGGCGCGAGCCGGGCGAGCTGGCGCTGCGACGACTGGTCGATTTGCCGCGCGGCTGGCTGCTCGGCGCGGTCCTGATCGGCGTTATTGTTGCGACGATTGCAGTCGCCGGTGATCTGAACTTGTCCGCGGGCGGCTGGCCCGCACTGGCCGGCCTGCCGGCGATCCCGCTGCTGGCCGGTGTGTTCGAGGAGCTGATCGCACGCGGCGTCGTTTTCCGCAATCTGGAAAATCTGTTCGGTAGCGAAATCGCGATCGCGCTGTCGGCGGCATTGTTCGGTTGGCTGCACATTGGCAATCCGAATGCGACCGCGCTCAGTGCGACTGCGGTCGGGCTCGAAGGTGGCGTGATGCTGGCCGCGTTGTACGTTGTCACGCGTTCGCTGTGGTGG
The DNA here is from genome assembly GCF_036560865.1 of Rudaea sp. Lineage (GTDB taxonomy): Bacteria > Pseudomonadota > Gammaproteobacteria > Xanthomonadales > Rhodanobacteraceae > Rudaea. The sequence goes on from NZ_DATBQK010000083.1 coordinate 9,084, forward strand.
CCGATCGGCGTGCATATGGCCTGGAATTTCACCCAGACCAGCGTGTTCGGCATCGCCGATTCGGGCAATCCGGGGCGTGGACTTCTGCACACGCAACTTGCCGGGCCGGAGTGGCTGACCGGCGGCGCGTTCGGGGTCGAGGCGTCCGTCGTTGCGGTCGTCGTCTGCGCGGCGCTCAGTGCAGGTTTGCTGCTGCGCGCGTATCGCAGTCGGCGTATGGTTGCGCCACTATGGGAGTTGCGCCGCAGATGAGTGGTTCGGGTAGGTTCAATTCGATCGGCGAGATCCTCGACGAGATCCGCGCCGGGCGTATGGTCGTGATCGTCGACGATGAGGATCGCGAGAACGAAGGCGACCTGATCATGGCCGCGGAAAAAGTGCGCGCCGAGGATATCAACTTCATGATTCGCGAGGGACGCGGCCTGGTCTGCCTGCCGCTGACGCCGCAGCGCTGCCGCCAGCTCGATCTGCAACCGATGGTAGCGCTCAACACGTCCTCGTTCGGAACCAATTTCACCGTGTCGATCGAAGCGGCCGCGGGCGTCACCACGGGCATCTCGGCGCATGATCGCGCACATACGATCCGCACGGCGGTGCGCGCCGACGCGACGCCGGCCGATCTGACCCGGCCCGGGCATATTTTTCCGATCATGGCGCATGCCGACGGCGTGCTGGGCCGCGCCGGCCACACCGAAGCGGCGTGCGATTTCGCGCGTCTCGCCGGGTTTGAAGCCGCCGGTGCGCTGGTCGAGATACTCAACGACGACGGCACGATGGCGCGGCGTCCGCAGCTCGAAGAATTCGCCCGTCGGCATGGTCTCAAGATCGGCACGATCGCCGATCTGATTGCCTATCGCCGCGCGCAGCAGCGGGCCTTGCGATGACGATTTATTCCGGCGAATTGCGTTCCGCCGCAACAGCGCGTTTCGCGATCGTGGCCAGCCGCTGGAATCCGCGCATCGTCGATGCGCTGATCGATGGTGCGCAGCGCAGCTTCATTGCGCATGGCGTCGAAGCGGGCGCGATCGACGTCGTGCGCGTGCCCGGCGCGTGGGAAATTCCGATCGCGGCGGCGAAACTTGCGCGTGCGGGCAAGCATGCGGCGATACTCGCGCTCGGCTGCGTCGTGCGCGGCGACACCCGGCACTACGAGCACGTCGCCGACAATTGCGCACAAGGTTTGATGCGCGTTGCGCTCGATCACGGCGTGCCGGTACTCAATGGCGTGCTCGCGGTCGAGCTGCATGAGGACGCGCAGGCGCGCGCAGGCGGCGCGCACGGCAACAAGGGCGAGGAAGTCGCGCTCGCGGCGCTCGAAATGGCCGATTTGTGGGCGCGGCTGTGAGCCAGCCCTCCGGAAGCGCAGTGTGCTTGCGTTAAACTAGCGGCATGAACAAACACCCACGTCCCGACGGCGTCGATCTTGCCGCTCGTTCGCGCGCGCGCCGTCGCGCCCTGCAGGCGGTCTATGCCTGGCAATTGAGCGGCAACGCAATGGCGCGCGTGATCGACGAATTCCGTCACGAACAGGATATGGAAGTCGCCGATCTCGGCTACTTCGAGGACCTGCTGCGCGGCGTGAACGAACACTGCGCCGAACTCGACGCCGGAATCGCACCGTTTCTCGACCGCGAGGTGGCCCAGGTCGATCCGATCGAGCGTGCTGCGTTGCGCCTGGCTGCCTACGAGCTGCGCTATCGCGTGGACGTGCCGTATCGCGTCGTGATCAACGAGGCGATCGAAGTGACCAAGCGCTTCGGCGCCGAGTACGGCCACACCTATATCAATGGCGTGCTCGACAAGCTCGCCGCACAGTGGCGGGTGGCGGAATATTCCGCCGGCGCACGCGGCTGACGTGGCCGAATTCGATCTGATCGAATTGATCCGTGCACGCTGCGCCATCGCGCGCGACGATGTCCGCCTCGGCATCGGCGACGATGCAGCGCTGCTTGCGGTGCCGGCCGGGCAGGTGCTTGCGGTCAGCACGGACACGCTGGTTGCCGGCGTACATTTTGCACAAAGTACAAAAGGATACGACGTCGGCTGGAAGGCGCTCGCGGTCAATCTCAGCGATCTCGCGGCGATGGGCGCGACGCCAGCCTGGGCGACGCTGGCGCTGACCTTGCCGCAGGCCGATGCGGCGTGGGTGGCAGATTTCGCCGATGGCTTCGCCGCACTCGCGCGCGAATTCAAGCTCGCCCTGGTCGGTGGCGATACGACGCAGGGGCCGCTCAGCATCACCCTGACCGTGCACGGTTTCGTGCCCGAGAAGGCGGCGTTGCGCCGCGATGCGGCGCAGATCGGCGATGCGGTGTTCGTCACCGGCACCCTCGGCGATGCGGCGGCCGGGCTGCGCTGTCTGGACAAGCACACTACCGCTGCGCAGCGCACGCTGGCCACGGCATCCACTATGCGCGAAAGCCTGATCGCGCGCCTGCAGCGGCCGACACCGCGCATCGCCCAGGGTCTGGCCTTGCGCGGCCGCGCGCGTGCCTGCATCGATGTGTCGGATGGTCTGGTCGCCGACCTCGGGCATATCTGCACGGCCAGCAGCGTGGGCGCGGAGATCGATCTGGGCTTGCTGCCTGCGTCGCCGGCGCTGTTCAGTCTGTTCGATGCGGATGCGCGCGCCGAAATGCAGCTCGCAGGTGGCGACGACTACGAATTGTGCTTCACGGCGCCCAAGGCCAATGCCACGTACTGGTTGAACGATCTGGCCAGCAGCGGTTGCGGCGCGACGCGCATCGGCCGCATCGTCGCCGAACCCGGCGTGCGCGTGCACGATAGCGCGGGCAACCCGGTTGCGATCGCGCGCGCAGGCTGGCAGCATTTCGCGTCATGAAGCTAAGCGCCGATCAGCGCCGCGATTTGCTGCGCCATCCCGCGGGCTGGATCGCCTCGGGTTTTGGCTCGGGTCTGAGTCCCGTCGCACCCGGTAGCGCCGGGTCGCTCGCGGCCCTGCTGCCGTGGCTGGCATTGCGCGAATTGCCGTGGCCGCTGTACTTCGTCGTGCTTGCGCTTGCGTTTGCGCTGGGCGTCTGGGCCTGCGGCTGGGTCGTGCGCGTGCTGCGCATCGACGACCCCGGCGTTGCGGTCTGGGACGAATTCGTCGGCCAATGGATCGCGCTCGCACCTCTGTTATGGCTGGAATCTGCGTGGTGGTGGATCGCGGCCGGATTTATACTTTTTCGCATTTTCGATATCGCCAAACCCTGGCCGGTGTCGTGGGCGGATCGCCGCCTCGACGGCGGCCTTGGCGTGATGCTCGACGATGTGTTCGCCGGCATTTATGCCGCGATTGTGCTCGTTCTTGTCATGCATTTTGCAGCATAGCCACCCTTTCCCTGAAGGAGTCCGCAATGACCGAAGACGAAATCCGCAGCAAAGCTTTCGCGATGCCGATCGACAACCCGGCCTATCCGCCGGGGCCGTATCTGTTCGTCGATCGCGAATATATGGTCATCACCTACCGCACTGATCCGGAGGCCTTGCGTCGCGTGATTCCCGCGCCGCTGGAAATGACCGAGCCGCTGGTGAAATACGAGTTCATCCGCATGCCGGATTCGACCGGTTTTGGCGATTACACCGAATCGGGCCAGGTGATCCCGGTCACGTACAAGGGCGAAGCCGGCGGATATGTGCGCATGATGTTTCTCGACGACCATCCGCCGACCGCGGGTGGGCGCGAGATCTGGGGCTTTCCGAAAAAACTCGGCGAGCCGGAATTGAAGGTGCATCGCGACACCTTGGTCGGCACGCTGAGGTATTCGGATCTGCCGGTCGCGGTCGGCACGATGGGTTACAAATACGCGCCGATGGACGAGGCCAAAGCGATTGCCGGCATGCAAGCGCCGGCGTATCTGCTCAAGATCATTCCGCACGTCGACGGCACGCCGCGCATCTGCGAACTCGTGCGCTACGCGATGCAGTGCAAGCAGTTCAAGGGCGCGTGGACCGGCCCGGGTGCACTCGAATTGTTCGCGCACGCGCTCGCGCCGGTTGCCGATCTGCCGGTGCGTGAAATCGTTTCAGCCGTACATCTGAAAGCCGACCTGCTGCTGCCGTATGGCGAAGTGGTGCACGATTATTTGAAGTGAGACGAGGGCCTAGGGCTGAGGGCTGGAGCCGTACAAAGTTGCCAAGGACTACGCTCCTCAGCCCTCAATCAGTATACTCAAACACCTTCACCACCTTGTCGATGCCGCCGACATTGCGCGCGATATCGACGACCGCGTCGGCTTCCTCGTGGTTGACCATGCCCATGAGAAAAGCGGTGCCATGCACGACGGTCACGTTGACGCGCAGGGGATCGAAGCCGGGCAGACTGGTGATGTCGAGCAGCGCGGTCTTCACTCGCGCGGTCATCGCATTGTCCTCGCGACGGCGCCAGAAGCCCTGTGGTTCATCGGTGATATCGAGTTCGTTGACCACGCGTTGAACGCCGTCGAGATTCTTCACTTTGGACTGCGCGCGCTGCTTCAGGTCCTCGCTGCGCACTTGGCCGCAGAGCAGGACCACGCCGTTATAGACGATGGTCTTGACGTAATTGTCGTTGGCGACGAAATCCCGATCGCGATTGATCGCGTCGCTCGCATTGAGCGCGATGCGGCGGTCGCCGATTACGGTACTCGTGTCGCGACGGTCGTGGACGACATCAGCGCCGACCGCGGCGCCACCGGCGACGGCGAGCAGGCAACCGTGCAGAAAAGGCAGCAAGGCGAGCAGGAGCAACAGCGTTTTGGTCGAGTGGATTTTCATGATTCCGTTTCGTCGAAAGAGGTGTTTTGCGGGTCGACACATTCGCGCGATCGCCGTGACTAGCCGCTGAACGCGTCGAACGCCGCACGCATCCATTCCAGTTGCGGACGCTCGAGCGTCCCCGCACAGCCGATCACGTCGAAGCGGCAGGGCAGGCTGGCGTACTGCGGATGCGCCTGCAGCCAGATCTGCGCGGCACGCACGAGTTTCGCGCGCTTCGCCGCGCCGACCGAAGCCGCGCCATCGCCGTGCCCGCCATGCTGGCGGTAGCGCACCTCGGCAAAGACGACGCTGCCGCGATCGCCGAGGATCAGATCGATCTCGCCGTAGCGGCAGTGGAAATTGCGCGCGAGCAGCATCAGCCCCGCGCCTTGCGCATGCACAAGCGCCGCATTTTCCCATTGTATACCAATATCGCGGGCGGTCACGACGTGCGGCTTTGACATCATTGTGCCGGTACGCTGCTCATCTGCAGACCGCCGTTGAGCGGGTGCGCGACGCCGTCGGTGAAGCGCGCCCAGATCATCAACCGCTGCACGCGACCGAGGCCATCGATCGTGAGCTGGCCGGTCGCACCCGGCTGGTAGCTGTCGTGGTGCTGCTCCAGCCAGTCCAGATAGGGCACCAGCGCGTAGGCGTCCATGCCCATCGCGAACAGGCGTGCGCCCGGGCCGCGCGCCGATTCGAGCGAACCGGCGATGTCGCTGTAGCGCGGCAGTCCGACCACGGCATCGAACAACCAGGGTGCGTCGCAGAATTCCACACCGTCGAGGTCGCGATCCATGCCCGGATTCAGATTGCCGGCGAACACATGCGAGGTGGCGAACACGGGCGTGCCCGAATAGCCCGCGAGCTTGAGTTGCGGCAACAGCAGGCGCGCCTGCTGCGGACGCATGCTGATGAAGATGCCGGCGTCGCCGGGCACCTTCGCGTCGGCCGGCAGCGGCGCCGCGCCCGGCAGCGGTGTCGTCGCGGCGCCGGCCGGCAGTGTGCCGAGGGCCTGATGTATCATTGTGGAAAAATTCACATCGCTGTCGCGCAGGCGCGCTTCGCCGAGCACGACACCGTGCCGGCTTTCGAATTGCGCGCGGAACGCGGTCGCGGCGCGCTCGGCCCAGTCGTCGCTCGCAGTAATGATCGCGGCCTGTGTGATGCCGCGTTCGAGCATGTGGTTGGCGCCCTGCACGGCTTCGGTGTCGGGCACCAGGCCGTACGCAGCGCTGCCCGGCGGCGGCGCCTCGCCGTGTTCGGGCTGGTTGAGCGCGAGTACCGGCACCGGCAGACTGGCCTGTGCGAACACCGCCGAAACCGCGTCGCGCAGCAGCGGCCCGACAACATGGTCGGCGCCATCACCCAGCGCACGCTGGTAAGCGGCCACGGCGTCCGCGGGCGTATTGCCCGAGTCGTACACGCGGACTTCGGGGCGCGGCAGATGGGCGTCGGAAAAATACGCGGCGAAAAAACCGTCGCGGATCGGCTGCGCCACCGCCTTGAGCTGGCCTTCCACCGGCAGCAGCAGGGCGACGATATGCGCGGCACGATAGCCTTCGCCACTGTTCGCATTCTGCCCGAGCGCGAACGTACCGACCGGCTCACCCGGATTCTGCACCGCCTGCGGCAGCGTCTGGCCGCTCTTGCGCAGCACCTGATCGATGAACGGCCGCAGCGCATCGTTCGGCGGCAGGGCGGCAGCCTGGTCCTTGAGCATTTGCGCATCGAGCGGCGCCAGCGTGTCGAGAATCCGCGCCTCGTTTTGCGCTCGATCGCTTGCTTTGAGCAACGGATCGAGCGCGGCGCGCGTGCGCGCACTGCCAAAGGCGTCGCCGGACGCGGCTTGGGCGCGGGCACGCAATTCGAGCGTGCGCTGACGCAACGGCGGCGACAATGACGCTTCGGGCAAGGTGAGCAGATTCAACGCGCGCGCTGCGTCGTGATGCGACAGCGCGACCTCGGCTTCGAGCAGATCCACGCGCGTGCTTTCCGGCGGACTCAGGTGCCGCGCTTCCACCCCTTCGAGTGCCCAGGCGACCGCGTTGAGATTGCCTTCCTCGCGATAGGCCTCGGCGGCGCGCAGGCGATAATGGTCGCGATACTCGCGGTCCGCATCGGCCAGATCCATGAAGGCCTGGCCGGCGCGGCCGAAATCGCCGTTGTGATACCAGGTTTCCGCATCCGTCGCGCTCGGCACCTCGGCATTCGAACGCCAGAAGCCTTGATCCATGCAACCCGCCAGCCCCACGCACAAGCCGATCGCGAAGAAGAATTGGCGTGACGGGCGAAGAACTGCGCGCATGAAGGCGTCCGGCAAACAAGCTGCACGCATGATAGCCGATGCGCCGCGCCCGCGATGCGCAGCGGTTAAGCTATGCGGTGGCGGATGAGAGACGGCGATGACCATGCGTGACGGCAATAGTGCGGCGACCGCAGGAATGCTTTTCGTGGTCGCCACACCGATCGGCAATCTCGACGACTTGTCGGCGCGCGCGCGCGCGACGTTGGCGGACGTCGATCTGATCGCCGCCGAAGACACGCGCCATAGCGCCGCGCTGCTGCGTCATTGCGGCATCGCCACGCGCTGCATCGCGCTGCACGAGCACAACGAGCGCGAAGCCAGCGATGATCTGGTGCGCCAGATGCTCGCCGGCAAACGCATCGCGCTGATCAGCGATGCGGGGACGCCGCTGATCAGCGATCCAGGATTCCGCCTCGTGCGTGCGGCGCGTGCGGCGGGCATCGCGGTGAGTCCACTACCCGGCGCGTGCGCGGCGATCGCGGCGCTGTCGGTAGCGGGCTTGCCATCGGATCGTTTCGTGTTCGAGGGATTCCTGCCGTCGAAATCCGCGGCGCGGCGTGCGCATCTGCAAAGTCTGCGCAGCGAAACGCGCACGCTGATTTTCTACGAGTCGAGTCACCGCATTATCGAGGCGCTGGACGATTTCATCGCCGTGTTCGGCGCCGAGCGCGAAGCCGTGCTCGCGCGCGAGCTGACCAAGCTGTTCGAGACCGTGCTCGGCGGCACGCTCGGTGAACTGGCTGCGCGCGTCGTTGCCGATCCCGATCAGCAGCGCGGCGAGTTCGTGCTGTTGGTGGCCGGTGCGCAGACGGATGCGGATAGCGCGCGTCTCGCCGAGGGCCGGCGCGTATTCGAACTGTTGCGCCACGAACTGCCGCCCGGGCGCGCGGCGAAATTGGCCGCCGCGATCAGCGGTGCACCGCGCAACCAGCTGTATGGGGTCGAACCCGCCGCGGAAGTTTAAGATCATCACTCCGTCGGAGCATGCGATGAACGCACTGTTGCAGGATGTCGCCACGCGTGCCAGCGCGTATCTTCAAGGCCTCGCCGAGCGCCACGTTGCGCCCGATCCAGCCGCCGTGGCTGCGCTTGATGCGCTCGATGGCGCATTGCCGGACGCGCCCTGCGATCCACATGAAGTCGTCGCCTTGCTCGACCGCTACGGTTCACCGGCCACCATGGCGATCGCCGGTCCGCGTTTTTTCGGATTCGTGATGGGCGGTGCGCTGCCGGCCGCGCTTGCTGCAAATTGGCTCGCGTCGGCTTGGGATCAGAATACCGGCTACTACAACATCACGCCGGCGACGGCGCGGCTCGAGCAGACCGCGTTGCGCTGGCTGCTCGACTTGCTCGATCTGCCGCGCAGCTGCGGCGGCGCCTTCGTCACCGGCGCGAATGTGGCGAATTTCGTCGGGCTCGCGGCGGCGCGTCACGCCGTGCTTGCGCGCGCCGGCTGGAAGGTCGAAGCCGATGGCCTGTTTGGCGCACCGCCAATCACCGTGGTCGTCGGAGAGGAAGCGCACCCGACCCTGATCAAGTCGCTGGGCCTTCTCGGCCTCGGTCGCAACCGTGTGCTGCGCGTGCCGGTCGACGGCCAGGGTCGCCTGCGCGTCGATGCGTTGCCGGAAATCTCCTCGCCCGCCATCGTTTGCGCACAGGCGGGCAATGTGAACACCGGCGCCTGCGATGCGGTCGCTGCGATTCGCGAACGCATCGGTGACGGCGTGTGGCTGCATGTCGACGGCGCCTTCGGTCTGTGGGCGCGAGTGGCACCATCGCGCGCCGAATTTGCGCGCGGCATCGAGGTCGCGGATTCCTGGGCAACCGATGCGCACAAATGGCTCAACGTGCCCTACGACAGCGGTCTGGCCTTTGTGCGCGATGCCCATGCGCTGAGCGCGGCCATGGCGATCACCGCTGAGTATCTGCCGACCGCGAGCCCGTGGCGCAATCCTTCGGACTTCACACCGGAACTGTCGCGCCGCGCGCGCGGGGTCGATGTCTGGGCGGCGCTGCGCAGCCTCGGCCGCAGCGGCGTCGCCGAAATGATCGAACGCAATTGTCGGCAAGCGCGGCGTTTCGCCGAAGCCTTGACGGCCAGCGGTTTCGACGTGTTGAACGAGGTCGTGCTCAATCAGGTGCTGGTGTCATTCGGCGACGCTACGCGCACACAACGCGTAATCGCCGCGCTGCAGGCCGACGGTACCTGCTGGTGCGGCGGTACGGTCTGGCAGGGACGCACGGCGATGCGCATCAGCGTTTGCTCGTGGGCGACGACCGATGCCGATGTCGAGCGCAGTATCGATGCGATGATTCGCGTCGCCGCCGCCACTCCTTGATCACCGCCGATGAGCTCGAGCTGAGCGAAGCTTCTTGATTCGCCGCCGTTCATGGCCATTCGGCTAGAATACGCGCGGAGTCGGCCAGACAGTCGCGAGGTGCGCAAGTACTTCGAGGAAAGTCCGGGCTCCACAGGGCAGAGTGCCAGGTAACGCCTGGGCGGCGTGAGCCGACGGAAAGTGCAACAGAGAATAGACCGCCGATGGCCCGCAAGGGATCAGGTAAGGGTGAAACGGTGCGGTAAGAGCGCACCGCGCGCGGGGCCAACGCCGCGCGGCACGGCAAACCCCACTCGGAGCAAGACCAAATAGGGGAGCAATCACGCGGCCCGCGTGGCTCCCGGGTTGGATGCTTGAACGCCGCG
>NZ_DATBQK010000084.1:0-5912 GCF_036560865.1 Rudaea sp.
CAGACGCTGTCCTCGCGCCTGCCGCGCATCGGCCAGGCCTACGATCCGCCCGGCGACAAGGTGATGCGCCGGGCGGTTGCGTGCCCGGCATCGCCCGCAAAAATTGCGACGAACTGACGCTTCCCTTCTCCCCTCGGGAGAAGGTGCCGAAGGCGGATGAGGGAAAGCCATTGCAGCTGATTCGCGTCGCATAAAACCGGCATGCCCTTCCCTCATCCGGCGCTTCGCGCCACCTTCTCCCGGTGGGAGAAGGCAAGCTCAAGCATAATGCGCGGATGAAAACCTATCTCGTCGGCGGCGCGGTGCGCGACCGCTTGCTCGGCAACGCAGTGAAGGACCGCGACTGGGTCGTCGTCGGGGCGCAGCCCGAAGACCTGCTGCGCGCGAACTACAAACCGGTGGGCAAGGATTTCCCCGTGTTCCTGCATCCACAAACCGGCGAGGAATACGCGCTGGCGCGCACCGAGCGCAAGACCGGACGCGGTTACCACGGCTTCGCGTTCGACACCGACGCGAGCGTGACGCTGGAAGACGATCTGCGCCGGCGCGACCTGACCATCAATGCGATCGCCGAAGATGAAAACGGTACGCTGATCGATCCCTTCGGGGGCGCGCGCGACCTCGACGCGAAATTGCTGCGCCACGTCTCGCCCGCATTCGCCGAGGACCCGGTGCGCGTGCTGCGCGTCGCACGCTTCGCGGCGCGTTTTGCCGCGCGTGGATTTCGTATCGCGGCCGCAACGCTGACGCTGATGCGGCAGATGGTGAGCAGCGGCGAAGTGGACCATCTGGTGCCCGAACGCGTCTGGGCCGAAACACAGAAAGCGCTGACCGAATCGACGCCGAGCGCATTTTTGCGCGCCTTGCGCGACTGCCAGGCGCTGGCCAGACTCTACCCTGAAATCGACGCGCTCTACGGCGTGCCGCAGCGCGCGGAATTCCATCCCGAAATCGACAGCGGCGTGCATACCGAACTGGTCGTCGACATGGCCGCGCGTCTCGCTCCCAGCGATGCGTTGATCGGCTGGTGCGCGCTGGTGCATGACCTCGGCAAGGCGCTGACGCCCAAAGATCAGCTGCCGCGTCATCACGGCCACGAACACAGCGGCATCGCGCCGATTGCCGCCTTGAATGCAAGGCTGAAAGTATCCTCCGAATACGCCGCACTGGCGCAACTGGTGTGCAAGCTGCACCTGCTTGCGCACACGGCGCTGGAACTGCGCCCGGCAACCGTGCTCGGCATCTTCGAGCAACTCGACGCATTCCGCCGCCCCGACCGTATCGAGCCCTTCCTGCTGGCCTGCGAAGCGGACAAGCGCGGACGTCTGGGGCTCGAAGAATCGGCGTATCCGCAAGCGCAATTTCTGCGTGCGGCGTTTGCCGCCGCTGCGGAAGTCGGCGCGCAGCCGTTTGTCGACCGAGGTTTGCAAGGGCCAGCCGTCGGCGAAGCGATGCGTGCGGCGCGCGTGAACGCAATTGCCGCGCTTACGCCAAAGTCAGCGTCGTAATTCCATCACCCGAAACCGCTCGCCCATTTCGCTGGGCAGGGTCAGCCGTTTGACCTGCTGCGCGAGCGCATAGCGCGCGGCTTCGTCGCTAGCTTGCGCATGGGCTTGCGCGAACACTTCATCGAGACCGTGCGCGATCAGGAATTGCGCCTGCGTGCTGTGCGCGGCGACCACAAAGCCTGCCGCGGCGCCTGCGCGCGCCAGCGCATCGAAATCGACTGAAGCGGTGATGTCCTGCACGCCGGGCAGGATCAAAGGATCGTCGTGCGCGCGATGGCGATAGTGACAACGCAAGGTGCCGGCGCTGCGTTGCGCATGGTAGTACTCGCCGTGCGCGTAGCCGTAGTCGATCAGGAAGGCGCTGCCACGTTCCAGCGTGCGCGCGACTTCCGCGAGCCACGGCGCCAGCAAGGTACAGATTTCGGAACTATACGGACGTGGCAGCGTGCGGACGCCATCGCCAAGAATCTGGTCCAGGATATTTGCGAACGTCGCATTGGCAGCCTGTTCTCGCCAGACGAAGCGATCGTGCGCATCGACAGCGACGTTGCGCACGAACACACCCTCGTCGCGCAATGCGAACAGGCGCACGGGCAACGCGTCGATCACTTCGTTGGCGATCAACACACCGCACCAGGGCTCGGGCGGCGGCGCATCGAGCCACTCGACGCGATCCAGCAAATGCGCGCAATGCTCGACGATGGTCCCGCGCTGACGTTCGCGCAGATCGGCACTGCGCTCAAGCATGCGATAACGTGCGGGCAAGGCATCGAGGCGTTCGAGTTCGCGCAGCAAGTCGACCGCAAGTGCGCCGCTGCCTGGGCCCAGCTCCAGGATGTCGTGGTCCAGCAGAACGCCGTCGCGCAGCGCAGGCGCGACCGCGCGTGCGAGGCAACGCGCAAATACACTGCCCAGTTCCGGCGCCGTCACGAAATCGCCGGCTGCGCCGAACTTGGCCGCTCCCGCGCTGTAGTAGCCGAGGCCCGGCGCGTACAAGGCCAGCTCCATATAGCGCGCGAAATCGAGTGCGCCGTCGGCGGCGGCAATTTCATCGCGGATGACGGCTGCGACGCGCTCGCTATGCGCGCGCACGTCGGCACTGGGTTCGGGCAATTCGACGCGCATGCGAGCGATGTGAAAGAATCGGGTCAAATCCGCAAAGCAGCGCGCAGCTTAACCTGCGTGCCGAGGAAGAGCGAATGACCGACCCCGCGCATCCGCGCCCTGTCCTCCTGATCACCGGCGCCGCCCGCCGCGTCGGCAGTGTGATCGCGCGCAGCTTGCACGCCGCCGGCTACGATCTCGCCCTGCATTACCGCAACTCACAGGCGGACATGCAGGCGCTGTGCAAGGACCTCGAAGCCGTGCGCGCGAACAGCACCTGCGCCATCCAGGCCGAGCTAGCCGATATCGAGCGCCTGCCGCAGATTGTCGAAACCTGCGTCGCGCGCTACGGCCGCCTCGATGGACTCGTCAACAACGCCTCGGCTTTCTTTCCGACCGAGGTCGGCAAGACCACCGTGCAGCAATGGAACGAGCTGTTCGTCAGCAACGCGCAGGCGCCGTTTTTCCTCGCCCAGGCCGCCGCGCCATTCCTGAAAAGTACACAAGGCAGCATTGTCAGCATTGTGGATATTTACGCGGAACGCCCGCTGGCCCGGCATCCGGTCTACAGCATGGCCAAGGCCGCGCTGGCAATGATGACGCTGGCACTGGCCAGGGAGCTCGGCCCCGACGTGCGCGTCAATGGCGTCGCGCCCGGTGCGATTCTGTGGCCGGAGTCCGGCAAACCGTATGCCGATCAGGCCGAACTCGTCGCACGCAGCGCGCTCAAGCGCACGGGCACACCCGAAGACGTCGCCAGCGCCGTGCTGTTCCTGCTGCGCGACGCGAAATTCACCACCGGGCAGATACTGAAAGTGGACGGCGGCCGCGCGCTGGTGATCTAACCGCGACAACCTGGCGCGATTGCGAAACGCTCAGTCCTCGTCCTTGGTCCTGAACGCATCGGCGATGAGCGCCTCATCGAAACCCGCGCCGCTCGCGCCCTCTTCCGCGTACCGATAGATCGCCGCCGCATAAATACCCTGCAGAGCAGACTGCACCAGCGCCAGCAGCACGACGGCAATGATCAAAAACGCAATGACCAGACCGACGGTCAGCGTGGACTTCGATGCAGCGGCGGGAATAATCAATGCCATGCCGGATACGATCAGCAGAAACATGATCAACCCGAACACGACACCGATACCGGCGTTGCCGATCAGATTCTCGCCCCAGGTACGCTTGAGCAATTCGGCGCTGCGCTTGATCGCCTCGAGCGGATAGACGTCGTTGCTGACCAGAATCGGCACGACCAGAAACGTGGCCAGCGTCCAAGCCAGACCGATCAGGCCGATGATCCAGCGCCCGATGAAACCGGCGCGCTCCTGCAGCGAGCGCAGAATCATGCCGACCGTCGCGGAAATGACCGCATAGACGAGGATCGAAGGCAACTGGGCGAGGGCGCAGCGCAGACCGTCTGCCAGGGTCGGTGTACCGCCGCGCAGGCGAATCAGGGCAGCACCGGCCAGTGCGCAGTTGAAGAAAATGATGATGAAGTACTGCACCAGGTAGAACCCGAACCACAGCGGCAAGCGCTCCGCGGTCAGATGGCCGTGGTCGATTTGGCGGAACAAGCCGGCCGCGTTTGCCTGGATCAGGAAACTCCCGGCGACCAGCAGCGTGCATAGCGCAGACAGCGCCGGGAACACGAGCAGCTTCTTGTCCGCCTGCAGGACTGCTGCGCTGGCCTTGACCAGAGCCCAACTGCGCTCGATCTTTTCGAACATGATGTCGCCCCCTCGACCGATTGCAGCGACGTTTTAACACCGCGCCTGCATGACGTAAAGAGCTGGAAGTGGCGTGCGCTTGCAGGTCTACAGATCGCCTGCCGGTTGTAACGACGAATCCGCTGCGTGTGCCTGCTCCTGCCACAGCTGCTTAAGCGTCTTGCCAAGCAGCGGATGCGCCACCTGCGGCGCAATATCAGCGAGCGGCTTGAGCACAAAGGCGTATTTGAGTTCCGGCCGCGGCAGTTCGAGATTGCCCGGCCCTTTCAGCACGCGGTCGCCGTACAGCACGATGTCGACATCCAGCGTCCGACTGGAGAAGCGCGGCACGTCGCGCCGGCGGCCGTGACGATCTTCCAGAGCATGCAGCCACTCGTTGAGCGCGTGAGGATCGAGTTCGGTGTCGATACCGACGGCGAGATTGAGAAAATCCGGCCCGTCGAAGCCGACGGCCGGACAGCGGTAGACCGGCGACACGGTGATGTCGCCGAACCGCGCGCGCAGTTCGGTCAGCGCGGCGCGCAGGTTCTTCTCCGGCTCGAGATTCGAACCGAGACTCAGATAGGCACGCGCCATCAAGCTGGCTTCTCGCCGCGCTCGATAACGACGCCGACCGCTTTCGAACCGCGTACCGCGCCGGGTTTCGCCAATTTCAGCCGCAGCCAACGCACCTCGAATTCCTCGAGCACGATTTCGGCGCAGCGCTCGGCCAGCGTTTCCACCAGCTGAAACGTGGAGCTTTCGACAAACGCGATCAGGCGCTTGGCTACGGCTTTGTAATCGAGCGTGTCGGCGATCTTGTCGCTCGCTGCCGGCTTGCGATTATCGAACGCCATTTCCAGATCGAGCGCGACGACTTGGCGGATCTGGCGTTCCCAGTCGTAAATGCCGATCACGGTCTCAATGCGCAGGTCTTCGATGAAAACGGTGTCCATTGTCTGGGAGGGCTGAGGGCTGAGGGCTGAGGGGCTGGAAATCTTATACCGCGGGAAGACTTTCCAGGTCCCAGCGCGACGCCACTTTGATCGCGGTGTCGTCGTGCAATCCTGCCTGCAGGCGCAGCGCGCCGGCCAGCGCGATCATCGCGCCGTTGTCGGTACAGAATTCCAGGCGCGGGAAATAGGCGCGAAAGCCCTCACGCTCGGCCGCCGCGGCGAGTTGCGCGCGCAGACGGCGATTGGCGCCGACGCCGCCGGCGATTACCAGACGGCGTGCGCCGGTTGCTTGCAGGGCGCGCCGGCATTTGATCACCAGGGTATCGACGATCGCCTCCTCGAAACCGCGCGCGATATCGGCCTTGGCGTTTGCCTCGTGCTTGTGTGCTTGGTAAGCGAGCAGGACCTGAGTCTTCAATCCGGAGAAACTGAAATCCAGCCCGGGCCGATCGGTCATCGGCCGGGAAAACTTGAATCGCCCCGGCGTGCCGGTTTCAGCCAGCTTTGCCAGCGCCGGCCCGCCCGGATAGTCCAGCCCCATCATTTTGGCGGTCTTGTCGAAGGCCTCGCCGGCGGCGTCGTCGAGCGTGTCGCCGAGCAGGCGATAGCGGCCGATACCAGTGACTTCGATCAGCATC
>NZ_DATBQK010000085.1:0-4919 GCF_036560865.1 Rudaea sp.
TTCACCTGCCACCTCGGCTTACAATCAAATTTTCCGCGAAGGCACCATAGAGTATGCCGCCAATGTGGGCGTGGACAACACTACCATCGGGGGTGCCGCAACCAATGTCATATTTACTTCGGAGCTGATCACGTTCTACCGTCAGGGTGTGAATCGATTCCTGAACTTTTCTAAGCGATCTGGTTTCGCCGGACCAGCCGTTTTGGGCGTAGCAATCTTGCGCGTTGGCGGGTATCAACTGCGCAGTGGACAATACTTT
Source organism: Rudaea sp. (assembly GCF_036560865.1). GTDB lineage: Bacteria > Pseudomonadota > Gammaproteobacteria > Xanthomonadales > Rhodanobacteraceae > Rudaea. Next base: position 260 of record NZ_DATBQK010000085.1, read on the forward strand.
TATAGTTCGCACGATCGATCACCCGTCGACCGAGATAACCTGATCCTCCCGGAGGTATGGATCGACAACATCGAATCAGCAGACTGCGACAAAGTGATTGGTCCGATGATGGATGTGCTTTGGCAATCTTTTGGGCTGGACCGGTGCGAATACTTCGATCCAGAGACGGGCGTATACGATTCCACGGGGAGGTAACATGAAGAACTTGGTCTGGGTTTTGGTGGCGGGGATGCTCTTGGCGGCGTGCGCCACGGCCGGAAAAATAGGCGGCGTTCGCATCGGCATGACCAAAGATGAAGCCATCGCTGTGATGGGACCCCCTGCAAGCGTTAGTGCTCAAGGGCAAGCTGAATATCTAAATTACGCTTTGTCTGAAACAGGTGACCAAGCCTTTTATGGAGTCGCTCGCCCCTACTACGTCCGCCTCGTAAATGGTCGCGTAGATTCTTTCGGCAGAACTGGGGACTTTGACAGCACAAAGACCCCCACCGTCCGCCTCGAAAGCGATCAGTCGGTCAAGCAGGACATTCAAGTAAAGGACTCGGGCGACCTTTATACCGAATTGAAGAAGCTAAAGGATCTAAAGGATTCTGGAGTCATCACAGAAGAAGAATTTCAGGAACAGAAGAGAAAAATTCTCAACAAGCAGCATTGAGGGCGACTACTCGCCGCCGCGCTGGACCTCATTTCTGCGAGTTAGACCAACCGCGGAACGCGCCGTCGCCATGCGGCACCCGCACCGATCCAACTAGCCCGCGGTGTTTACTCGCGCAACGACTTTACATGTGCAGCGCATACCGATTACAATGTCCGGCTACTTTTTGCGCCCTCAAGTCTGATAACCAACGGAATTCGTCATGAAAGTCCTGTCCTCCCTCAAATCCGCCAAGCAGCGTCATCGCGATTGCAAGATCGTGCGTCGCCGCGGCAAAGTCTTCGTGATCTGCAAGAGCAACCCGCGCTTCAAGGCGCGTCAACGCTGATCTGCACGATTCAACGATCGTGACCCAAAGGCCGCCTGGTGCGGCCTTTGCGCTTTCTGGCTTCTGCGATTTCTTGCGCGGTTCTGACAAACTGCGATACTGCCTTACGACCGATCTGCCGGCGCAATCCTGCGTACTCTCCCGTGCCCAACGACGATATCCCAGAGAAACTGCGCTCGGCGCGCCGTCGCGAACTGACAAAAATGCTTGCGTCAATCGCAGGCTTTTTCTCCCTGCCCAAACTCACCGCCGCAGATATTTCGCAATCGGATTTCGAAGTCAGTCTGCAAAGCGACGTGATGGTCGCGATGCGCGACCGGATCAAACTCGCAACCGACATCTACTTTCCCGCACACAATGGCAAACGGGCCACAGGCCGGTTTCCAGTGCTGATCGAACGAACGCCATACGGCAAGACAGTCGATAGCCGCTCCGAGCGCACGGCCACCGTCGCCGAGCCGAAGAGCCGCGCGCAAGTCGCCGAATTCTTCGTGCGCCACGGTTACATCGTGATCTATCAGGATTGCCGCGGTCGCTACAAATCCGAGGGCGAATTCACCAAGTACTTGAGCGAGGGAGTCGACGGTTTTGACACCTGTGCCTGGGTGGTCAAACAGCCCTGGTGCAATGGCCGCATCGGCACGTTTGGACTGTCCTACGCGGCACACACCCAAGGCGCACTCGGCAGCGCTGGCGCGCCCGGCGTAGTCGCAATGTTTGTGGATTCCGGGGGATTCTCGAACGCCTACCAAGGCGGCATCCGCCAAGGCGGGGCATTCGAAATGAAGCAGGCGACTTGGGCCTATCACAGCGCACTGGAAAGTCCGCGTGTACGGGACGACCCGGCCACATTCGCAGCGATGAAGGCTGTCGATATCAAGGGCTGGTTCCACCGCCTGCCCTGGCGGCGCGGCAACTCGCCGCTGAGTCTTGCGCCCGAATACGAGGATTACCTGTTCGAGCAATGGCAACACGGCGTATTCGACGACTACTGGAAGCAGCTCGGCATTTATGCGCAAGGCTTCTACGCGCAGTACGTCGACGCCGCGATGATGCATATGTCGTCGTGGTACGACCCCTATCCACGCACCGCAACGGACAATTACATCGGGTTGTCGAAGCGCGCGAAAACCGGAGGCAAACGCGGTCCGGTGCGACTCATTCTCGGCCCATGGACGCATGGCAATCGTTCGATCACCTACTCCGGGGATGTCGACTTCGGTCCACAGGCAACGATCGACAACAATCTCGCCACCGACTTCCTCGCGTTGCGCCTGCGTTGGTTCGATCGCTGGATCAAGGGCATCAGGAACGGCGTGGACAGCGAGCCCGTCGTGCGCCTGTTTGTAATGGGCGGCGGCAGTGGACGCAAGAACGGCGACAGCCGCATGCAGCATGGCGGTGCTTGGCGCGCAGAGACCGACTGGCCGATTCCGGACACACGCTGGACGCCCTATTACCTGCGTACCGAGAACGAACTTTCGCTTGTCAAACCGGGCTCCGGCGTCGAACCGCTGATTTATCAGTACGATCCGCGCGACCCGGTGCCGAGCATCGGCGGCACGATCACATCTGGCGAACCCGTCATGGTCGGCGGCGCCTTCGATCAGCGCGAAGCCGCGCGCTTCTTCGGCTCGAAGGAACCCTACCGTGCCCTCGCCGATCGCGCCGACGTGCTGGTTTTCCGCACGCCGCCGCTGGATCAGGATATCGAAGTCACCGGCCCGATCACGGTGAACCTGTGGATTGCGTCGGATTGTCCGGATACCGATTTCACCGCAAAACTCATCGATGAGTATCCACAAAATCAAGATTATCCAAATGGTTACGCGATGAACTTGACTGACGGTATCTTGCGCGTGCGCTATCGCGATTCCTGGGAAAAACCGGCGTTGATGAAGCCCGGGGAGGTCTATCCGATCAAGATCGAGGCGTTCCCGACCAGCAACCTGTTCAAGCGCGGCCACCGCATCCGCGTGGATGTATCGAGCAGCAATTTTCCGCATTTCGACACCAACCCGAACTCGGGCGAACCCGAAGGCCATGCGGCGCAGATGCGCGTAGCGACCAACAAGGTCTACATCGACGCCAACGCGCCCTCGCATATCGTACTGCCGGTAATCCCGCCGCGCGGAGTGAAAACGCCCCAATGACCGGAGCGATTTTTCTGCACCAATCAGTGACTTGGAGCATCGACTTCGCGCGTTAAATTTGGTACAAAGTCGGGCGTCGGCTCACGCGCCGAAGTCCTCTGGAGTGAAAGCCATGCGTTGTCGTCCCAGCCTGCTGTCGTGCGCGTTTGCGCTGTCATTTTTCGCCGCCTCGGCTGTACATGCCGATACGCTCCTGATCGACCGGGTCAAGCAGGAACGTGCCTTCCACTTGCCGACGCGTGGCTTGAGCATGGGCCAGGTCGAAAGCCGCTATGGTGCGCCAGCAAACAAGCTCGCGCCGGCCGGCGGCGATTCGCGCTGGCACCCGACGATCAATCGCTGGGTATATGCTGACTACACCGTCTACTTCGAACGCGATCGCGTGATCGACGCCGTGATGAATCGCGTTTCGCCCGACGAGCTCGGACCGAAGAACGCACCCCGGGCACAATGATCTCCCCCGCTTTTCGCCTGCCTGCGGAGTGGGAACCGCAGGCGGGCGTGCTGCTCGCTTGGCCGCATGCGAATACCGACTGGGCAGCGCGCCTGGCCGCCGTCGAGAGCACCTGCGCTGCATTGATCGCAGCGATCGCACGCCATGAACCGGTTGTCGTCTGCGTGGCCGATGCGGGCGTACGTGCGCGCGCCGAACAGCTTATCGATGCGGCCTGCAGCGGGCCGACGTCAAAAATTCAATTCGTCGAAATCGAGTACGACGACACTTGGCTGCGCGACTCCGGGCCGATCACGCTGACCGACGGGGCGAAATTCCGCCTGACCGATTTCCGCTTCACCGGCTGGGGAGGCAAATTCAGCGCCAGACGCGACGATTGCCTGATCGGCGGCCTCGTCGCGCGCGATCTGTTTGCCGGCGCTGAACATCAACGCGTCGATTGGGCGCTCGAAGGCGGTGCGATCGAATCCGATGGTCGCGGCACGATCCTCACGACCTGGCGCTGCCTGCACCAGCGCCATCCCGAGCAAAGCCGCGAAGAAATGACGCATCTGCTCTGCGAAAAGCTGGGCGCGCAGCGCGTGCTCTGGCTCGAACACGGTTATCTGCAGGGCGACGATACCGATGCGCATATCGACACGCTCGCGCGCTTCGCGCCCGACGACGCGATCATCTACCAGGCTTGCGACGATGCGACCGACGCGCACCACGGCGAACTCACACGCATGGGCGACGAACTCGCTGCGCTGCGCACGCTCGACGGCAAGCCGTATCAGCTGCATGCCCTGCCCTGGGCGACGCCCATTCTCGACGACGGCCGTCGCCTCGCCGCCTCGTATGCCAACTATCTCGTCGTCAACGGCGCCGTGCTCGTGCCCGCGTATGGCGATGCAGCCGATGCCGAAGCCGCGCGCGTCATCGGCGCCGCGCATCCCGGCCGTCAAGTAATTCCGGTACCCTGTCGGCCCCTGATCTGGCAGAACGGCAGCCTGCATTGCATGACCATGCAGTTGCCGCGAGGAGTATTGAAGTGAGCAAGCCATTGCGCGTGGCGCTGTTGCAGGAGCGCG
>NZ_DATBQK010000086.1:0-13845 GCF_036560865.1 Rudaea sp.
GGTGGGCAGCGCAAGCAGCATGTAGAACAGCGACGCATACGCGCGCGGATCGGAGCCGATGGCGAAGAAACGGCCGAGCGCCGTCGTGCGTCGCGGCGGCGGCGGCGAACGCAAGGCCTGCTCGACCTGCACCTCCTTGTCGACATAGATAGCGGCGACCTCTTCCGGCGCACCGTAACTGCTGGCGATTTTCGCCAGCATCTCGGCTTCCGATGTACCCGGGTTCTCGTGAAGTTCCCCACGCAGATGCTCCTCGGCGTCGTACAACGCATCCTGGATCAGCGCTGGATCTGCACCGCGCAGTGCAGCGCGCAATTGCTCGAGGTATTCCGCGATCGTGCGCGGGGTCGGCGTGTTCATGGTCAAACCTCCAATGCGTATCTAAATCGTCGTGCCTGACAGTGAAGATCAAGAAGCGGATATCCTGCCCGCACTATTCTTTACTTGTGCCGTCATCCTTGACGGCGAAGATCACGAAGCGGGCATCCTGCCCGCACTATTCAATTAAAATGGATTCCACGAAATCGCGAGTGGCCATCCAGGCCAGGCTCCACTCGCGCAGCACGCGCCTGCCCAGCGGCGTGATGCGGTAGTAGCGGCGCGGCGGCCCGGTGATCGATGGCTCCACTTCGCTATCGAGCAAACCCGCTGCGGACAGGTTGCGCAATACCGGATACAGCGCGCTCTGCTTGCCACTGAGTACGCCCTCGCCAGTCTGCTCCAGGCGCTTGACGATCTGATAGCCGTACATCGGCGTGCGCGCACGCGCAAGCACGCCAAGCAGCACCAGCGAAACCGTGCCGGAGCTGAGTTCCTTCTGGAATTTCCACAGGTGGCTGTCGGTTTCGTCCATGCGCTCTAATCGACCTGACTATATTCGCAGATCAACTATAGTATTTAGTTAATACTAGCGAATGGGCCGAAAGTCATATCATCTAAAATTGTCCATGCGGGCGCTTGCACCGTCAGCTTTGCCCAACATCTCGCGCCGGTTGGTCTACATCGCTTGTAATCGTCGCGGGCATGGCGCCAAATACCCAGCAACGCAACGGGGGGCTGCGCGGTGACGAGTACGCCAAGCGAAACGCCAAAGGCTACACTCGTCACCGATCCACCGGCCGATTTGGCCGCGTATGCGCGCAAGAGCGATACGCTGCGCTTCGATCTGACGCACGCGAAACATCGCCGGCTCGGCGACTACGAACTGCACGAACTGCTCGGCGAAGGCGGCATGGGCGCGGTCTATCGCGCGCACCAGATCAGCCTGGACCGCGACGTGGCGGTGAAGGTGCTCTCGGCGCAATGGGCAACACCCGATTTCGCCGATCGCTTTCATCACGAGGCGCAGAACGCCGCACGCCTGGAACATCCGAACATCGTGGCGATCCACGAGGTCGGCACGGCCGAGGAGCTGCACTTCTACAGCATGCACCTGGTGCGCGGTCAGACCCTGGCCGGCAAGCTGCAGCACGACGGCGTTCTTAATCCGCAAGCCGCCGCAGCCTTGATGATCCCGATTGCGCGAGCGATCGACTACGCGCACCACCTGAGCGTGCTGCGTCTGGACCTGAAGCCGGCCAATGTGCTGATCGACGGCGACGGCGTGCCACACGTGGCCGATTTCGGTCTGGCACGGCGCATGGAACGCGAACTGGCGCTGACCAACGACGAAGTCTGCGGCACGCCCAGCTACATGGCACCCGAACAAGCCACCAGCGGGCTGGAGAAGATCAGTCCGGCCACCGATGTGTGGGGCTTGGGCGCGATCCTGTATGAACTGGTCAGCGGTCAACCGCCGTTCCTCGGCGCAACGCCGCACGACACGATCCAGCTCGTGCGCACCAGCACGCCGCGCCCGGTGCGCAGCCTGGTGCCGACGTTGCCACGCGATCTGCAAGCCATCATCGACAAGTGCCTGACGCGAGAAGTATCGCGCCGCTACGCGAACGCCGCCGCGCTGGCCGATGACTTGGCCGCCTTCGTGGCCGGCAAACCGGTCACGGCGCGGCCGCTCAATCCAGTGCAACGTATCGAACATTGGGTACGGCGCGAGCGCACGCTGGCCATCACCGCGGCAACACTGCTTGCCGTGTTCGGACTCATGATCGGCATCGTCGCGACCACACGGCAGCCGATGCAAACGGCCATCTCGGACAAATCCATCGCCGTGCTGCCGTTCGTCAACCGCTCACAGGACAAGGACCAGGAGTTCTTTTCCGACGGCATCTCGGAGGACATGCTGAATCTTCTTTCTAAAGTGCGCGACCTCAAAGTGATCTCGCGCTCCTCGTCGTTCTCGTTCAAGGGCAAGGACACCTCGCTACGGGAAATTGCGACGACACTCGGCGTGGCCTACATCCTCGAAGGCTCGGTGCAGCGCGCCGGCAAGACGCTGCGCATCTCGGCCCAGCTCATCGATGCGCGCAGCGACCACAACGTCTGGTCGGAATCCTACGACCGCCCGTTCGACGACGTGTTCGCAATCCAGGACGAGATCGCCGGCACCGTGGTCGGCCAGTTGAAGCTAAAGCTTCTCGGCCAGGCCCAGGCGATCGACCCCGAGGCCTATGCGTTGTTCCTGCAGGCGCGGCAGCTCGTTCGACTGGGCACACGCGCTGGCTACGAGCAGGCGATCCCGCTGTTCCAGCAGGTGCTGGCGAAGGCACCGGGATACGCCCCAGCCTGGGACCAGCTCGCGGCGATCTACAGCAATCAGGCGGCCTCGGGCCTGCGCCCGGTGCCCGAAGGGGTGCGCCTCGCGCGGGAAGCCCTGGACAAGGCGCTGACGGCCGATCCGAACTACGCGCCCGCCTACGCGATCCTCGGCTCTCTCGAGTCGAACTTCACCGGCGACCTGTCGGCGGCGGTGCGGCACTTCGAGCGGGCGCTGGCGCTCGACCCTGCCGACCCCATCATCCTCGGCAACGCGGCGGGCCTCGCCCAGGACCTCGGTCGCCTCGACCTCGCGATCGCGCTCCAAGAGGCCGCCCTTGCCCTCGACCCAGTCAGCGCCGGTGGCCATTTCAATCTGGGGGGCTACTTTCTCTACGCCCACCGCTGGGAGGAGGCGATCGCAAGCTTCCGCACCGCCTTGCGCCTCTCGCCGGGGCGCGTAGACGGGCAGGCCTCCCTCGGCCTCGCGCTATTGCAGAAGGGCGACGCCGAGGCGGCGCTCGCGGAAGTGCAGAAGGAGCCCGAGGAGAGCTGGCGGCTGGTCGCGCTGTCGATTGTCTATCACGCGCTGGGGCGATCGGCGGACTCCGATGCGGCGCTGGCGGACCTGATCGCCAAGTACGAGAAGGAAGATCCCAGCAACATCGCCTACGTGCTCGCCTACCGGGGCGAGGCGGACCGCGCGTTCGAATGGCTGGACAAGGCGCAGACCTATGAGGACTCGGGGCTGTCCGACATCGTCGTCCTGCCGCAATTCGACAACATCCGCAAAGACCCGCGCTGGCTGCCACTGCTGCGCAAGCTCGGCAAGGACCCCGAGACGCTCGCGAAGATCGAGTTCAAGGTGACGCTGCCGGCGGACAAGCCTGCGCAATAAGCCGGCGCGAAAGGGACGCTTGCCGAAGAGCGAGTTCGAGCCTACGTCTCGATCAAGCCGAACTTCGACACCAGCTCGCAGACGCGCTGCACATCCTGATCCATCGCACGATCGCGCTGCATGAAGTTCACCTCCTTGCGGACTTTCGCGAAGGCCGTGCGCACGGCACTGCCGGCGTGGAATTCCTCGCTTTGTGCGAGCGCGGCCATCAGCTTTTTCACCTCGTCGGTGAATTGCGCATAGCTTGCATGCCCGGGCTGCGGCGCGCCTGAAATCTTCGCCGCCAATGCCTGCCAATCGCCACGTGCGGCGAGCGTGCGCGCTGCGTTGAGCATGTCCTGGCGGTATTCGAGCGCCTGCGCAGCGGTGTACAACTCGAGCGCGAGCACATGCGCAAGGTCCTCGGTCATTTCGAGCACATGGCGGATTTCATTCGTGCCCATCGAGACATGGTCTTCGGCATTTGCACTCGTCGGAATCGAGTAGACGCTGGCCGGGTGTGCACGCGTGGCGAGATCGTTGACCAGCGCCGCCGCGGTGTACTGTACGATCATGAAACCGGAGTCCGTCGCATCCTCGTTGCCGATCAGGAACGCCGGCAAGCCGTCGTTCGTCGCCGGATCCACGAGCTTGTTGAGGCGCCGCTCGCTGATCGAGGCGAGCACCGGAATCGCCGCCTTGACGTAACTCATCGAGAGCGCAAGCGGCATGCCGTGGAAGTGTCCGGCCGAGATCACCTGGTCCTCGATCACCTTCGCGTCGACTGCATCGGCCGCTCCTGCGCTTCCTGCGCTCGCGGCACTCGCACGTCCCTGTGCATCGGGAAAAATCAGTGGGTTATCGGTAACGGCGTTCAATTCGATATCGATCACGCGCTGCGCCTGCGCGAGCGCATCGCGCACCGCGCCGTGTACTTGTGGAATGCAGCGCAAACTGTACGAATCCTGCGGCTGATGCTTCTTGCCGCCCTTGAACGGCATAAAGCGCGCGTAGAACGCTTCCTTGCCATGGCGCTGCGCCGGCGGTACGTAATCCCAGCCGATATCGAAGCGATGCTTCTGGTCTTGCGCATCGCTCCACGAATCCGCGAGCCATGTCTTGAAGCGCGGCACGAGGTGATACGGAATATCGGCGAGCGTCGAACCGGCGAGAAGTGTGCGCAAGTTCGCCGCTGTCTGCACCTGACCCGGATGCGGACGCAGCGCATGCACTTCGGCCTTGAATGCCGAGCTGCGCCCGGCGAATGCGTCCAACGTCATCGCCGCAGCGAGATCGGCCGTCGCCAGAAGTTTCTCCAGCGCATCGAGAGCGAGCGCCGCGCTCGCCAGCATCTGCGCGGTACCGTTGTTGAGCGCGAGCCCTTCTTTGAACGACAGGCGTACCGGTTGCAGGCCTGCGCGTTTGAGCGCTTCGGCGCCGTGCAAACGCTCGTTCTGATAAAACGCCTCGCCTTCGCCAAGCAACACGATCGCCAGATGCGACAGCGGCGCCAGGTCTCCGCTCGCACCGACCGAACCTTTTTCCGGAATCACGGGAATCACATCGCGATTGAGCAACTCCGCGAGCGCCTGCAGCGTGCTTACGCGAATGCCCGAGTGCCCGCGCATCAACGTGTTCACGCGGATCGCCAGCATCGCGCGCACGACTTCGACCGCGAGCGGCTTGCCGACGCAGACCGCATGCGTGACGACGAGATTGTGCTGCAGCTCTTCCAGCAGAGTGCCGTCACGCTGCTCGGGATTGCCGCCGGGCAGCTCATCGCGCGCACGATGCGCGCCGAGCAGCTTGTCGGCATTGCTGCCGAAACCGGTGGTCACACCATAAATCGGCTCGCCACGCTTGACCTGCGCCGCGAGAAAATCGGCGGTGCGCTGCACTTTTTCCAGTTGCGCCGGATCGAGCTGGACTTTGAGGCCGGTCCTGGCAATCGCGACCAACTGCTCGCGCGTCAGGCTCGTGCCGTCCAGTCGGATGGCCGAGGTCATAGCTTCATCGCCTCGGCTTGCTCCAACTCCACACGCAGCGTCTTCACCAGCTCGCCACGAGCTACCTCGAATTGATCCTGCTTGCGCATGTCCTTGACCGTGACGACGCCCTTGGCGATTTCATCCGGACCCAGCACGAGGACGAAACGGATGCCGGCGCGATCGGCGTACTTGAATTGCTTGCCGAGCTTGCCGCCATCGAGCACGACTTCAGTTGCGATGCCGCCGTTGCGCAATTGCGTGGCGAGTTCGAGATACGCGGGCAATTGCGCCTCATCCATTTGCGTGACCAGCACCTTGACCGTGCTTTGCGCGGTGCCGATCAATTTCGCCTCGCGCAACTGCCAAAACAGCCGCGTCGCGCCGATCGAGATGCCGACACCGGGCAGATGCGACTTTGTATAGTTTTCCGCCAGATTCTCGTAGCGTCCGCCCGAACAGATCGAGCCGATCTGCGGATGTTCGTTGAGCGTGGTTTCGTAGACTGTGCCGGTGTAGTAATCGAGGCCGCGCGCGATCGACAGATTGATCGCGTAATGCGTTTCCGGTACGCCGAACGCGTGGATCAGCGCCAGCACTTCGCGCAATTCGGCGACGCCCTGATTGAACACCTCGGTTCCATGCCCCAGCGCATCGAGCTTGGCCAACGCATCCGCATGTCCGTGCGAACGAATCTGCACGAAGTCGAGAATCTTCTTCGCCGCCTCGGCCGACAGCCCGAAGTTTTCTCCCATCAGCGTGTCGCGCACATACTCGGCGCCGCGCTTGTCGAGTTTGTCGACTTCGCGCAGGGCCAGCGCCTGCTTCTCCGTGTCGGCGATGCCGAGCCCCTCGAAGAAGCCGCGCATGATCTTGCGATTGTTGAGCCAGATGGTGAACGGCCCGATCGCCAGATCGCGGAACACGCTGTAGATCACCGCAGGAATTTCCGCGTCGTAGCGGATCGACAGCGTGTCCTTGCCGATCACATCGATATCGCACTGGTGGAACTCGCGAAAGCGTCCGCGCTGGGCGCGTTCGCCGCGGTACACGCGCTGCATCTGATAGCGACGGAACGGGAAACTCAGGTCGTGCTCGTGCTCGGCGACATAGCGCGCCAGCGGCACGGTCAGATCGAAGCGCAGCGCAAGTTCCGGTCGCTTGTCCTTGTCGGCCGCGTCGAGCGCTCCGGTCGATTGCACAAAGTATACCTGGCGCTCGGTTTCGCCCCCCGACTTGGTCAGCAGCACATCGGAAAACTCCATTACCGGCGTTTCGATCGGCAGAAAGCCGAAGCGTTCGTAATTGCGCCGAATGGTGTCGAGCATGTCCGCGAATGCGATCTGCTCGAGCGGCAACAGCTCCATCACGCCGGGCATGGTGCGGGCCGAAGTCAGTGGCATGGGTTCCTCAACGGCATGGATTCCTCGAAGACAGCGACGCAAGTGGCCGCAAGGTCGCATAATTTACCATGCGCGCGGGCGATGCCTGGCTACATTCTCCGGAGCAGCGCGGAGTTTGCCGCCAGATTCTCGGTCGCCCACGGCCTCACGAGGTTGCGCCGCTGCCGCCAGCCCATTATCATGCGCGGCTCGCTGTGCGAGCATGCGGCTCCCACGCATGCCCGGAACGCACGGCGCAGGTTTCACAGTCGGGGTGTAGCTCAGCCTGGTAGAGCGCTACGTTCGGGACGTAGAAGTCGCAGGTTCAAATCCTGTCTCCCCGACCAACATCGAGGCCAAAAGCCACCGCTATGCGGTGGCTTTTTCGTTTTGTCTTCAGTTTTTTCATGCACAAAAAAACGCCCGGCATGCCGGGCGTTCTCGTTTCTGCAGGTGGATCAAACCGGCTTACTGGCAGGCCTTGCCGTGCGAAGCATGCGCACCGGCCTTCTCGGCAGCAGCCGCGCTCATGTATGAGCCTTCCTTGGTCTTGCCATACCACTCGTCGCCTTGGCAATGATAGACCTTGGACTCGCTGTTGACCCAGACCAGGCCCGCGCCGCCACCCGGCTTCTGCGCGATGTCCTTGGCCGGCGTCGGTGCCGCGTGCTTCTCTTTCGTTGTCGCTGCGGCTGCGGCCGGCGCCGCTGCGGCTGCGGTCGTGGCTGCTGCAGGTGCCGCAGCCGGCGCGGCTGCTTCTGCTGCCGCCGCCTTCTTGGACTTCTTGGACTTCTTGGTCGTCGCTGTGTCGTCGCTTGCTGCCGCTGTAGTGCTCTTGGCCGCCGTCTTGTCCATCCACTCCTTCACACCCTTGTGTCCCTTGCAGGCACCCTTGTGCGTCGTGCCGTCGAAATATGTGCCGTCTTTGCACAACGCTGTGTGAGCTGCTGCTTCTTGCGCATAGGCCCCCTGACAGAGCAGCGCCCCCACTCCGAATGCCACCGAAACCAACAACGATTTCATGCCCGTCTCCAAAAGTTGATGTTATGCGCGTATTTCTAACTGCGCCGCGCGACGCACAGAATGACAGACGTTTCGGCGCTGTCAATGATCGCCTGCAACGCTATTCAGGTGCTTCCCGAGTTCCGTTCAGTTAGCGCCGACAAGTGTTAATTTTGTCCTAATTGGACTAGCGGATTTTCGATGGTCTGCCAGCCGTAACGGTCGAGTATCAGCAAGCCAAGGTGCTTGCGCGCGAGTTTCGCATAGCCTAGACGCGGCAGCTGGTTCTGCGCAACCTGTAGCGAAGTGGCCAGATCGCCACCCTCCAGCCTCCAGCGGACGTCCTGCACATGCTGCTCCGAAAGCATATCCGTGACGGCGACACTGTCCTCGGGTGCGGCGAGGGGCAGACACCAGCGCACGTGTTGCTCCTCGCTCTCCAGCAACAGCTGTAGTTGCAGACCGCTGGCGCGACCGCGCAGATGTTGCGCATGAATGCGCAGCACCAATTCCCCGGGTGAACGAAAATGGGCACGCAGTGGGTGATCGACCCGGACCGCACCCAGTGTCGACATCGAATGGTAGCGCTCGGCGGCGGCGGCATACGCCAGAAAACGCTTGCCGCTGAGACGCATCTGCGTCGCATGTTGCCCGATCGCGCTTCGCTTCTGCTCACGCCAGGTTGCCTCGATCTCGAATGCAACCGCACCTGCATGTGCGTCTTCGCCATGCACCGAATAAGTCAGGCATCGCGGCGTAACGCCGGCACGCAACAACGCCACGCGCAGCGCGATATGCACGGCGCTGTGATCCGGATGTCGATCCTCAAGTGCCGGCAGCGCGATCAGGGTCGGCTGAAATTCGTCGATCTGTTCGCGCAGACGCGCCGGCAGACCGTCCGCATCATGCATGAGCATGTCGGTCAGACCGGTGTCCGGCAGGCCGAAGAAACATCGCTCGCCGACATCCACGCCCAGCACATCGAGCGCGGCTTGCGCTTCTTCACGCCGGCGCGCACCCCAGCGCCTGCGCGCAATGCTGTCGATGCGCCAGCGCTTTTCGATCCAGCGCTGCGGCCAAGGATTGTTGTCGCCATCGGTGACGACGACCACGCGCCGCGCAGCGCCCGCAGCGCGCGCCGCGAGCAACAGTCCACCGCAGGCGATCGCCTCATCGTCAGGGTGCGGTGCCAATACCAGCACCCGCTCGGTCGCGTTCAGACGCAGGATTTCAGACATCGAATGCGCTGCTACACCGTCGCTGACGATGCATGCCGCACCTGGCCCGCACCGCGCACGACATAGCGCTCGATGGTCAGCGATTCCGCGCCCATCGGGCCGTAGGCGTGCAGGCGCGTGGTCGAGATGCCGATCTCGGCGCCAAGACCCAGTTCGCCACCGTCGGAGAAGCGCGACGAGGCATTCACCAGTACCACGGCCGAACGTAGCGCGTGCACGAATTTTTCCGCGGCGGCAGCGTCACGCGTCGCGATCACTTCGGTGTGATCCGAACCAAAGCGGTGGATATGCGCGATCGCCGCGTCGAGATCGTCGACGACACGCACGGCCAGAATCAGGTCGAGAAACTCCGCGGCGTAATCTTCGTCGGTTGCCGCCAGCATGTCCGGTACCAGTTCGCGGCTGCGCGCACAGCCACGCAGTTCGACGCCGCGCTCATGCAATTGCGCTGCCACGCGCGGCAAGAACGTCGGCGCCATGTCGGCATGGATGAGCAGGGTTTCCAGTGCATTGCAGGCGGACGGGCGCGTGGTCTTGCCATCGATCGCCAGGCGCAGGGCGGCATCCTCGTCGGCGCCGCGGTCGACGTACAGATGGCACACGCCTTGATAGTGTTTGATCACCGGCACGCGCGCATGTTCGGCGACGAAGCGAATCAGGCCCACACCACCACGTGGAATCAGCAGGTCGACAATGTCGGTGAGTTGCATCAGTTGCAGCATCGTCTCACGGCTCAGGTCTTCGACCAGGGTAATTGCGGCCTCCGGCAGATTGTTGGCGCGCAACGCGCCGCGCAACGCCGCAGCGATGGCGCGATTGCTTTCGAATGCCTCGGAACCGCCGCGCAGCAAGACTGCGTTGCCTGCGTAGAAACACAGTGCAGCAGCGTCGGCGGTCACGTTCGGACGCGCTTCGTAGATCATCGCGATCAAGCCGAGCGGAATGCGCACGCGCTCGATCACCAACCCGTTCGCGCGCTCGTCGCGACGCGTGACCTGGCCGACCGGATCGGGCAAGGTAGCCACATCGCGCACGGCCGCAACAACGCCAGCGAGGCGCCCGGCATCCAGACGCAGACGATCGATCATCGCGGCGGACAAACTCTTGGATTGCGCCGCTTCGACATCGCGCGCATTCGCGGCGAGGATCGCCGGCGCCTGCGCTTCGAGCGCCGCCGCCATCATCTCCAAAATGTGGCGTTTTGCAGAAGTGGACAATGCGGCAATCGCGGTGCCGGCATCGCGACAGGCCAGGGCGATCTCGCCGATCGCCGTGGCGGAGCGCACGCCTGTGGTGGATATGTTCATGCCAAGGCCTCGGCCAGTGCGACCAGATCGTCGCGGCGCACGACGGTATCGCCATAACTGAAGCTAAGTATACTCTCGATATCGCGCGACTGACGGCCGGCGATGCGGCGCACTTCACCCGCATTGTATTGAGTGAGACCGCGCGCGACGGGGCTGGCGGCATCGTTTTCGATGCAGACGATCTCGACGATGTCGCCGCGCGCAAACTCGCCATCCGCACCGACAATGCCGCCGGGCAACAGCGACTTGCCGTTGATCAGCGCGCGCGCCGCGCCCGCATCGATGCGAATCGCGCCGCCCGAACCGGGCGCGTGGCGTAACCAGTATTTGCGCGCGGCAAGCCGGGTGGTCGCCGCAGCAAACCGCGTACCACGAAAAATTCCATCGGCGAGTTGGGCAACGGTCGGCACCGACGTGCCATTGAACAGGACCGTGGTGATGCCTGCATTCGCGGCCTTGGTCGCCGCCTCCAGCTTGGTGCGCATGCCGCCGGTGCCATGTGTGCTGCCGGCATCACCCGCCATCGCGAAAATCTGCGGCGTCACCGCATCGACGGCTTCGATCGGTCGCGCGTCCGGGTGCAGCTGCGGATGCGCGCTGTAGAGGCCATCGACATCGCTGGCGATCAGCAGCAGGTCCGCATCGACGAGCGCGGCGACGATCGCAGCAAGATTGTCGTTGTCGCCAAGCTTCAATTCCTCGACCGCGACGGTGTCGTTCTCGTTGACCACCGGCACGGCGCGCAGGCGCAGCAGTTCGAGCAGGGTGTTGCGCGCGTTCAAGTAGCGCCGGCGATTGCGCAGATCGTCATGGGCGAGCAGCACCTGCGCAACCGGTGCATCGAGCAGGCTCTGCCACAGCGCGATCATGCGCGTCTGGCCGAGGGCGGCCAGCGCCTGACGCAGCACCAAGCCACCTGCGAGCGCGTCCGCAGCCACGCGCGCACGCCCGGCGGCAACCGCGCCGGACGAGACGAGCACGATCTCGCGCCCAGCCGCGCGCGACGCGCTGATGAATTGGGCCAGACCGCGCGCGTGTTGCGCCGACAATTCCTGCTCGCCCGCAGTCAGCAGATTGCTGCCGACTTTGAGCACGGCACGGCGCCACGGCGGCAGCGGCTGTTGTGTGAATCCTCGTGTCACTTGAATCCTCATTTCTCTTGCTTGTCATTCCGGTGCAAACCGGAATCCAGCTTTCCGAGCAAATCGCCGAAGAGCAAGATCAGAAACCGGATTCCAGCTTTCGCTGGAATGACGACATCTTTATACGCAGTCCAACTTGTTGAGCCGTTCCCGCAACGCATCCAAGCGTAAATCGGCCCCTGCTCCGGGCGACGTACGCGCCGCCAGACTTTGCTCCGGTGTGCGTCCGTGCCCCGCTTCGTGTGCGGCAGCCGCCGCGTGCTTGTAGGCTTCACGGAACGGCACACCGGCGGCCGCCTGTTCGATCGCTGCATCGGTCGCATACATCGACGGCTCGATCGCAGCGCGCATGGCCGCCGTGTTCCATTGCATACGACCGAGCAGGTCGGGCAACAATTCCAACGCGGCGAGGCCGCGCGAAAATCCGTGAAACATGCCGCCCTTGGAAAATTGCAGATCGCGCTGATAACCCGAAGGCAGTGACAGCAGTTGTTCGATCTCGGTGCGTGCAGCAGCCACGCTGGCATAGGTCGCGCGCATCAGTTCGATCACATCGGGATTGCGCTTGTTGGGCATGATCGACGAGCCCGTCGTGTACTCCGGCGGCAAAGATACAAATGCGAATTCGGAGGTGGTGAACAGGCTCAGATCCCATGCTAAACGGCGCAGGTCAAGCAAGGCGGTGCCGAGCGCATCGAGCGCCGCCATTTCGAACTTACCTCGCGCGAGTTGTGCGCATATGGGCGAAATCTGCATGCGCGCGAAACCCAGCGCCTGCGTGGTGTAGTCGCGATCGAGCTTGAGATTCACGCCGTAGCCTGCGGCGGTACCGAGCGGATTGGCGTCGATCCAAGCCAGCGTATCGCGTGTGCGCTGCAGATTGTCGATAAAACTTTCGGCGAAGCCCGCAAACCACATCGCGGTCGACGACACGACCGCACGCTGCAAATGCGTATAACCCGGCAGCGGTTGCGGCGGTTGCGCGGCGCGGTCGAGACAGACCTTAACGACCTCGCGGCACAGCGTCGCCAGCGTTGCGAGCTTCGCCTTCAGCCACAGTCGTGTCGCCACCAGAATCTGATCGTTGCGGCTGCGCCCTGTGTGCACTTTGCGACCGGTATCGCCGAGGCGTTCGGTCAATCGCGCCTCGATCGCGGAGTGCCCATCCTCGAAGCGCTCGTCAAGGATGAATTTCCCTTTCCGGAAATCGTCGCCGAGCGCATCCAGCTCGCGTGCGATTGCTGCGGATTCGTCGGCCGTGATCACGCCGATGCGCGCGAGGCCTTCGACATGCGCCTTGCTCGCGGCGATGTCGTGCAGAAAAAATTCGCGGTCCAGCACGACGTCGTCGCCGGCGAGGAAACGCATGACGCGCGCATCGGTTTCGACACCGGGGTTTTGCCAAAGCAGATCGCTATTCATTTCGGTATGCTTTCCAGTTCGTTCAAACCCAACGCCAGATTCAGGTTCTGCATCGCCTGTGTGGCCGCACCCTTGAGCAGATTGTCCAGGGTCGAAACAACGACCGCGCGCTTGCCGCCCGGCGCAACGCTGAAACCGCCGATCTGCACGCCGTGGCGATTCGCGATATGGCTGACCCATGGCGCGTCGTCGATCACTTCGATCAGCGGTTCGTTGGCATAGCGCTCACGATAGCGCTGTTTCACCGCATCCAGAGTCAACGGCTGCGTCAGCCATAAATTCACCGTCATTGTAATGCCGCGAAAATGCGGCGCGACATGCGGCATGAATTCGACCGGCACGCCCAGATGCTTGGTCACTTCGCGCTCGTGCGTGTGATTGACCAGTGCGTACGGCATCAGATTGTCGCGCAGCTTTACCGGATCGTTGCGATCCGACGGCGTCGTGCCCGCCCCTGAATAACCGGAAACGCCGAAACAAGCCGGCGGCGCGGCGAGCAGATCCTGCAACGGCGCGATCGCCAGTTGCATCGCCGTCGCATAGCAGCCGGGGTTGCTGATATGCCGTTGGCCACGGTACTTGTCGCGATACAGCTCGGGAAGACCGTAATACCAGGTGTTGTCGAAGCGATAGTCGGCGCTGATATCGACGATCAGCGTTTCCGGTGTGGACGTCTGGATAGCCGCAACATAGGGTTCGGCCTTGCCATTCGGCAGTGCGAGCACGACGACATCGGCCCGTTTGGCCGCGACCGCCGCGGCGTCGAGATTTTCGTAGCGCAATTGGCCATCGAATTCGGCGATGTGTTCGGTGACGCGCTGCCCGGCGAATTCGCGCG
>NZ_DATBQK010000087.1:0-19260 GCF_036560865.1 Rudaea sp.
ATTTTCGCCTCGCAGGGCATTACCTTCCACGAAGTTCTGATCGATCCGAGTTTCGCGCACGAAGGCAAGGACACGCGCAAGCCGGGTATCGGGCTGGTGCGCCATTATCTGGCCGACGACGACTGGAGCCGCACGCAGTCGGCGATGGTCGGCGACCGCGAAACCGATGCGCAGTTCGCCGCGAATCTGGGCATACGCAGCTTTCGCCTCGACACCGGTGAGTGGAGCTGGAACGCGATTGTGCACGAACTCTGCGATGCGCCGCGTCGTGCCGTCGTCGAGCGCCGCACCAAGGAAACGCGCATTTCCGTGCAAGTGGATCTGGATGCGAACGCCGAGCCAAAGGTCAGCACGGGCTTCGGCTTCTTCGATCATATGCTTGAGCAACTCGGTAAGCATGGCGGCTTTGCGCTGAGCCTGAGCTGCGAAGGCGACACACATATCGACGAGCACCATACAATCGAGGATTGCGCGCTCGCACTCGGGCAGGCGCTGCGCAAGGCGCTCGGCGACAAGCGCGGTATCGGGCGCTACGGCGCCGCCGCGGAAACGCCCACCGGAGATGCGACCATTGCTATCACCTTGCCGATGGACGAAACCATCGCGCGCGCTGCATTGGACCTGTCAGGACGCGCCTATTTCGTGTTCGACGGTTCCTTCCCGCGCGATCGCGTCGGCGATATTCCGACCGAGCTGGTGCCGCATTTCTTCCGCTCGCTGTGCGACACGCTCGGTGCGAATCTGCATCTGGCCGTGCGCGGCGACAATGCGCATCACATGGTCGAAGCTTGTTTCAAGGTGGTCGCGCGCGCGCTGCGCACGGCGTTGCGCCGCGAAGGTTCGGAGCTGCCGAGCACTAAAGGCATGCTCTAATGGCTGCCGAGCAGAGTTTTTGAAATGCCTTCCGTCGTTCTGGTCGACTCCGGCGGTACCAACATCGGTTCGGTGCGTTATGCGCTGGAGCGCCTCGGCGTCGATGCGCGCTTGAGCGCCGATCTTGGCGAAATCCGCGCGGCGACGCATGTGATCCTGCCCGGCGTCGGCGCTGCGGCACCGGGCATGGCGCGTCTGCGCGAGGTGGGTCTGGTCGATGTCGTGCGCAGTCTGACCCAGCCCGTGCTCGGTGTCTGCCTCGGCATGCAGTTGCTGTTCGAGCATTCCGAAGAAAGCGACACGACGTGCCTTGGGCTGATCCCCGGAAGCTTGCGGATTTTTTCCAAAACCAGGGATTTGCGTGTACCGCATATGGGCTGGAACTCGTTGCACCCGCAGCGCTCCAGCCCCTTGCTGAACGGTATCGGCGATAGCGCCTTCGCATACTTCGTCCACAGCTATGCCGCGCCGATCGGCGACTACACGCTGGCCAGCGCCGACTACGGCGGCGCGTTTTCCGCGGTCGTGCAGCAGCGCAATTTCTACGGCGCCCAGTTCCACCCCGAGCGCTCCGCCGCAGTCGGTGCGAAGCTGCTGCAGAATTTCATTGATTTGTAAAAGGCAAACGTATTCTCGCTCTTGCTGTCTCCGTGTTCTCCGTTTTCTCCGTGGTTCAATCTTTCTTTCGTGTATCGGACATAGTGGAAATTATCCCCGCCATCGATCTGCGCGCAGGTCGGGTCGTACGCCTGAAGCAGGGCGACTACGCTCAGGAAACGCGCTACGCGCTCGATCCGCTCATGCTCGCACACGACTATGCTGCCGCGAGCGCACGCTGGCTGCATCTGGTCGATCTCGATGGCGCGCGCTCGGGCGAAATGGAAAATCTGCGCGTGATCGCCGCGATCGCGACGGCGGGAAAACTGCGAGTGCAAGCCGGCGGCGGCGTGCGCGGCGAAGACGACCTGAAGCGTCTGTTCGACGCCGGGGTGGCACGAGTCGTTGTCGGCAGCGTCGCGGTGCGCGATCCGGGCCTGGTGCAGGGGTGGATTTCCAAATACGGTGCGGACAGCATCTGCATCGCCCTGGATACGCGCAACGACGTCGGCGTATGGACCCTGCCGAGCGCGGGTTGGACGCAAAGCGAAGGCGCGACGCTGGACGAACTTGCGCCGCGCTATGCCGCTGCGGGAGCCATGCACTTGCTCTGCACCGATATCAGCCGCGACGGCATGCTCTCGGGTCCAAATCTGGATTTGTATACGCACCTCGCGCAGATCGCGCCGACTCTGGAGGTGATCGCCTCGGGCGGTGTGCGCGATGTCGCCGATGTGCGCGCCCTGCGCGCGCAGAAGCTGGCCGGAGTCGTGCTTGGACGCAGTCTGCTCGAAGGGCAGTTAACCTTGGCCGAGGCATTTGCATGCTGACCCGGCGCCGCTTCAATCAAGTACCGAGGTCGCGCGCAGCGCGACGATCACTCCCCCTCCTCCGCGCAGCGGGGGAGGGCAAGGGGTGGGGGCAGCGCGCATGTTGACCCGCCGCATCATTCCCTGTCTCGATGTCCGCGATGGGAAGGTCGTAAAAGGCGTGCGCTTCCGCGATCACGTCGAAATGGGCGATATCGTCGATCTGGCCCAGCGCTATCGCGACCAGGGCGCGGACGAACTGGTGTTTTACGATATCACCGCAAGCCCGCAGGGTCGCTCGGTCGATCGCGACTGGGTCGCGCGCGTGGCGCGCGTAATCGATATTCCGTTCTGCGTCGCCGGCGGCATCCGCAACGCCGACGAAGCTCGCGCAATTTTGTACGCGGGAGCGGACAAGGTCTCGGTGAATTCGCCCGCACTCGAGCGCCCGGACCTGATCGACGAGCTTGCCGACGCGTTCGGTGTGCAGTGCGTTGTGGTCGGCATCGATTCGCTGCGCGACGACGACGGCCAGTGGCGCGTGCGCCAATACACCGGCGACCCGACGAAGACCAAGGCGCTCGCGCGATTGACACTGGACTGGGTGACGGAGACCCAGCGACGCGGCGCGGGCGAGATCGTACTCAATTGCATGGGCTCCGACGGCGTGCGGGCCGGCTTCGACCTCGAACAACTGTGCGCCATGCGCGCGATCTGCGATGTGCCGCTGGTCGCATCGGGCGGTGCAGGCGCGATCGACCACTTCCGCGAGGTATTCGACAAAGCCGATGTCGACGCCGCGCTCGCGGCGAGTGTATTTCATTCCGGTGCGATTCCGATTTCCGATCTCAAACGCTATTTGCGTGCTGAAGGCATTGCGGTGAGGCCATGACGACTTTCGATTCGAGCAAACCTGATCTGAGCAAACTCGATTGGGGCAAGGGCGACGGCTTGCTGCCAGCGATCGTGCAGCACTGGCAGAACGGCAGCGTGCTGATGCTTGGCTACATGAACGCGGAGGCGCTGGCGCAGACGCAGCAAAGTGGAAAACTGACGTTTTACAGTCGCAGCAAGCAGCGCCTGTGGGTGAAAGGCGAGACTTCGGGCCACTTCCTGCTGTTGAAATCGCTGCGCGCGGACTGCGACAACGACACGTTCTTAATTACCGCAGAACCGCTCGGGCCGACCTGCCATTTGGGCACGCAGAGTTGTTTCGGCGACGCCAGCTTACCGCCGCTCGCTTTTCTCGCCGATCTCGATGCACTGATCGCGCAACGCGAGCGCGAGCGTCCCGCCGACAGCTATACCACGAAGCTGTTCGACGACGGTGTGCGCCGCATCGCGCAGAAGGTCGGCGAGGAAGGTGTCGAAACCGTGCTCGCCGCGGTCGCGCAGGACGAAGCGGCTTTGCGCTGCGAATCGGCCGATCTGATTTTTCATCTGCTGGTGTTGCTGCGCGCACGCGGCATCGACTTCACCGATGTAGTCGCGGAATTGCGCCAGCGCCACGCCGCAAAATAGTCGGGGTCACCCCGACCTACGCGGTTTCCGGCGGCTATGGCATGATTGGGCGACCGACATCCGCAGGCGCCGCGCTAATGACTCGAAGCAAGCTGGCAACTGGCACGAATTCGCAAACCATCCGTTGTTTACCCCGTCGTGGCATCGTTCTGGCAGTCTTCGGCGCAATCGCGTTCAACGTGCAGGCCACGAGCGCACCCAATCCGCTTGCGCGCGCGATTTTCAAGCAACTGATCGAAATCAACACGACCGATTCGGTCGGCGATACCACGATCGCGGCCAAGGCGATGCAGAAGCGACTGCTCGATGCCGGGTTCGCCGCGCAGGACGCGCAGGTGCTGGTCGGCCCCAATCCGAAGCGCGGCAATCTCGTCGCGCGCCTGCACGGCAATGGCAAGCACAAACCCGTACTGATCATCGGCCATCTGGATGTGGTCGAGGCGAAGCGCGAGGACTGGACGACCGATCCGTTCGTGTTCACCGAGAAGGGCGGCTATTGGTACGGCCGTGGCACGCAGGACATGAAAAGCGCCGATGCGATCGCGATGGCCGCGCTGATCCGCTTCAAGAAAGAAGGTTTTGTACCGGACCGCGACATCGTCCTTGCGCTGACCGCGGACGAAGAGGGCGGCACCGACAACGGCGTAGACTGGCTGCTGAAGAATCATCGTGATCTGATCGACGCCGAGTTCGCGCTCAATCCCGACTCCGGCGGCGTCGATGCGGACGCGGCCAAGCCGGTCCTGATGAATGTCGAAGCGACGGAAAAGCTCTACGCGGATTTCGAGCTGACTGCGACGAACCCCGGCGGACATAGCTCGCTGCCGCGCCCCGACAATGCGATTTACGAACTCACCGGTGCGCTCAACCATCTGCAGGCGACGCCGTTTCCGTTCGAGTTGAATGCGGTCACGCGGGCGTGGCTGGAGCATATGCAGACGATCGAGGACGGCACGCGCAGCCGCGATATCAAGGCCGTGCTGGCGACACCGCCCGATGCGGACGCGATCGCGCGCCTGTCGCAGGATCCGCGCTACAACTCGACTTTGCATACCACCTGCGTCACCACGCTGCTCGCCGCCGGCCATGCCAACAACGCGCTGCCGCAACGCGCGACGGCGAACGTGAATTGCCGCATCCTGCCGGGTCACTCGCCCGAGGAAGTGCGCCAGGATCTGATCCATATCTTCAACGAGCCCAAACTCAGCGTGCGTTACGTCGACCCGGCGACCGCCAAGCCGCTGGACAAGGCGCCGGACAAGAAGGCGATGACGCCGCCGCCGCCGCGCAAGGATGTATTCGACGCGCTCCACGCCGTCGTCGGCAAGATGTGGCCGGGGATTCCGATCGTGCCCGAGATGGAAACCGGTGCGTCGGACAGCATCTACACGATGGCCGCGGGGATTCCGAGCTACGGCGTATCCGGTATCGCGATCGATCGCGACGATGTGCGCGCGCACGGGAAGGACGAGCGCGTGCGCATTGCTGCCTACGATGACGGTGTGGAGTTTTACTACCGCTTTCTGAAGGTGCTGACGAAATCTTGAGCCGATGCGCAGCCTCGGCCCCAGTTGGAGGATTGAACCTCAGCCTCGCGCGAACGCCACGACCTGCGGGTTGTGGTTGTCCGGCGTGGGCCGGTGGCGATTCTGCGGCGGGGCAGCGAACGGCACGGGTGCGCCGAGCTTGATGCCGTCGCTCCACGCCTTGAGGCTGGCTTCGATTTTCGGCGCACTCGACATCTGCGGATAGGAGTGTTCTTCGCTGTCGCGCGTTTCCCAGGCGTCGATCAGCTTGCGCGCCTCGGCGAACGCTTGCGGAAAAGACGCGGTGTGGTTCAGCGCGTCGACGAAAAACGCGCGGCCGAAATCGGTGATCTCCGACTGCGTGCCGCAGCCGAACGAGGCGCGGTCCTTGCGTGCGGCGGCGATGATCATCGTGTCGTCGTTCTTCAGCGCATCGATGAAGCCGCCCGCGTAGCAGGCCGAAATCACGAACACACGGTGCTTGATCGGCGAGTCGGAAAACAGATTGGCAAGATCCTCAGGCTCGATCTGGTCCAGCGGCAGCGGATCCAGACTGACGTAGAGCTCATGTTCGCGCGAACCGTGCGTGGTGATGAAGACCATCAGCACGTCCTGTTGCGGATTCATCTTCCTGCCGAGCGCGTCGATGGCGATTTCCAGGTTCGACAGGCTGGCGATCGGGCGGCGGTCGAGCGTGGAGGGGTTGTTGATCAGGCTCAGTATGTGGCCCGCCGCGGCAAAGCGCCTGGTGAACAGGGTTTCCACGTATTCCACCTCGTTGCGGAACACGTTTTCCTCGCCGTCGCCGGCGAACAGGATCAGGTACAGATTGGTCTTGCCTTCGGTACGCGGTGCAAGCCTGGCCAGCGCTTCGTTGAGACGCTGCGCCTGCGCGTACATGACCTGTTCCGGTGAACCGACGCTTGCGGGCCAGGCCACGGGATGCTGATCAGCGCTGTCGTCCGGAGCGTCCGTGTCCGCCGGTTCGGTCGCGCCGGCAGGTGGGTTTGCCGTGACGATTTTCGCTGGATGCAGGGTGCCCGCCGCGATCAGGGCGCCGAAAACGAAGGCCAGAATGAAAGCGATAAGGAGTCGGAGTTTCATGTGGCGCGCGGGCTATCCATGCGCGTGTCGCTACGGGCGGCGACCGCTGCGCGCATTGTAGCAGGGCTCAGTCCGGCGTAATCGAGGAAAAATCGGCGACGCACGGATGCGCACCCGCTGCAGGACAATCGGACGGTGCGCGTGCGAGAAGCGTGGTGCGCAGGCCGGCGGCGCGTGCCGCGTCGAGTTCCTCGACGATGTCGGACAGGAACAGGATATCCTCCGCGGGCAACCCGATCGCGACGGCTATGCGGCGATAGGAGTCGACTTCGCGCTTGGCGCCGATTTCGGTGTCGAAGTAGCCGGTGAACAGCGGTGTCAGATCGCCCGCATCGCTGTGGCCGAACAACAACTTCTGTGCGGCGACCGAGCCCGACGAGTAAACATACAGGGCAATCTGCTGCCTTTTCCACTTTTGCAGGTTTTCCGCAACATCATGGTAGACGTGCCCGCGGAATTCGCCGCTGCGATAGCCCTCGTCCCAGATCAAGCCCTGCAAGGCCTTGAGCGGTGTGGCTTTGCGGTCTTCGTCGGTCCAGCGCAGCAGCAGGCCGATGACTTCCTGCAGGCTGGCCGAGACCAGGCCATCTTCGCGTGCGGCCTCGTGCAACCAGTGCTGCACCTCGGGTTTGTCCGCGTGGGTGACGACGAACGCGGGCAGGTGTTTGCGCGCATACGGAAACAGCACGTCCTTGACGAAGCTGATCGAACTCGTGGTGCCTTCGATGTCGGTGACTATGGCTTTGATCATTGCGTTGCGCGGATCAAGTTCTTGGCCCTGCGCTGCCTTGCTCCACATTCGCCGCATACGCGGATTCGATCGCGCGCTTGACCGCAACCGGGTCGACCACGCGCGAGAATATGAGGCTGCTTTCACCGCGTCCGGTCACGCGCACGTCGCCGAAGCCGAGCATGCGGCCCCAAGTGCTCTGACGCAGGTCGACGGTTTCGATCGCTGACAGGCGCAGTTCCTCGGTTTCGCGGCTCATGATGCCGGTCTTGCGCACGACGCGTCGGTTGGTCACGCCCAGTTCGATTGCGCGCAGACGCAGCCACTCGTAGATCGTGATGAAAATGCCGACCACGAGCGGGATCAATACGATGCCGAAAATCAGTCGGCCCTTGGCCGTCCAATGCAGCGCGAAGCGGGCGACGACCACTTCGCCCGGTGCCAGCGATTCGTCGAGGTAACTCATGCGGCCAGCGGCTGCGCGCGCAGGCGCGGAAACTGCTGGGCGATATCGCTGCCGGTGAAATTCGCCACCCAGCCTTCCTTGTTGGTGAACAGGCGGATCGCGACGAAGTAGGGCGCCTCGCTCATGTCGAACCAGTGCCGCGTGTTGTCCGGCACGCCGATCAGATCGCCCTGCATGCACAGCACTTCGTATACTTTTTTACCGATATGCAATGTGAACTGGCCGCGGCCGGCGACGAAGAAACGCACTTCGTCCTCCGAATGCGAGTGTTCGTTGAGAAACTTCTGGCGCAGCATGGCGCGGTCGGGATGATCGGGCGTGAGGCTGATCACATCCACCGCCTGGTAGCCCTGTTCGCGCTGCAGGCGCCCGATATCCTCGCGGTATGCGGCGATGACCTCGTCCTGACTCGCGCCAGGCACGACCGGCTTGGACGCCTCCCACTGCTCGAAGCGCACGCCGACCGCGTTCAACTCGCGCGAGATATCGGCATGCCAGGTGAACGTGTGCAACGGCGTGCGGCCGTCGGTTTCGGAATAGATGCGCAGTTCGCTCATGATCTCAACTTCCGCAAGTCCAGCTCGCAATTGAGCAGAAATTCAAACGCCTCGATATGCCGCTCGGCTTCGGCCATGTCGCGGCCCCAGGTGTAGATGCCGTGTCCGTCGATAAGATAACCATATAGAGGCTTGTTCGCGGCAATCCAAGTATCCACCTTTTCGACCAGCTCCGGCATGTGCTGCGTATTGGGAAAAACCGGCAGATCCAGTTGCGACTCGTGCGTCGTGTGACCCGCAATCGCCTTCTGCAGTTCATAGCCCTCGAAGCGGATCACGCCGCTGCTTGCATACAGGCGCGAGGCGACGGTCTGCGCGAGCGAATGCGTATGCAGCACCGCGTTGGCGCCGGCGAAGCGCTGATAAACGTGCGTATGTAGCAGCGTTTCCGCCGACGGCCGTGTTGCGCTACCTACGGCGTGCCCGTGCATATCCACGACCATGACGTCGTCCGCCGTCAGCGCACCCTTGTCGCGGCCGGAAATCGTGATCGCGGCATGCGCGTCGTCCAGGCGCATGGAAAAATTGCTGCTCGTGGCCGGAGTCAGGCCGCGCGCCGCGAGCCGCAATCCGGCGGCGGCGATCGCTTGCGCGCAGGCGGCGAGGTGGGGGGTTGTGTAGGCCAAAGTCAGCTCCGTCCACTCAGTACGAATGTGCGGCACCATTTTAGCGCGTGCGTATGACGGCGACGATAGCTCGTCGATGTTCTCACAGACTGAAAACCAGTCTCAGGCCCTCGTCGACGCGTTGCATCGCGGAGCCGGGCAACGCGCGAACACGCTGGGTAAGCAGTGTTCGATCGATAGTCAGAACCTGCGACACATTCACGACCGAAGGTTTGGCCAAGCCGGAATCGGATTTGCCGATACGCACATTGCCCGGCGCTTCAGCCAGGGCAAGATTCGAGGTGATCACCGCGACGATGACCGTGGCGATGCGGCTCTCATTGAACGGATTGGATTGAACGACGAGCACCGGCCGTCGCATTCCCGGTCCGGAGTCAGCCGGAGCCGGCAGGGACGCCCACCAGATTTCACCACGTTTCATCGGCTACGGATCGAAGCTGAGCATGCGCCAGCACGTCGTCCAGGCCAGACGACTCCGCGTCATAAACGGCATTGAGTTTCGCCGTGACCGCGTCGGCGCCGCGCGAACCAAGATATGCGGAAAGCGCTTCCGAATAGAGTTGACTGCGCGATACCTTGCGTTGCCGGGCAAGATGCTCCGCGGCCTTGAACACGGGATTGGGAACCGAGATGGCAACTTTCATGCTGCGATGGTATCACCGGAGTATGACCGCGGCAACAAGGCGCGCATCGCCAGAGGAAATATGACAGGTTGTGCGACGTACGAAATCCAATCTCGCCAACTGAGACTGTACGCTGTCACAATTGCCACATGGCTTGAAAGCGGGTGAGTGCGACGTGCCGACGATTCCAAATGATGTGGTGTGGTGGGGCCTGATTGCGCTGAGCGCGTTTGCGCTCGGTATGCTGATTGCGTGGCTGCTCGGTCGCGCGCGCGTGCGCGCGGCGCTGCTGGCGGGGCGGGCGAGTCGCGATGCGGAAGTCGCGCAGCTCAGCGCGGAACATGAGGCGGCAACCCGTGATCTGCAGCGGTTGCAGGGCGAACACGCGACGCTCGGCACCGAGCTGGACGAGCACCGCCGCCGCCTGTTCGCACTCGGCAACGAACGCGCGACGCTGGCCGGGCGACTGGAGAGATTGACCCAAGCCGATAACGACCTTGCCGCCGCGCGCGCTGAATCGCTGAAGTGGCGCGAGGCCTGCCAACGCGCCGAGCAACGCGTGACGGAAATGGCGACGCGGATCAACGAGCAACAGCATGCGGCGCAGGAACGCGAAACCCTGCTCAAGCACGTACGCGACGAATTCAGCGACAAGTTCAAGTCGCTGGCCAACGATCTGCTCGAGGAAAAAGGCAAAAAGTTCAGCGAAGACAATCAGGCGCAGATCGGCGTCCTGCTCAACCCCTTGCGCGAGCAACTCGGCGACTTTCGCAAACGCGTCGACGACGTTTACGACAAGGAGAGCCGCGAGCGTCAATTGCTCAAGGTCGAGATCGATGCGCTGAAGAACCTCAATCAGCGCATCAGCGACGATGCGACGAATCTGGCGCGCGCCTTGAAAGGCGAATCGCGCACGCAGGGCGCGTGGGGCGAACTCATACTCGAACGATTGCTCGAAGCGTCGGGCCTGCAGAAGGGCCGTCAATACGAAACCCAGACGGTGCTGCGCGGCGAATCCGGTGCCAATTCACGGCCGGATGTGATCGTGCGTCTGCCCGAAGGGCGCGATCTGGTCATCGACGCGAAGGTGTCATTGACAGCATACGAACGCTACTGCGCGTCCGCCGATGAGCACGAACGCGGTGAATACCTGGCGGCGCATCTGGCCTCCTTGCGAACGCACGTGAAACAGCTCGCGGAGCGACGCTACAGCGATCTGCCGGGGGTGAACTCGCTCGAATTCGTGCTGATGTTCGTGCCGGTCGAAGCGGCGTACATCGAAGCCGTGCACCATGACGACACGCTGCACGCATTCGCGCTGGAAAAGCAGATCGTGATCGTCACGACTTCGACGCTGCTGGCGACGCTGCAGACAGTGAGCAGCCTGTGGCGCTTCGACGATCGCAATCGCAACGCGCTAGAAATCGCCGACCGCGCGGGCAAGCTCTACGACAAATTCGCCGGCTTCGTCGACGATCTGCAGGATGCGCACAACAAGTTCGAAGCGGCGCGCAGCTCACTGGCGTCGGCATCGGGCAAGCTCAATACCGGGCGCGGCAATCTGCTTGGCCAAGTGGAAAAACTGCGCGAGCTTGGCGCCAAGGCGAGCAAGACTCTGCCCGCGGAACTGGTCGAACGCGCCCAGGTGGAAGAAGTGCAGGCCCGGCTGGATGGAAATGGCGGGTCGCGCGAAGACGCGCCGTGAGACGTCCGCTTCGTCGCGATGTGGCTAGTGGGTCTGCGATGCCAGTGCGGCAGCTGCGACGAATTCGCGATGCAGCTTGCTGTGACGATAGCTGTAGCTGAAGTACAGCACGAATCCGACGGTAGTCCAGATCGTCGTCAGCCACCAGTTGTACGAGCCGAAAGTCGACAGCAGGATCAGGCAGCTCGCCACGCCGAGGAAGCAGATCAGCGGCGCGGCCGGGATGCGGAACGGGCGCGGGATTTCGGGGTGGTAGATGCGCAGGATCCACACGCCGGCGCAGACTGCGGCGAAACTGATCAGGGTGCCGATAGAAGTCAGGTCGCCAAGGATATCGAGTGGAAATATCGCGGCAAGCACGGCGATGCCGATGCCGGTGATCACCGTGTTGATATGCGGCGTGCGATATTTCGGATGGATGCGCGAGAACACCGGCGGCAGCAGGCCGTCGTTGGCCATGATCATGAAGATGCGCGGCTGGCCGATAACCATGCACAGGATCACGCTCGACAGGCCGATCAGCGCACCGACTTCGACGATCCAGCGCAGCCAGGCCAGTTGCGGATGACTAGCCACGGCAGTCACTACCGGCTCGCTGGTGCCGAGCTGGGTATACGACATCAGGCCGGTGAGTACCGCGGCCATGCCGATGTAGAGCACGGTGCAGATCGCCAGCGACGCGAGCATGCCCAGCGGCAGGTCGCGCTTGGGATTGAGCGATTCCTGTGCAGCGACCGAGGTCGCCTCGAAACCGATATAGGCGAAGAACACCATCGATGCGCCACGCAGCACGCCGGACCAGCCGTACTTGCCGGGCTCGGGACTCTCCGGAATGAACGGCGTCCACAGGCTGGTGTCGACATAGCTCCAACCGGCGAAGATCACGAGCACGATCAGGCAAACCTTCAACGCGACCATCACGGTATTGACCGAGGCCGACTCGCGGATGCCGATGTAGCACAGCCAGGTCAGCGCCATCACGATCCCCACTGCGGGCAGGTTCATGACCGCGCCGGTCGGTTTGAGCTGCGCATCCAGCGGCGCGTTGGTCAAAGCGGCGGGTAAATGTATACCGACATGGTCGAGCAGGCTGACGAAGTAGCCGGTCCAGCTCGACGCAACCGCGGAGGCCGACACGCCGTACTCGAGGATCAGCATCCAGCCGATAAACCACGCGGCACCTTCGCCCAAAGTTGCGTAGGTATAGGAGTAGGCAGAGCCCGATACCGGCACCATCGCCGCGAACTCCGCATAGCACAGCGCGCAGAACGTGCAGCAGATCGCCGCCAGCACGAAGGACAGGATGATCGCCGGACCGGCATGCTCGGCCGCGGCCGTGCCGGTAATGACGAAAATGCCGCCGCCGATCACCGCACCGATGCCGATCGCGGTCAGGCCCCAGGGCCCGAGCGTGCGGCGCAATTCCAGTTCGCCTGCCTCCTTGTTGACGGCGAGCGGATGCTTGGTGCGGAGCAGTTGCTTGAGCATTCGATTTCCAATACAGCGAAGTTGCAACGTGAGGCATGGACGCCTCAACGAGCGCGTCAAGCGCTTGATTCGTTGTAGCCGAGTCCTTCAAAAACTGGCCGGCGCGAACGCCGGCCCGCTTCAATCACCCGACACTCATTCGATCAACCCACATAGCCGGGAGCAAGCTGACTGCGCTTGTATCCATACAACCGGTAGATCACGAGGCCGATCAGGGCCCACACCACGAACACCACTTTCGCGGTCATGCTCAGGTTGACGAACAGCAGCAGGCAGCCGAACACCGCGAGCGGGCAGACGATCCATGCGAATGGCGTGCGGAACGGGCGCGGACGATCCGGTTGTTGCTTGCGCAGGATCAGCACGCCGATCGAGACCATGGCAAACGCGAGCAGGGTGCCGGAGTTCGAGGTATCGGCGAGCTTGCCGACCGGGAACAGCGCCGCGCAGATCGAGACAACGATGCCGGTGAGGATCGTGATCACATGCGGGGTGAAGAAGCGCGGATGCACCTTCGACAGCACATCGGGCAGCAGACCGTCGCGCGACATTGTGAAGAAGATGCGGGTCTGGCCGAACATCATCATCAGAATGACCGAGGGCAGGGCAAGGATCGCGGCGATGCCGATCCAGTCGCCGAGAGCGTTATGACCGAGCAGGCGCAGCACATGCGCGAGTGGCTCGTTGCTGCAGACGAGGGCTTGTGAGTTGACGCAGGCTGCCACCATGGCCGGAGTGCCAGGGTCGAGCGGCAGGCCATCGGCGCCGAGCATCGGCTGCGCACCTACCGAACCGGCCGCGGCGTAGCCGACCAGCAAATAGAAGATCGTGCAGATCGTCAGCGAAGCGATCAGACCAATCGGGATATTGCGATTGGGATTCTTGGTTTCCTCCGCTGCGGTCGACACGGCGTCGAAGCCGACATAGGCGAAGAAGATCGACGCCGCCGCGCCAAGCACGCCGACACCGCCGAGCGGACTGCCCCAGCCACCGGGCAGGAATGGTTCGAAATTGCTGCTCTTGACTGCAGGGAAGGCGACGAAGATGAACATGGTCAACGCGACGATCTTGATCGCCACGAGCACGGCGTTGACGCGCGCACTCTTGGAGGTGCCGATCACCAGCAACACGGTTACCGCGAGGCCGATCAGGAACGCGAGCAGGTTGAAACCGCCGCCAGCGAACAGGCCCATGCGCAGATATTCTGGTAGCGCTAGCGCGCCGGGTTGCACGAGACCAAAAAGATCCGCATGCGCCAATAGTCCGTTCATGTAGCCAGACCAGCCGACGCAGACCACGGCAGCGCCGATACCGTATTCGAGTCCAAGCGCCCAGCCGACGATCCATGCGACGAATTCGCCGAGCACGCCGTAGGTATAGGTATACGCTGACCCGGATACCGGGATCATCGCCGCCAGTTCGGCATAGGCGAGCGCGGCAAGCCCGCAGACGATGGCCGCGATGACGAAGGCGAGCATCATGGCGGGACCGGCTTTCTGTCCGGCCTCGGCGGTCAAGACGAAGATACCGGTGCCGATCACGGCACCGATACCGAGCAGGGTCAGCTGGATTGGACCGAGCTGGCGCTTGAGCGATTTCTTTTCAGCCGTTTCGAGAATCTTGTCGAGCGGTTTTACACGCCAAAAAAGCATTGATGCGCTCCCCGGAGCTGGTGGCTTTGCGAAACGGCGACCCGAAGCAACCTGGCCGCCGTATGGTCGTGCAACCATCAGCCCTTCTTCGATCAGTCCGGGGCCGTGATGCATCGGCTAAAATACGCGACCACAAGATGCCGAGCAAGCGGTGTTGCACAAGCCAATGACTGAAACCCAAGCGCCATCCCTGCAACCGCACCAACGGCGCTGGCTGGACTTGCTTGACGACTACGCCCAGCGGCAGGCCGACGAGGCCGATTCGATCGCACTGTTTCGCGTTTTCATGAGCGCGCACGCCGATGCGGCCGAGCGTAGCTTGGCCCACGGCCATTTGACCGGTTCGGCTTGGCTGGTCAGCAAAGATGGGCAGCGTGTATTGCTGACCCACCACCGCAAGCTTGATCGCTGGCTGCAGCTTGGTGGCCATGCCGACGGCGATGCCGATCTCGCGCGCGTCGCATTGCGCGAGGCGGAGGAGGAGTCGGGTTTGTCCGATCTCGTCGTCGAACCCGGAGTTTTCGATCTGGATCGCCACGAAATTCCGGCGCGTGGCGATGAGCCAGCACACTGGCACTACGATGTGCGCTTTGTTGTACACACGACCGGCAATGAGGCGTTTTCAGTCAGCGATGAATCACATGCGCTGGGGTGGCGCGACATTGCTGCGGTCGAGAAAGACGCTGACGCAGACGACTCGTTGCGGCGCATGGCGCGCAAATGGTTGCGCGAAAATCAAGCGACTTAGACGAGGTCGCGAACCATGATCGAATCGGTCTGCGCATCGTTACCGAGATGAAATACATGCGCGCCGACTTCGTGGAACCCGTATTTGCGATAAAACGCGATCGCGCGCAGATTGTGCTCCCAGACACCGAGCCAGATGGCTTGCATGCCAAGTTTGGCAGCCTCAGCGAAAACGGACTCCATCAGGCGCTGGGCAACGCCGCATCCGAGCCAGGCCTTGTCGATATAGAAGTGCCATAACTCGATCGCGCCGCCCATGGTTACGCATTCCGGTGTGTGTCCGCTGCGCAGTTGCGCGTAACCGATGGCGCAGTCGTCGTGTTCGACGAGCAGGGTACGAATCTGCGGCGATCCGATTTCCGCCAGTTGCTTCGCTGGACTGTAGGACGCCGAGATATGCGCGGCCACATTGGCAGGCGTGTTCACGGCGGCGAAGGTGTCGCGGAACGTGCGTTCGGCGAGATCGGCCAAAGCCACCGCATCGGCAGAGGCCGCCGGTCGAATGCGCAAAGCTGGTGCCAACGCGATCGTGGGCGGGGACATCTGGCGCTTATGCCCTGCCGGAGAATTCGCCCGTCGTCGTGCTGACCAGAATCTTCTCGCCGGTGGTCACGTATTCGGGTACCAGAATTTCGATGCCGGTGTTGAGCTTGGCGGGTTTGGGCCGCTTGGTCGCAGTGGCGCCTTTCAGTTCCGGTGCGGTGTCGACGACCTGGAGCGTCACCGTTTGCGGCAGCTGCAGGGCGACGGCTTGATCGTCGATCAATTGCAGATAGCAGCCTTCGAGGCCGTCGACGATATAGCCTGCCGCGTCGCCGACCGCCTCCGCGTCGAGCGTGTACTGGGTGTAATCCTCGCTGTCCATGAACACGAATGCCTCGCCGTCCTTGTAGGAGAAAGTTGCCGCGCGGCGAACGAGCTCGGTTTCCTTGAGATCGTCGTCGGCGCGCAGAGACAGATCCAGCTTCTGCGCCCCGGGCACCGAATACATGATGAAGCGATAGGTGACATTGCCACCGCGCGCCTGCGGCGAGCTGCGTTCGATGTCGCGAATCTGCCAGACCTTGCCGTTGTGTTCGACGACGTTGCCGCGTTTGAGTTCGAAGGCTTTCATAAATAGATTGAGACTTGATGGGTTGGGGAAATTGGGCAGACGGGCAGACGGGCAGACGGTGAGACGGGAGACGTACGGGAAGACGGGAAACGTACCGCAGCGAAGTGTTCTTCCTTCTATCCGTCTCCCCGTCTACTCATCTCCCCGGCCTCATTTCGGTGCCAATCGAATCGCCCCATCCAGCCGAATCACGCTGCCGTTGAGGTAGCGGTTTTCGAGGATGAAAGCGACGGTCGCGGCGAATTCCTCGGGTGTGCCGAGGCGCGATGGAAAGGGTACTTGTGCACAAAGGGATTCGTATACATTGGCCGGCATACCACCGACCATCGGCGTGTGGAATACGCCCGGCGCGACGGTCATCACGCGCACGCCGATGCGTGCGAATTCGCGCGCCATCGGCAGGGTCATGCCGATCACACCACCCTTGGACGCCGCATAGGCAGCCTGGCCGATCTGCCCTTCATAGGCGGCGATCGATGCGGTGTTGACGATCACGCCGCGTTCGCCGTCTTCGCCCGGTCTGCCTTCGTCGGGCACGTTGTGCTGCATCAGGTCGGCGGCGGCCTTGGCCACGTTGAAGCTGCCGATCAGATTGACCAACACCGTGGTCTGGAAAGTCTTCAGCGGCATCGGGCCGTCCTTGCCGAGCACGCGGCCAGCGCCGAGGATGCCGGCGCAGTTGATCGCGACATTCAATCCGCCCATGCGTTCGGCAGCCTGTTTCAACGCCGCGACTACATCGCTTTCGGAAGTGACATCGGTGCGCTGATAACCCGCCGCCGCGCCCAGCTCGGCCACCGCCGCTGCGCCTTTCTCGTCGTCGATATCGAGCAGGGCAACCTTCGCCCCGTGCGCGACAAGGTGTTTGGCGACGGCAAGGCCGAGACCGGAAACGCCGCCCGTTATGACCGCTTTGGTTTGATCGATTTGCACGCCGCGCGCCCTGTCGTTGTCCAAGGGCGCGCATTGTAGCCGAACATCGGCCCTTCCCTCAGCCGAGAAAGCCCAGATTCGTCGTCGTGAAGTTTCCCAGGTAGGGAAAGATCGTCGCGATATCGCAACTTTGCACGCCGAGCCAGCTCGCAAGCGTTGCCGAATACTGATCGCAGGAGACACCCGGAATCATCTGTCCTCGCGCCAGACAGTCCGGACCGTTCAACGCCTGGTTGGGAAATACGCTGCCACTCGCTGCGGGCGCGCCGTAAAGACGTTGACCCTTTACCGCGCCGCCCATGACGAACTGGATGCCGGCCCAAGCGTGGTCGGTGCCGTCGCCGTTCGAGTTCAAGGTGCGCGCGAATTCGGACAAGGTGAACGTGGTGATCGATTGTGGAATTCCCAGATCGTTGACCGTGCAATCATGAAACGCGCCCAAGGCCTGGGAAATCGTCGTGTACAACTGCGGCTGCTCGACGAGTTGGCTGTCGTGCGTATCGAAGCTGCCATAGCTGATGAAGAATATCTGCCGATTCGCCTTGAGCGTTGAGCGCACCGAGATGATTTTGGCGATCTCCGCCAGCGCAGCGGCGACCGGATTGTTGGTGGGGAATTGGGTCGTCAACGCTGGGGCGTTGCTCAGCGCGGCTTGCATCGTATTGTAGTAGGCCAGTGAATTGCTCACGGTAGACGCGTACGTGCGTGAAAGCGGATCCGGATAGGTTTCCGCGAGCATGCTCTCAAGTGTGCTCAGCCGTGCAGCGCCAGCGCTGCCGGTATAGCCCGACAAGCCGGCGGGACCACTGCTCGACAAGGTATAGGGCTGGACCGAAACGCCGGCCTGAAAGCGATTCTGCCCGCTCAGGGAAATCGACATCGGAATCGTCGCGCCGGGATTGAGCACATGCAGCCGATCCGCGATCAGGCCACCCCAGCCGGTGATACCATTTTCCTGCGGCTGGCCGTATTGCCATTGTGCCTGCTGATCGGCGTGCGAGAACAATTGGGGTGGGACCGGATAGGCCGGGCTGAGATATTGCGTCTTGGTGACCGGCTGCAGGGCCGTGCCGACATTCACCACGAAGGCGCCATTGCCGCTGTTGAAAACATTCGCCAACTCGGTGAGGTTCGGATGCAGTCCGTAGGTTTCGCCGCTGGCTGCGCCGAGAACGTTCACCGGCACGAGGCTGCTCTGCGCGATCGCCATGCCTTGTGGTGCGCCGCCGCTGCGCGAAGTGCTGTAGGTTGCGTAACGCGCCGCGTCGCTCGGGATCAGCATGTTCCACGAGTCGTTGCCACCGAGCAGAAAAATGCAGATCAGGGCCTTGTAGTCGTTGACCGCGCCATAGCTGCAGGACTGGGCCAGCGCGGAATTCATCAGGCCGAACTGGGTCAGCAGGGCACCGCCGGTGGCGCAGGCGATGCTGCTGCATGCGGCGTCGCGCAGGAAATCGCGCCGTGAACGGGAGAATGCTGTGGACATGATGCGTCTCACTTCTGAATGGCGAATTCGGGCGAGGCAAGCACGAGCTGCAATGCGGCCTGCGCGCGCGCCGTGGGATTGCTCGCAGCCATGGTATTGATCAGGTTGACCAGATTCGTCCGCGTCGTCCCGCTCATGCTGCCGTAAAGCAGGTCGTGATCGACCTGGTCGACCAGAGCGCCGGAGTTCGCTGCCAGAGCGTTCAGATTACCCAGATCGATCGCGATCGTGCTTGCGGTATTTTTGCTGTTGCCGACATACGCGCCGACGCGATTGGTAAGGTCGTTGGCCGTGGTCACTGTGGTGGATTCGCTGAGGATCTGGAATTCCGGCGCGAACAAACCGGCGCTGGCAAGCTCTCCGGGCGGCAGGTAGCCCGGCGAATAGAAATTGAATACCGACGCTGCGCCCTGCGGGCGTTGCGCGTAGCTGGTCTGCGGATTGGAAAATGTATACAAGCCATTTTGCGCGGCGGCGCCATAGTAACGCCAGAGTGCAGTGAGCTTGAGCAGCGGTTCGCGCGCCTTGCCGAATACGTAGCTGTGGTATTGCGACGGAATCGATCCGGTCAGCGCTTCGTTGTCGGTCAGCACCGCGGTGATCACCTTGCCGAGATCGCCGCCATTCGCGCTGAACACGGCGCTCACACGTGCGACGTAGTCCGGGGTTGGGTTGCTGGTGACGAAGTGCTGGATCAGCTGGC
>NZ_DATBQK010000088.1:0-61366 GCF_036560865.1 Rudaea sp.
TTATAAGCAGTTGAAAGAAAAGGGCTTGGGCGTTACACTTGCCGCCCTTTTGCGCGAGATCGAGGCGCGCGACGTGCGCGACGCCGGACGTGCGGTGGCGCCGCTCAAGCCGGCGACGGATGCCGTATCGATCGATTCGACCGGGATGCCGATCGAGGTCGTCGTCGCCAAGGTATTGGATCTGGCACGCGAGCACGGGATGCGCTGAAGGAACTCGAGCTCGCTTTGCGCAATGTGCGGTTCGCTGCACTGGCGCAGGTTTTCTTGAAAAGTATTTGAGGGCGATCCTCGCGGATCGCGCTTCAACAGGTCCCGCCGCTCGCGCGGCGGGGAACAGCAACGGTGCTGCGGAATCTTCCCAGGCGCCATAACAGGTGGATCGCACTGCGTCGAAGCAGACGATCTTGGAATCAACTGGAACAATATGACTGAATCATTTGCCGAACTGTTTGAACAGAGCCAGACCCTGGCGAAATTGAAGCCCGGAACCATCGTCTCGGGCATCGTGGTGGAAATCCGCAACGACGTGGTCGTCGTCAACGCGGGGCTCAAGTCCGAAGGCATCGTGCCGATCGAGCAATTCTTCAACGAGCAGGGCGAACTGGAAGTTAAAGTCGGCGACGAGGTGAAGGTAGCCCTCGACGCCATCGAAGACGGCTTCGGCGAAACCCGCCTGTCGCGCGAAAAGGCCAAGCGTTCCATGGTATGGGACGAACTGGAAGAAGCG
Source organism: Rudaea sp. (assembly GCF_036560865.1). GTDB lineage: Bacteria > Pseudomonadota > Gammaproteobacteria > Xanthomonadales > Rhodanobacteraceae > Rudaea. The sequence goes on from NZ_DATBQK010000088.1 coordinate 728, forward strand.
CAGAAGGCCAACGCCACCGTGACCGGCCGCGTATCGGGCAAGGTCAAGGGCGGCTTTACCGTGGACATCAAGGATGTGCGCGCGTTCCTGCCCGGATCACTTGTGGATGTGCGCCCGGTGCGCGATCCGGTGTTCATCGAAGGCAAGGATCTGGAATTCAAGATCATCAAGCTCGACCGCAAGCGCAACAACGTGGTGGTCTCGCGCCGCGCGGTGGTCGAGAGCGAGCACTCCGAGGAGCGCGAGCAGCTGCTCGATCGCCTGCAGGAAGGCGCAGTCATCAAGGGCGTGGTCAAGAACCTCACCGATTACGGCGCGTTCGTCGACCTCGGTGGTATCGACGGCCTGTTGCATATCACCGATATGGCGTGGAAGCGCGTGCGTCATCCGTCCGAAGTGGTCAACGTCGGCGATGAGCTCGAAGTGCGCGTGCTGCGCTTCGACCGCGAGCGCAACCGCGTCTCTCTGGGCCTGAAGCAGCTCGGCGAAGATCCCTGGGTCTCGATCGCGCGCCGCTACCCGACCGGTACGCGCCTGATCGGCAAGGTATCGAATGTGACCGACTACGGTTGCTTCGTCGAACTCGAACCCGGCGTCGAAGGTCTCGTGCACGTGTCGGAAATGGACTGGACCAACAAGAACGTCAACCCGGCGAAACTCGTCCAGGTCGGCGACGAAACCGAGGTCATGGTGCTCGACGTGGACGAAGAGCGTCGTCGTATCTCGCTCGGCATGAAGCAGACCCACGCCAATCCGTGGGAAGCGTTCGCGGCGATCCACAAGAAGAACGACAAGGTGTCCGGGCAGATCAAGTCGATCACCGATTTCGGCATCTTCATCGGTCTCGACGGCGGCATTGATGGTCTGGTGCATCTGTCCGACATCTCCTGGCAGGCGACCGGCGAAGATCTCGTGCGCCAGTTCAAGAAGGGCGACACGGTCGAAGCCGTGGTGCTTGCGGTCGATCCGGAGCGCGAGCGCATCTCGCTCGGCATCAAGCAGCTCGAGCAGGATCCGTTCGGCCAGTTCATGGCGGCGCATCCGCGTGGCAGCATCGTCAACGGCACCGTGAAGGAAGTCGACGCCAAGGGCGCGACGATCGATCTCGGCGAAGGCGTCGAGGGCTATCTGCGTGCGAACGACATCGCCAAGGAGCGCATCGAGGATGCTACCCAGCATCTCAAGGTCGGCGACAAGGTCGAGGCCAAGTACACCGGCATGGACCGCAAGGGCCGTCTGCTGCAATTGTCGATCCGCGCCAAGGACGACGAGGAATTGCAATCGGCGCTGGAGGAATACCAGTCCAATGCCGGCGGTACGACCAAGCTCGGTGCGTTGCTCAAGGAACAACTGAACAACAAGTCCGAGTAATCCAACTGCGTTTCGCTGCCCGGGCCGTTTCGGCCCGGGTCGCGACTCGTCGCGACTGGCCTTCTTTTACGGATTCACTACCCATGACCAAGTCGGAGTTGATCGAAGCCTTGGCCGGGCGTCAGAGCCATCTGGCGTTCAACGATGTGGAACTCGCCGTCAAGAACGCGCTCGAGCAGATGAGCCAGGCGCTGGCCCGCGGCGAGCGCATCGAAATTCGCGGCTTCGGCAGTTTTTCTCTGCATTTCCGCCCACCGCGCATGGGCCGCAACCCCAAGACCGGCACGCCTGTGGCGCTGCCCGGCAAATACGTGCCGCATTTCAAGCCCGGCAAGGAACTGCGTGAGCGCGTCAATGAGACTGTGCGCTAGTGTGTCGGTCCGCAAATAATCTTACGTGAAAGCTCAGTTCTATTCCCTTCTCCCGCTGGCGGGAGAAAGTGCCGAAGGCGGATGAGGGTGGCGCAGGCGAAGCACGCGCGCTCCATGTTGCGCCACCCTCACCCGGCCGCGCTACCGCGCCGACCTCTCCCTCCAGCCGGAGAGGTGAGCCGACAGGGCAAGTCACTACGCCTCGCCCTCTGCGCTCACCAATCTTTCGTCTGCGTCGTCTTGAGTATTCGGCGATAATCACAGACATCGGTTACCGGATTTCGGCATGCGCTTTGCAATGATCCTGCTGGTTTTCGTTTTCGCCGCGTTTGGCGCGCTGTTCGGCGCGCTCAACAGCGAAAACGTCGTCCTCGATTTCTATTACGCCGAAGTGCATTTGCCCAAGGGTGCGGCCTTGCTGGCCGCCTTGTTGCTGGGCTGGCTGCTCGGCGGCCTGCTGGTCTATATCGGCCTCGTTTTACGCCTGCGCCGGCGCGTGCAGGTGCAGACGCGCGAGCTGAAGCGTCTGCACGCCGCCGCCGATACCTCCAGCGCGACAGCACGCGGCGACGGCTGATGGCACTCTCGCAATGGCTGGTCACGATCGCGGCGATACTGCTGCCGATCGCCGCCGCGTCGGGCTGGTATCTGGGCCGGCGCGCCAGCGACCGCTCGCGTCGCGTGCGCGTGTCCGAGCTGTCGTCGAGCTATTTTCGCGGCCTGAATTATCTGCTCAACGAGCAGCCGGACAAGGCGATCGAAGTGTTCCTGCAACTCGCGGAGTTCAACCGCGACACGGTGGAAACGCATCTCGCGCTCGGCAACCTGTTCCGCCGCCGCGGCGAGGTCGATCGTGCGATCCGCGTGCACCAGCACCTGATCGCGCGGCCGAATCTCTCGGTCGAGGAAAAAACCGTCGCCATGCTCGAACTCGGCGAAGACTACATGCGCGCCGGTCTGCTTGACCGCGCCGAGACGCTGTTCAGCGATCTCGTCGCGATGCATGCGCAGGTGCCGTCCGCGCTGAAGCATCTGATCGGCATCTACCAGCACGAGAAGGACTGGAACGAGGCGATCGCGCACGCACGCCGCCTGGAGAAAATTAGCGACGAATCGCAGGGCGCGGTGATCGCGCAGTTCTATTGCGAACTCGCCGAGCAGTCGCGCAGCGCGAAGAATTTCACCGAGGCGCACTCGTATCTCGAGCAGGCGTTCGAGAGCCAGCCGGAAAGCGTGCGCGCGCATATCGTGCTTGGCCACCTGGAATTGCAGCAGGGCGACCTGAAAGCTGCGGCGATTGCATTCGAGCGCGTCGCCACGCTCGATGTCGACTACGTGCCGGAGATCCTGCCGCAGCTTCTCGATTGCTATGCGCGCATGGGCCAGATGCAGCGCGCGGAGAAATTCCTGCTCGACATCATGGACCGTTCGCGCGGTGTCGCGCCGGTGATTGCACTGGCGAAATTGTTCGCCAGCACGCGCGGCGAACCGATCGCGATCGAATTCCTCACGCGCCAGCTGCGCCAGCGGCCGTCCGTGCGCGGCCTGATGACCCTGATCGTGACCGACCTGCACAAGTCCAAGGGCGAGGCGCGCGAAAACCTGCTCGTGCTGCAGGACCTTGCGCGGCGCCTACTCGAAGGCCAGTCGGCGTATCGCTGCACGCGCTGCGGCTTCGGCGCCAAATCGCATCATTGGCAATGCCCGAGTTGCAAGACCTGGGGCTCGGTGCGGCCGATCCACGGCGTGCCGGGCGAGTAGGCGTGCAGCCGCTGGATTGGTGGTCGCACCCCTCCGATCCGCGCTGGTGGGGAAGCGTACTGGCCATATTTTTTCTGTCCGCATCGGTCACGTGGTCGAGCATTCGCTACGCGCATCGACATCACCTGATCGATCAGCCCGGTCGCCGGCGCTCGCATGAGCGGCCGACGCCGCGCGGCGGCGGCATTGGCATCGTGATTGCGGCGCTCGTGGCGATTTTTCTGTCGGCCTGGCTGTTACCTGACGCTGGGGTGTTTCATTTCCCGCTGACCTTTGGTGTGGCTCTCGCGCTGGTTGCGGCAGTGGGTTGGGTCGACGATCACCGCAGCCTGTCGGCGCGCAGTCGGTTGCTGGTACAGGTTGCAGCCGTGGTCATCCTGCTTTCTCCATTTGTGTCGTATTTCGCTTCGCCCGCGAGCGACTTGCTGATGCTGGAAATCGTGCTGCTCGCGGGCATCATCGCCGGCGGATTGCTTTGGTCGATCAATTTGCACAATTTCATGGATGGGATCGACGGCCTGCTTGCATGCCAGGCCATTTTCGTCTTTCTGTGCCTGGCGACGTTGTCGGCTGGCCGACCTCACGCTTGGCAACTGCTGCTGCTCGCCGCTGCAGTCGCAGGTTTCCTGCCGTTCAATTTTCCGCGCGCGCGGGTTTTCATGGGCGATGTCGGCAGCGGTGCGCTGGGTCTGCTGATCGGCGTGGTCGTGCTCGTATCGTGGCCCCCGCTTTTGCTGGCAGGTGCGATCGCCTGTTCGGGTTTCGTTACCGACGCGACCTGCACCTTGCTTTCGCGCATGCTGCGCGGGCGCCGCTGGTATAGTGCGCACCGCGAACACCTTTACCAGTGGCTGGCACGCAGCGGTTTTTCGCATGCGGGCGTCGTCGCGCTGTACATGGGCTGGAACTTGTTGATCGTAACGCCGGTCTTGATTCTTGCCGATCACGGCGACGGCATGATCGCTCCAGTGCACGCTGGAGGACTTGCCTGGGTTGTCGCCGTCTACGCGCTTGCGGTTGGGCTGTGGATATTCGGCAAACGCTGGTGCATCCAGAAAATGAAAAGTGCGGCAAAAGCAAAACTGCGGCAAAATTAAAAAATACAGAATGAAAATATTCCAGCCATGCGCCCGCGCAGCCTGATCGCCGCGATCCACCCGCGCCTCGCCGTCGTGCTGCACGATCTGGCGATGGTATGGCTCGCATGGATCGCGACCAACCTGATGCGTTACAGCTTCGCGCCAAACCTGCCGCCGCCTTTCTGGTTCTCGCCGGAAACCGGCATCGTCGTTCTTGTCCAGGGGCTCGTACTGTGGTGGACCGGTCTGTACAAGGGCTTGTGGCGCTTCGCGAGTCTGCCGGATCTGTGGAACATCCTGCGCGCTGGCGTGCTCGGTGCGCTTGGCATCGCCGTCGCGCTGTTTCTCTACAACCGCCTCGACACGGTTCCGCGCGGCGTGCTTGTCGTCTATCCCGCGCTGCTCGTGGTGTTTCTCGGCGTGCCGCGGCTGGTTTACCGCTATTGGAAGGACAGTCGTTTCGACCTCGCGCGAGGTATACCGGCCAAACGCGTACTCGTGCTCGGCGCGGGCCGTGCGGGGGAAACCCTGATCCGCGAGCTTGCCCATGAGAATCGCTATCGTCCGGTGGGCATGCTGGACGACAACACCGCATTGCGCGGGGCGAAAGTACATGGCGTGCCCGTACTCGGCACGCTCGAACAATTGCCCGACCGCGCGCGCGAAGTCGCCGCGGAAATGCTGCTGATCGCGATGCCCTCGGCGAGCAACGCGCAAATGCAGCGCGTGGTCGAGTTGTGCGAGGCGACGAATATCGCGTTCCGCACCGTGCCGCGGTTGCAGGATGTCGTCGCCGGCCGTATGGGCTTCAATCAATTGAAAGAGGTCGCGATCGAGGATCTGCTCGGCCGCGATCCGGTGCAGCTCGACTGGACGGCGATCCGCACCGGGCTTTCCGGCGCACGCGTGCTGGTCACCGGCGGCGGCGGCTCGATCGGCGCGGAACTTTGCCGTCAGGTTGCGCGGCTCGGGGTCGAGTCGCTGTCCGTGCTCGAATTGTCCGAGTATAATTTGTATAAAATTGAACAGGAGCTGACGCAGGAGTTCCCCGACCTCCTGTTCAACGCCGTGCTTGGTGACTGCGGCGACGCCGCCGTGTGCGAGCGCGTGTTCGGCCAGGCGCGCCCGCAAATCGTGTTTCATGCCGCCGCGTTCAAGCATGTACCGCTGTTGCAGACTCAGGTGCGCGAGGCGTTCCGCAACAATGTGCTCGGCACGCAGACCGCGGCACAGGCCGCCGATCGCTTCGGCGTCGGCAGCTTCGTGCTGATCTCGACCGACAAGGCGGTCAATCCGACCAGCGTGATGGGCGCGTGCAAGCGCGCTGCGGAAATTTTCTGCCAGAACTTCGCGGCGAAATCCTCGACGCGTTTCATCACGGTGCGTTTCGGCAACGTTCTCGATTCCGCCGGCAGCGTGGTGCCGCTGTTCCGCGAGCAGATCCGCAACGGCGGGCCGGTGACGGTGACGCATCCGCAGATCTCGCGCTACTTCATGACCATTCCCGAAGCCTGCCAATTGATTCTGCAGGCCAGCGTGCTCGGGCAGGGTGGCGAGATTTTCGCGCTCGACATGGGCGAGCCGGTCAGGATCGCCTACCTTGCCGAGCAGATGATCCGCCTCGCCAACAAAGTGCCGGGGCGCGATGTGCACATTGTATACACGGGCCTGCGTCCTGGAGAAAAACTGTTCGAGGAACTGTTCCATTCGCAGGAAAGCTATCGCAGCACGAGTCACGCGAAGATTTTCCTCGCCCAGCCGCGCGGCATGTCGTGGGAGCTGCTCAATGCGCAATTGACCAAGGCTGCGCAGGCGGTGCGCGAATACGACGAGGAAACCCTGCGTCGCTGCCTCACCAGTCTGCTGCCCGAATTCGCCGCGCGCGATGACGGTGACGCCGAAGTCGTGCCGATCGCGCGCAATCAGGCATAACATCAGAGCCTTCGCCGCAAAGGGCGCGAAGAACGCAAAATAAAGATTTTCTTTGCGTCTTTTGCGTGCTTTGCGGCGATAATCTCGCAGCTGGTGGTCATCCGATACTCAAGGAATAACAATGACGAAACCGCTGCGCAAGGTCGTGTTCCCCGTGGCCGGACTCGGCACGCGTTTTCTGCCGGCGACCAAGGTCGTGGCCAAGGAAATGCTGCCGGTGCTGGACAAGCCGCTGATCCAGTACGCGGTCGACGAAGCCGTCGATGCGGGCGCCGACACGCTGATTTTCGTCACCAATCGCTACAAGCACGCGATCGCGGATTACTTCGACAAAGCCTACGAACTCGAAAGCAAGCTGTCGAAGTCGGGCAAGGAGGATCTGCTTGCGCTCGTCCGCGGCACGTTGCCGAAAAATGTACGCTGCGTTTTCGTCACTCAACCCGAGGCGCTTGGTCTGGGCCACGCGGTGCTATGCGCCAAACCCGTGGTCGGCGACGAGCCGTTCGGCGTCATCCTCGCCGACGACCTGATCTGGAACAAGGGAGCCGGTGCGCTGCGCCAGATGGCCAAGTTGGCGGACAAGGAAAATGCCGGCGTCATCGCCGTGGAGGAAGTGCCGCACGACCAGACCGACAAGTACGGCATCGTCGACGCGAGCCCGATTTCGGATCGCGCGGCGAAGATCAAGCTCGTCGTCGAGAAGCCCAAACCGGCGGTCGCCCCGTCCAATCTCGCCATCGTCGGCCGCTATGTGCTGCCGGGGCGGATTTTTTCGCTGCTGGAAAATACCAAACCCGGCGCCGGCGGCGAGATTCAATTGACCGACGCGATCGAAGCCCTGCTGCACGAACATCCGGTGCTCGCCTACCGTTTCGAAGGTACACGCTTCGACTGCGGCAACAAGCTCGGCCTGGTCAAGGCGACCCTGCACATGGCGATGCAGGATCCAAAGCTGGCGCAGGCGACGCGGGAGTTTATTCGGGAATCGGGATTTGGGCGGGACTCGGGACTCGGGACTCGGGACTCGTAAGAGCAGGCAAACCGTCTGGTGGAATGGGCGGTCCAATTGCACGCTTTACGGTATATGCGCAGGATTAACTGATGAACGATAGAGCCGAAGGCGGCCGTGATGCCCGAGTCCCGAGTCCCGAACCTCGAGTCCCGCGGGACCTCAGCTACATCCTCAATCATCTCGGCGAAGATCGCGAAAGCTATCGCGGCGCGGTGTCGCCGCCGATTTTCCAGAGTTCGATCTTCGCCTTCCCCGATGTCGCCGCGATGCGCGAGAGTTTTCGCGACGAGTTCAGGCGCACGACCTACACGCGCGGCAACAACCCCACCGTAGAAATCCTGCGCAAGAAAGTCGCCGCGCTCGAAGGTGCCGAGGATTGCCTGATGTTCGGCAGCGGCGCCGCTGCGATCGCCGCCGCGGCGATGGCGAGCGTCGGCGCGGGCGATCATGTCATCTGCGTTGCGCGGCCGTATTCGTGGACACGCGCGGTACTGCGCGACCTGCTCGGCCGCTTCGGCGTGACCACCAGCTTCATCGATGGCACCGAAGTCGGCAACTTCGCGCAGGCGATCAAGGCGCAGACCAAACTCATCGTGCTCGAAAGTCCGAATTCGATGACCTACGAATTGCAGGATCTTGCCGCGGTCGCGCAGCTTGCCAAGGCGCACGGCATCCGCACGCTCTGCGACAACAGCTATGCCACGCCGCTGAACCAGTCGCCGCTCGGGCTCGGCATCGACATGGTGGCGCATTCGGCGACGAAGTACTTGAACGGCCACAGCGATGTCGTGGCCGGCGCACTGTGCGCGAGCGAGGCGATCATCCGCCAGGTTTTCAAAGGCCCGTACATGACCTGTGGCGCGATTCTTTCGCCGCACGATGCCTGGCTGATGATCCGCGGCCTGCGCACCCTGCAGATCCGCATGCAGCGCATCGCGCAGACCACGCGCGAGGTGATCGCGTTTCTGCACGATCAGGGAAAAGTAGAAAAGATATACTTTCCGCACGATGCCTCGCATCCGCAGTTCGGTCTGGCACAGGCGCAGATGCAGGGCGCGAGTGGTCTGTTGACGATCGCGCTGCGCGTGGATGATGTGGCCGGCGTCGAGCGCTTCTGCAACGCGCTCAAGCGCTTCCTGATGACAGTGTCGTGGGGTGGCTACGAATCGCTGATGTTTCCTGTCTGCGTCGTTTATCCGTCGAATGCGCCGCTGCATCCGCCGGCCGGTGGTGCATCGCTCAATCTCGTGCGCCTGTCGATCGGCCTGGAAGAACCCGATGTCCTGATCGCCGACCTGCAACAGGCATTGGCAACGATTTGAGCCGTGCTCGCTTGCGTGTGGTTTCGCGTCGGTGCCCGCGCAAGACTCGGCGAACAGCTGTTCTGGCAAGCCGCCGCTGCAGGCGAGTTATACTTTGCGCGTGGTCGGTGACCACGGCTCCTGCGGCAAGAGGCCGCTGCGTCTTGCCTCGTCGTACAGCCAGCGGAGATACTGCCGATGCGTTGGATTTGCCTGTTCGCCCTGTCGCTGCTGAGTGCGTGTGCGACGATGCAGAAACCGGTTGCGGAAAACTCTGCGCGAGTCGCGATGCAGACGCTGCCCGTATACACGGGCTGGGCCGCAATCAGCGGCGGTGGGCCGCAGGCGCGAGCAAACAATACCGACTGGCATATGCAGAACGATCTGCATTTGCAACTCGGCAACCGTGTTCCGCTGCATTGGCGGGATGGTGCGAACAGCGGCTATTCCCTGGAGCTGACGCGCCGAAACTACCCTGAGCGCGGCTTGATCGTGCTGCAATTGGACGTGATTGAAGACGCAACTGGCAAATCACTCGCCTACGCATGGGCGGATTCCAACGCCGGTGCAATTGGTCTCAATCTTGGCTGGCTGCAGGTGGGCCTGCAGGCGGAGACCCCGGTTCCGGGACCAAAAAAATAGCAAGCCCAATTCGCAGCAAGCAAACACAATCCGAACACTCGCAGTTTTCGTTTGCTCTATCCTCGGCAGTCGGGGCAATCGTTCACCAGGAGCAGCACATGACCACCAAACTCGAAAAAGTTGCTTACACCGCGCATGCCACAGCCACCGGCGGCCGCGATGGCCGCGCCAGGAGTTCCGACGGGCGCATCGATGTCGTGCTCAAGCCGCCGAAGGAAATGGGCGGCACGGGCGAGGGCGTCAATCCCGAGCAACTGTTCGCGGTGGGTTACGCGGCCTGTTTTATCGGTGCGGTGAAATACGCCGGCACGCTTGCCAAGGTGGCCGTACCCGCGGATACGTCGATCGAAAGCGCGGTCAGCATCGGGCCGATCCCGAACGGCTTCGGCATTGCGGTCGAACTCAAGGTTTCGATACCCGGCGTGGATCGTGCCGTGGCGCAGTCGCTGGTCGACAAGGCGCACAGCGAGATTTGCCCGTACTCGAACGCCACGCGCGGCAACGTCGAGGTCAACGTCGTACTGGTTTGATCGCGGTCGCGGCCGCACGCGCTGCGCTTTCGGGAGTTGGATCGTGGAACATCTTTACGACTATCTGATCATCGGTGCCGGCATGACCGGCGACGCGGCGGCCAAAGCAATCCGCGCAGGCGATCCGGCGGCGCGCATTGGCATGGTCGGTGACGAGGCGCAGGCCCCGTACGAACGCCCGCCGTTGTCCAAGGCGCTGTGGAAGGGCGACAAGACGCCGGAGGCGATCGATCTGGGCACGGCAAGGAGCGGCGCGGAATTGCATCTGGGCCGGCATGCCGAATCAATCGATCGCGACGACCGCAGCGTGCGTGACGACCACGGTGACATTTACCGCTATCGTCGCCTGCTTCTCGCCACGGGCGCCACGCCGCGGCGCTTGCCCTTCGCCGGCGAGCGCGTGATCCATTTCCGCACGCTCGACGATTACCTTGCGCTGCGCCGTTACGCGGTCGCCGGCGCGCATATCGCGGTGGTCGGCGGCGGCTTTATCGGCAGCGAACTCGCCGCGTCGCTGGCGAGCAACGGCTGCAAGGTCACGATGCTGTTTCCTGGCGAGGCGATCGGTGCCGGGCGTTATCCGCGTGCACTCGCGAATTTCATCAGCGACTACTTCCGCGAACGTGGCGTCGAGTTGCGGTCCGGTGCGAAAGTCGTCGGTGGCAAGGCGGACGATTCCAGCGTCGAGCTGACGCTGTCGGACAACACGACGCTACGTGTCGATGCGGTCGTTGCCGGCCTTGGTGTCACGCCAAACACTGCTCTCGCCGAGCAAGCCGGACTGAAAACGGACAACGGCATCGTCGTCGACGAGCGCTTGCGCAGCAGCGATTTCGATATCTGGGCGGCCGGCGATGTCGCCAATTTCCACAATGTCGCCCTGGATCAGCGCATGCGCGTGGAACACGAGAACGCGGCGATCAGCATGGGCCATCATGCCGGTCGCGTCATGACCGGCGCCGACGAGGCGTATACCACGCTGCCATTCTTCTACTCCGATCTGTTCGATCTCGGCTACGAAGCCGTCGGCCTGCTCGACGATCGCCTCGACGTGGTCGAGCAGTGGACGCAGCCGTTTCGCGAAGGCGTTGTCTATTACCTCGACGATGGCCGCGTGCGCGGCGTGCTGCTGTGGAACGTGTGGGGTCAGGTCGATGCCGCGCGCGAGCTGATCGCCGAACGCGGGCCGTTCGATATCGAGAATGTGCGCGGGCGATTGCCGAAGCTGGTTTAGTCCCGGGCAGATCCCGCTTCCGTCAATAAAGCGGATCGAAAAAACGATCGCTGCGCGGCAGATACCAGCGATCGGCATCGAGCGAGTAGGCAACGCTCCATGCGCGGCCGACGATGCTGTCGCGCGGCACGGAGCCGAAGTAGCGTGAGTCCCCGCTATTGTCGCGGCTGTCGCCGAGCATGAAGTATTTTCCCGACGGCACGGTCAGCGGACCGAACGAGCGCATCGCATAACGATCCGGCAGCACCATGATCGGATGCGATTTGCCGACGAGATTTTCGCTGAGATAATAGCGCTGCTGGCTGCGCGTCAGGCTGGGCAACTCAGCATCCGCGCGCTCGCTTGTTGGCACGTACTTCATCTCGGCGCCGTTGACGAGCAGATGTTCGTCGATCATTTGGATGGTGTCGCCCGGCACGCCGATCACGCGCTTGACCAGGGTCATGTCGTCCTTGGGCGATGGAAAGATCACGATATCGCCGCGCTGCGGATCGCTGCCTTGGGTCAAACGATGTGTCGTGAAGGGCACGCGCAGCCCGTACGCCGATTTGTCGACGAGGATGCGATCGCCTTCGACGATGGTCGGGTTCATCGAACCACTCGGTACGTACATCCAGTCCGCCACGGCCGAGCGGAACACCGCCATCAAGGCGAAGAACAGCAGCAGGGATTTGTATTCGGCCAGGAGACGAGCGAGACGCGAGTGCAGGGTCATTGGCAGTAGTCCGGTTCGTGCAGACGAGACACAGACTGCCGCAGGCGGCGGTTGGTTCCGGTGGCGCTCAGCCCATGCAGAACGCGCTCAATTTGTTGCCGTCCAGATCACGGAAATAGCCGGCGTAGAAGCCTTCGCCGCGCGGCCCTGCGGGGCCTTCGTCGGTACCGCCCAGTTCCAGCGCTTTCTTGTAGAACGCGTCGACCCTTTCCTTGCTGTCCATGGCCAGCGCGACCATCACGCCATTGCCGACCGTTGCCGGCTTGCCGTCGTGCGGCAGGGTGACGCTGAGCGAAGGCTGGCCAGGCGAAACGCTCCAAGCGACAAACTTGTCGTTGCCCATCCAGCGTTTTGCGCCGATCGTGCCAAGCAGTGCGTCGTAGAATGCCGAGGAGCGTGGTAAATCCTTGGTACCGAGGGTGACGTAGCCGATCATGGAACTCTCCTGTGTGATTGAGGTTTTGTAGGTTGGGTTAGCCGAGTAGCGGCGTAACCCAACGAGACCGCGAATGACGGGTTACGCGCCTGCGGCGCTAACCCATCCTACTCATCATGCGGCGCGTGGCTCCACCCGGCGTAGGATTTCCTTGCGCGTCGGCAGAGTCTTGAGATCGCAAGTCGCCTGCAAGTTCAGCCACGACACGGCATCGCCGCCGAAGTAGCGTGCAAGACGCTCCGCCGTGTCGGCGCTGATCCCGCGCCGCTCGTTGACGATTTCATGGATGCGAGTAGCCGGCACGCTCAACGCGACAGCCAAGGCATTGGCGCTCATATCCAGCGGAGCCAGGAAATCCTCGCGCAGGATTTCGCCAGGGTGCACAGGGCGCATGCGGTTGACGGGAAGGTTCATGTCACGACTCTCTCAATGGTAATTCACGATTTCGACGTTTGTCGGCCCGGCTGTTGTCCATACAAAGCACAAGCGCCATTGCCGGTTGATGCGGATATTGTGCTGGCCAACGCGATCGTGCTTCAACGCTTCGAGCTGGTTGCCCGGCGGTGAGCGCAGAAACTCCAGCGTATTTGCCGCATCGAGTTCCGTCAGCTTGCGCATTGCAGCTTCCTTGATCGCACGGAATCGTCGTGGATCGCCACCCTCGAACAGCGCTTGCGTGTCCTTGCAGCGGAAGCCGAGTATCATTTGACGATAAAATTACGTTTGGCGTAATACGTCAAACGAAACATCCTACAAAATGTAGGCTGGGCTGAGAGCAGCGATGCCCAGCATGACAGCGTCTCGAATTGCTGGGTTTCACTGCGTTCAACCCAGCCTACGCACTAATCCATCTGAAAAATTCAGAGTGCCTCAAACACCCCCGCCGCGCCCATCCCGGTGCCGATGCACATCGTCACCATGCCGTATTTTTGTTTGCGCCGGCGCAGGCCGTTGACCAAGGTCGCGATGCGCACGGCGCCGGTCGCGCCAAGCGGGTGGCCGAGGGCGATTGCGCCGCCGAGCGGGTTGACCTTGTCGGGGTTGAGGCCGAGATCCCTGATCACCGCAAGCGCTTGCGCTGCGAACGCTTCGTTGAGTTCGATCCAGTCCAGATCGTCCTGCTTGATGCCAGTCTGCTTGAGTGCTTTCGGAATCGCGGCCTTGGGGCCGATGCCCATGATTTCGGGCGGCACGCCAGCGACGGCGAAGCCGACAAAGCGGGCCAGCGGTGTGAGGTTGTAATCCTTGATCGCCTGTTCGCTGGCGAGCAGCACGGCGCCGGCGCCGTCGGACATCTGCGAGGAATTGCCGGCGGTGACGCTGCCGCCCGCGCGGAACACGGTTTTCAATTTCGCCAGCGCGTCGAGCGTGGTGCCGGCGCGCGGACCTTCGTCGTTCTTGACGATGCGCATGTCGTCCACAGTCCCACGCGTGGCCAGATTCGGATAGTGATCGGCCAGTGTGTATGGCGCGATCTCGTCGGCGAATTCACCTGCGGCGATCGCAGCCAGCGCCTTGGCGTGGCTGGCGACAGCGAATGCATCCTGCTGCTCGCGCGTGACCTGCCATTGCTCGGCGACCTTCTCGGCGGTGATGCCCATGCCGTAGGCGATGCCGATATGTTCGTTGTCGTAGATGGCCGGATTGAACACCGGGTGATAACCCATCATCGGCACCATGCTCATGCTCTCGGTGCCGCCGCCGATCATGAGATCGGCCTCGCCGAGACGAATGCGGTCGGCAGCCATTGCCACGGCCTGCAGGCCCGACGAACAGAAGCGGTTGACGGTCACAGCGGCGACGACGTTGGGCAGACCTGCCAGCAACACGGCGATGCGCGCCACGTTCATGCCTTGCTCGGCCTCGGGCATCGCGCAGCCGATCACAGCGTCGTCTATGCGCGCTTTGTCGATTTGTGGAAATTTGGACAATGCGGCATCGATGGCGAAAGCCAGCATATCGTCCGGGCGCGTGTTGCGGAACACCCCACGCGGGGCCTTGCCGACTGGAGTGCGCACGGCGGCGACGATGTAGGCGTCCTGGATTTGTTTGGTCATGGTGTGTGTCCGGTAGTGTGCTTATTTGGGAGACGGTGCGGATAGACGATGAGACGGGAGACGGGAGACGGGAGACGGGAGACGGGAAAAACGAGGTTACTACTGCTTGCGCGCTCTTCCGTCTGTTTGTCTGTTCGTCTGTTCGTCTCTCCGTCTCTCCGTCTACCCGTTTCGTCAATTCCGAAGCGGTTTGCCCGTCTTCAACGTAAACGCAATGCGCTCCTGCGTCTTCGGCATTTGCGCGAGCGCAACGAAGTGTTTGCGTTCAAGGTCGAGCAGCCATGGTTCGTCGACGGTCGAGCCGCGTTCGATCTGGCCGCCGCAAAGTGTGTCGGCGATGCGGCTGGCGATTTCCATGTCGTGCGGCGAGATAAAGCGGCCTTCGAGCATGTTGACGAGGCTGGCTTTCAGCGTCGCCGTGCCGACATCGCCGGCGACGATGATCTGGCGGTTTGGCAGTGGCGGCCGGTAACCGGACTCGGCCAGCGCGTTCGCTTCGTTCTTGGCGACGTAGAGCAATTCGTCGGCGTGGAATACGACCACGTCGTTGGGACGCAGCAGGCCCAGCTCCTTGGCTTCGAGCGCGCTCGCGGAGACTTTCGCCATCGCCACGGTTTCAAAACAGCTCTTCAACTGGGTGAACACATCGCCGCCGACAGCATTCTGTGCCGCTCGGATCGCGATTTCCTTCAGTCCGCCGCCCGCTGGCAGCAGGCCGACGCCTGCTTCGACCAAGCCGATATAGCTTTCCAGCGCCGCGACCGTGCGCGCGCAGTGCATCTGCATTTCACAGCCGCCGCCAAGCGCCAGGCCGCGCACTGCGGCGACCACCGGCACCAGCGAGAACTTGACGCGCATGCTGGTCTGCTGGAAACGATTGACGAAGGCTTCGAACTCGTCGATCTTGCCGGCCTGCAGCACGGCCATCGCGCCGGCCAGATCGGCGCCCGCGCTGAACGGCTCGGAATCCTGCCAGATAACCATGCCCTTGAAACCGCGTTCGGCCTCGTCGATCGCGCGATGCACCGCATCGATAATGCCGGAGCCGATCGTGTGCATCTTGGTCTTGAACGACAGCACTGCGATGCCATCGCCGCCGTGCCAGAGGCGTGCGTCGTCGGTTTCGAACACGGTCGTACCCTTGTCGACCTTGCTACCGAGCACGGTTTGCGGGAACACCTGACGCTGGTAAACCGGCTGCGTCGAGCGCGGCAGATATTTGTTCTCGCTAGGCGAATACGAACCGTCCGCGTTGTGTACACCGGTACGTGCAAGATCGACGGCCCACGCGGGCAATGGCGCGGTGCTCATGGTCTTGCCGGCGGCGATATCCTCGTTGATCCACTGCGCCACCTGCGCCCAACCAGCGGCCTGCCAGGTCTCGAACGGACCGAGTTGCCAGCCGTAGCCCCAGCGCATGGCGAAATCGACGTCGCGCGCACTCGTGGCGATGTCGGCGAGGTGAAACGCGGCATAGTGGAAAAGGTCGCGATGTATACTCCAGAGGAACTGCGCCTGCGGATCGGCGCTCGCGCGCAGCTTGGCGAATTTCTCGGCCGGCGATTTGAGTTTCAGGATCGCGCCGACCTCGTCGCTTACCTTGCCAGTGGGCAGTACGTAGTCGGCCTTGGCCGGATCGAGCACCAAGATGTCCTTGCCGACCTTGCGGAAGAAACCCGCGCCGGTTTTCTGGCCGAGCGCACCCTTGGCAATCAGCGCCTGGATCACGTCCGGGGCTTTGAAGTAGCTGTGCCACGGGTCGTCGGCCAGCGTATCGTCCATGGTCTTGATCACGTGGCCCATCGTGTCGAGGCCGACCACGTCGGCAGTACGGTAGGTGGCGCTCTTCGGATGGCCGATGGCCGGACCGGTCAGCGCATCGACGACATCGAAACCGAGCTTGAACTGATCGGTATGGTGCATCGTCGCCAGCATCGAGAACACGCCGACGCGATTGCCGATAAAGTTCGGTGTATCGCGAGCGATGACCACACCCTTGCCGAGCGTGGTCGTGAGGAAGGCTTCCAAGCCGGCGAGCACGTCGGGCGAGGTCTTAGCGCACGGGATCAGTTCGACCAGATGCATGTAGCGCGGCGGGTTGAAGAAGTGCACACCGCAGAACCGCTCATGCAAATCCACTGAAAGAACATCTGCTAACACATTGATACTCAAACCAGAAGTGTTGCTCGCCAACACCGCATTCTGGTTCACGAACGGGGCGACTTTGGCATAGAGATCGCGTTTCCAGTCGAGCCGCTCGGCGATCGCCTCGATGATCAGGTCGCAGCCCTTGAGCAGATCCAGATTCTGATCGTAGTTCGCGGGCACGATTGCACCGGCGCGCGACTTGTCCGCGAACGGCGCGGGCGAGAGTTTTTTCAGGTTGTCGATCGCCTTGAGCACGATGCCGTTTGGATCGCCATCTTTCGCGGCAAGATCGAACAACACGGTGTCGACATCGGCATTGACCAGATGCGCCGCGATCTGCGCGCCCATGACACCGGCGCCGAGCACGGCGGCTTTGCGGATACGGAGGGGAGAACTGCTCATACAAGACCTCGTGGTAAACAATTTTGAAAGGGCCGCCTTGATCCGGCGACCGTGAAGGATTGCAAGAACTACTCCGCGCGCAAACCGGCGGCGGCGAATTTGATCAGGTGGTCGACGGCGATGTCGCGATGCTGCTCGGGCGTGACTCCGCGGCGTTTGATCACACCGAAGTCGGCCATCGCATAGGTGAGCGCGCCGCTGACGATATCCAGGCGCCAGTAGAGTTCCTGCTTGTCCAGATGCGGCAGCAGTTCGCCGAATGCGGATGCGAATTGTCTGAGCACGTGGCCGTAGTGATCGTGCAGGAACTGGCGCAGGCGCTCGTTGTGTTCGGCATACGCCCTCGCGAGCACGCGCACGAAAGCCGCACCGCCATGATCGTCGCCGCTCAGCGCCAGCGCCGGACGCACGAACGCGGCGAGAACCGATTCAAGGGTGAGGCTGGAGCGCGTGCGCGCGGCACTGAGTGCCTGCAAGCGTTGTGCGTTCAATTCGTCGAGACGGCGACGGAACACCTCGTTGATGAGGTTTTCCTTCGAGCCGAAGTGATAGTTCACCGCAGCCAGGTTCACATGCGCGGCCGACGTCACCTGGCGCAGCGATGCGCCGGCGAAACCGTGCCGCGCGAACAGCACTTCGGCCGCGCCGAGAATGCGCTGCTTGGTGGAAAACAATTCCGGGCTCAAGATGCCGACCCCCGATTCGTGCTCTTGCGCGTGCAGGCCACCTGTCGGCATGGAGCCGATTCGTGGCGGTGAGCGAGTGTCAAACGATTGTTTGAATCTTAGTCTCTTTGCTGCGCGCCGGTCAATCGTAGCGCATCGAATCGGCGCAATGCGGCGAGAGTTCGTCGTTTGACCGGAACACCGGCCGACTTGGGGCTGCCGGTGAGGCTGCGGGTGCGCGCAATAATCGCCACAAAGCACTTAAATTATCCGCTGGAATCCTTTAGAATCATGACGGTTTTGTCCGCCGACTTGCGGACAGCCGTATTCGGCAATTCCCGGCATGGAGCCGGGGCGCCGTTTACCCCCGACCGCCCTGACAACAATATCCGGAGTAATCAGCAATGGCGCTGGAGCGCACCCTTTCCATTATCAAACCCGATGCGGTCGCCAAGAACGTCATCGGCGAAATTTATTCCCGTTTCGAGAAGGCCGGCCTCAAGGTCGTCGCCGCAAAACTGAAACAGTTGTCGCGCGCGGAAGCCGAAGGTTTTTACGCGGTGCACAGGGAACGTCCGTTCTTCAAACCGCTGGTCGATTTCATGATCTCCGGCCCGGTGATGATCCAGGCTCTCGAAGGCGAGGGCGCGATCCTCAAGAATCGCGATCTGATGGGCGCCACCGATCCGAAGAAAGCCGCGCCCGGAACGATCCGCGGCGACTTTGCACAATCGATCGACGCCAATGCCGTGCATGGATCGGATGCGGTGGAAACTGCACAAGTGGAAATTGCGTACTTTTTTGCCGGTAGCGAAATTCATTCGCGTTGAGCGAGTGGACGCGAGCGATAACGACGTGACCAGCGCAAAAGCAAATCTGCTCGACTACGACCGCCAAGGTCTGCGCGACCTGTTCGCACAGCTCGGTGAGAAACCGTATCGCGCGGAACAGGTGATGAAGTGGATCTATCACCGTCACGTCACCGACTTCGCGCAGATGACCGATGTCGGCGCTGCGTTGCGTGACAAGCTCGAAGCGGCGGTCGAAATCGTGCCGCCGAAAACCCTGTTCGAGAAACAGGCCGCCGACGCCACCTACAAATGGCTGCTCGGCATGGATGGCAGCAACGCGATCGAGGCGGTGTTCATTCCGGAAGCGACGCGCGGCACCTTGTGCGTGTCCTCGCAGATCGGCTGCGGCCTGAACTGCCAGTTCTGCTCGACCGGCACGCAGGGTTTCAACCGCAACCTGTCGACCGCGGAAATCATTGGCCAGGTCTGGGTTGCGGCGAAGCATCTGGGCAATGTGCCGCATCACCAGCGCAAGCTCACCAACGTGGTCATGATGGGCATGGGCGAACCCCTGCTCAACTTCGACAACGTGGTACGCGCGATGAGCCTGATGCGCGACGATCTGGGTTTCGGCCTGGCCAACAAGCGCGTCACCCTGTCGACCGCGGGCCTCGTGCCGATGATCGACAAGCTTTCCGAATCGAGCGATGTTTCGCTCGCGGTGTCGCTGCATGCGCCGAATGACGAATTGCGCACGGAACTCGTTCCGCTAAACAGGAAATATCCGATCGCGGAACTGCTGGCGGCGTGCCAGCGCTACGCCGCGCGTCGGCCGCGCACGACGATCACATTCGAGTATACGATGCTCAAAGGTATAAACGATCTGCCGCAGCACGCGCGCGAGTTGATCAAGCTCATGCGCAAGCTGCCGAGCAAGGTCAACCTGATTCCGTTCAATACCTTCACCGGTACGCGCTTCGAGCGCTCCGACGAAACGACGATCCGCAGCTTCCAGAAAACCCTGCTCGACGCCGGCGTGCTGACGATGGTGCGGCGTACGCGCGGCGACGATATCGATGCGGCCTGCGGTCAATTGAAGGGGCAGGTGGTAGATCGCACGCGGCGCAACGCGGAATTCCAGCGCCGCATCGAGCTTGGAGCGCGCAATGCAGCGTAGGTTTGCATTACGCAACTCGTTTGCGCCGTTGGCTGGCGCACTGCTTTGCGCGGTCCTCTCGGCATGTACGACGCAGAGCGGACCGGCGCTGAAGGAGAATCACACCAAGCAAGACACGGCGCGGCCGTTTATCCAGCTCGGCCAGAAGTACATGGAGATGGGCAAGCTGGAAATCGCCAAGGAAAATCTGCTCAAGGCGTTGACTTACGATCCGCAGAGCGTTGACGCGCACACCGTGCTGGCCACGCTTTACGACCGCGTGGGCGATCACCAGGCGGCGGAGGAAAATTTCCGCATTGCCGCCGAACTGGCGCCCAAGGCCGGCGGCGCGAACAGCAACTACGGTCTGTACCTGTGCAAGCTTGGCAAGTTCGCCGAGTCGCGCAAGTACTTCGATATCGCGCTGGCCGACGGTTTCTACAATGACCGGGGTACCGTCTACACCAATGCCGGCACCTGCCAGTTGCTCGGCAAGGGCCCGCTTGATCAGGCCGAGTCGGACTTCCGCCACGCGCTCGAAATCAATCCGGGCAATTCGCAGGCGCTGTTTCAACTCGCCAGTGTGCTCTATCAAAAGAACGATTTCTTCAAGGCCCGCGCGTTCATTCAGCGCTTCGATGCGCTGGGCCAGCCCAACCCGGATGCGCTGCTTCTGGCCCGCAATATCGAAACCAAGCTCGGCCATGCCGATGCCGCCCATGACTATGCGCAGCGCCTGCGCAATCAATTTCCCGACTCGGAACAGGCGCACACGCTGGATTCCGCAACGCCGTCTTCGTGAATGAAATGAAACACAACGACAAACCCGCAAGTCTGAAAACCGGCAAAGACGCTCCCGCAGATCGGCAGCAAGCCGAGCGCGACGAGGTTGGACAATTGACGTTCTTCACCGAAGTGGCGTCTGCGCGCGCCGCCACGGTGGCGCATGCCGAGTTGAACGCGGCAGCCAAATCCGCTGCCGTCGAAGAGACCTCGGCGCCCGCAGTGATGGAGTGGCGTCTGCCCACGGTGCAGGGTGCAGCAGCTGACGCCGCCGTCGTCGAATCGACCAGCACCACCGATTCGCCGTCGGCGCCGGTAAAGCGCGTGCGCGTGGGCGAATCGCTCGGCCAACGTCTGACCGCGGCACGCGAAGTGCGCGGCTGGAGTTGCGAAGACGTCGCCGGCAAGCTGCATCTACCGTCGCAGGTCGTGCGCCTCATGGAATCCGAACAATACGAGCGCATCGGCCACGGTGTTTATCTGCGCGGCTATCTGACGAGCTACGCGCGTCTGGTCGAGGTGCCCGTGGCGGTGGTCGACAGCGTACTGCGCCAGCACGCGAGCACGCCGGAACTCGTCGCCTCGGGTCGTATTTCGCATTCACGTTATCTGATCGACCGTTATTCCGGATCGGCTCTTTACGTGGTCTTGACCGGCCTGATCGTCGTGCCCTTCGTCATGTTCGCGATGAACATGGGCAGCGATGTCGGCGCGCGCCTCACGCCGCTCGACGTATCGACTCCGGCCCCGGCGCAGACGAATGCGGCTACGGCCGATGCGGGCAAGAGCGCGGCGGCGGGCGAAGTCGCGTCGGCGTCGACTGCGAAGCCCGACCTGCAATCGCCGCTGCCCGCAGCGGCAGACGCGGCAAGAAGCGACTCGCCGTTGATGGCCTCGTTGACGCCGTTTTCGAATCCGCCTGCAGCGCAAGCCGAAGCGCCGCAATCGTTGCCGATGGCGGTCGGCCAGGTGCGTTTGAGTTTGAATGAACCGAGCTGGGTGGAAATCGTCGACGCCGACGGCAGACGTCTGGAGTACGCGACGCTGCCGGCCGGCACGGTGAAGACCTACGCCTCGGACAAGCCGCTCGACGTGCGCCTGGGCAATACCAGCGGTGCCACGCTGGAGGTCGACGGCGCGGTGCAGGACATTGCGCCGTACAACCACGGCAACGTCGCCCATTTCAAGTTGCTTGCCGCCGGCAAAACGATTTCCCATGTCGATTAGGGGCGTACCGGCAATCGTCTCCTCGACACAGCGCGGCCAGCAGCAACGGGTGGCAACCCATACCGAGGCCTGAACGGCAGGGCGGGCCGGCACGCACGGTCGCAGGCGTTCCTGCTAACCTACGCGACCCGACCGCGGCGGTTTGCGGCGCCCGCGCCATTGCCGCATGCGCTGGCTCGCGTGCAACCCCACAGTAACGAATTCTTGAGGTAGTTTCGACGATGGCATTCGAGGTATTGGACGAACACGAACAGGGCGAACAGGTACAGAAGTGGCTGCGTGAAAACGCCGCCTCGATCCTGATCGGCATTGGCCTGGGTCTGTTGCTGTTGTTCGGCTGGCAGCAGTGGCGCACGCATCGTGCGCAGCGCCACATGGATGCCGCCGTGCAGTACGACGCGCTCAGCGCCGATGTGACGAAGAAGGATTACGATGCGGCCAAGGCGATCGCGGCCAGGCTCAAATCCGATTTCGCCGACACGCCCTACGCCGTGCTCGCGGCGATGCGCGAAGCCGACATCGCCACCGAACGCGGCGATACGGAAGCGGCCCACAACGCGCTCGACTGGGCCTGGCAGCATGCAGGTATTGATGCGTTGAAAGCGGTCGCCGGACTGAATCTGGTGCGCGTTGAGATCGCGCAGACCAAGGCGCAGGACGCGCTCGACCTGCTCGACAAGCTGCCCAAGGGCGGCTTCGACGCAACCGCAGCCGAGTTGCGCGGCGACGCGCTGGTCGCGCTCGGGCACAAGGACGACGCGCGCGCCGCCTACACCGATGCACTGACCCATCTCGATCAGAACGCGCCGAACCGCAGTTTTGTGGAAATGAAGCTCAACGACCTGCCCGCGACTGCGGTGGCCAGCGTGGAGAAGAAAGGCTCATGAGCAAGCTCGACACGACACGCCGCACGCGCGCCGCGCAGGCACTGCGCGCACTGGCCCTGGTCGCGCTGGTTGCCGCGATGACCGGTTGTGCCACGATCAAGGGCTGGTTCAACGATACCAAGAAGGAAAACATCGAGCCGCCAACCAAGCTCGCCGAGAACTTCGCGCCCAGCATCAATGTGCAGAAAGTCTGGAGCGAACGCATCGGCAAGGGCGCTGAGAAAACCGGCGCGCGCCTGCGTCCAGCCTACGCCGACGGCAAGCTTTACGCCGCCAGCACGACGGGCGTGGTCGAGGCCTTCGACGCAACCAATGGCCATAGCTTGTGGAGCAAGAGTCTCGGCAAGCGCGGCGGCTTCATCTGGCATCACGGCGGCAATTCCGTGCGCTGGGCCGGCGGTCCGAGCGTCGATGGCGATCTGCTCGTGGTCGGCTCGCTCGAAGGCGGCGTGCAGGCATTCGCGGCGGCCGATGGCGCCGAGCGCTGGACCGCGCAGCTGTCCTCGGAAATTATCGCCGCACCCGCGATCGGCAGCAGCATGGTGATCGTGCGCACGCACGACGGCCATATCGTCGGTCTCGACCGCGCCAACGGCGCGCGCAAATGGACCTACGACCGCGCGACCGTGCCGCTGCTGAGCCTGCGCGGCGACAGCGCACCGCTGCTGATCAACGACATCGTCTACTCGGGTCAGGACAACGGCAAGGTCGTGGCGTTGCGTGCCAGCGATGGCGCGATACTCTGGGAACAGACGCTTTCGCCCGGCGAAGGCCGCACCGAAATCGATCGCCTGCAGGACGTCGACGGCCAGATCGTGTTCGACGACAACGTCGTCTACGCATCGGGCTATCGCGGTCAGACCGTCGCCCTGATCGCGCAAACCGGTCGCCCGATCTGGACGCGCGAGTTGTCCAGTTTCGGCGGCGTGGCGGTTTCGGCCAGCCAGATCTATCTGGCGGACAACGATTCCAACGTCGTCGCGCTGGATCTGCACAGCGGCAGTTCGGAATGGAAGCAGGACGGACTCAAGTACCGCTGGCTCAGCGAGCCTGCCGTGCAGGGCGACACGGTCGTCTTCGGCGACCTCGAAGGCTGGGTGCATTGGCTGTCGATCGGCGACGGCAAACTCGTCGGTCGCGAACGCCTGTCGAAGGACCCGATCCAGTCCGCGCCGGTCGTGGTCGGCGACATGGTCTACGTCGAGGATATCTACGGCACGATCGGCGCCTATCGCGTCGGCAAGTAACGCCGGCGTTCGCCGGTGGCATTGAAGGGGACGAGTACGCATGTTGCCGGTCGTCGCACTGGTCGGTCGCCCGAATGTGGGCAAATCGACCCTGTTCAACGTGCTCACGCGCACGCGCGACGCGCTGGTTGCGGACCTGCCGGGGCTCACGCGCGACCGCCATTACGGCATCTGCCATCTCGGCGAGCGTGAATTCGTCGTCGTCGATACCGGCGGACTGACCGGCGACAAGGAAGGCATCGGCGCGCTCACCGCACGCCAGGCCGAAATGGCAATCAGCGAAGCCGATATCGTCGCGCTCGTGGTCGACGCGCGCGAAGGTGCGCTGCCGCAGGATCGCAATGTGCTCGCCGCGCTGCGCCGCCGGGACAAGCCGCTGCTGCTCATCGTCAACAAGGTCGACGGCGTCGATGAGAACCACGCGCAGGCGGAGTTCGCCGCGTTCGGTTTCGCCGATCCGATTCTGACCTCGTCCGCGCACTCGCGCGGCGTGCCGGCGCTGCTCGAAGCGATCGCCGCGCGTCTGCCGCCGGTCGATCCGGATGCGATCGCCGCTGCCGACGCCGCCGACGAGGGCATCCGCGTGGCGATTGTCGGCCGGCCGAATGTGGGCAAGTCGACTCTGGTCAATCGTCTGCTCGGCGAGGAGCGCGTGGTCGTCTCCGAGATCGCCGGTACCACGCGCGATTCGATCCGCGTGCTGCTCGAACGCGACGGCAAGCGCTATACGCTGATCGATACAGCCGGCATTCGTCGGCGTGCGCGCGTCGAGGAGGCGGTCGAGAAATTCAGCGTGATCAAGACCCTGCAATCTATCGCCGCGGCGCATGTCGCCGTGCTGCTGCTGGATGCGAAAGAGGGCGTCTCCGAACAGGACGCAACCCTGATCGGTCATGTGCTGGATGCCGGCCGTGCGCTGGTGATCGCGGTCAACAAATGGGATGGCCTGAGCACCTACGAGCGCGAACAGTGCAGAAGTTCACTTTCGCGCAAACTGGATTTTGTCTCCTTTTCCACACCGCTGTTCATCTCGGCTCTGCATGGTTCCGGCATCGCCGAACTCATGCGTGCGATCGGGCGCGCGCACAAGTCGGCGACGCGCGAATTCGGGTCGTCCGAGTTGACCAAGGCGCTGGAAAAGGCCTACGAGAGTTACCAGCCGCCGCTGGTGCGCGGTCACGCGCCGAAATTGCGCTTTGCCCATCCGGGCGGCAGCAACCCGCCCACCATCGTGATTCACGGCAGCCGCACCCGGCATATCGCCGACGGCTATCGCCGCTATCTGGAAAATTTCTTCCGCAAACGCTTCAAGCTCGAAGGCACGCCGATCCGCATCGCGTTCAAGGAGAGCGAAAATCCGTTCGCTGGGCGCAAGAACGAGTTGACCGAGAAGCAGGTCAAGAAACGCAAGCGGCTTGTGCGCAACGCGAAGAAGCGATAGACGCAGCGCGCGTCCTTATCTGCAAGCACATTCAATCGATACATTGAAATGGCTGCTGTCGACCAATTCAATCACGCCGGAGTTACTGCCGCGATTCTCGCCGGTGGCGAGGGCAGGCGCGTCGATGGCCACGACAAGGGCCTGTTGCCCCTGGCGGGCAAACCACTGATCGCACACGTGGCTGCTGCACTACATGGGCAGGTCGGCACGATTGTGATCTGCACCAGTCGACACGAGGGTGACTACGCAGTATTTGGTCAGGTTGTGCCCGATGCAACAACCGGTTTTCGCGGCCCGCTCGCCGGCATCGCGAATGCGCTCGCCCATTGCGCGACGCCGTGGCTGCTCACGGTACCTGTCGATGGGCCGAACCTTCTTGCCGAACTCGTACGGCGGTTGCACGCGGCGGCGCTGACGGCAAAAACCGACGCAGCCGTCGCATACGACGGAGCGCGCCGCCAGCCATTGTTTGCGCTGTATCGCCGCGCGTTGGCAGCAAGCGCAGCCGAGGCACTGGCGCAAGACTTGCCGGTCTGGCGCTGGCACGAAGCAATCGGTGCCGCGCAGGCGGATTTCTCCGACGTACCGCAGGCCTTTGCAAATCTGAATACACTGGGCGAATTCCGCGACTGGGAACGACGGCATGCAAGTTGACGCGCCCGCATTTCCGACTGGGTTGGGACTCACCGAAGCGCAATCCCGCATTGTGGAAATTGCGGCAAAGTATAAATTAGGTACGGAATCGATCCTGCTGCAATCGGCGCTCGGACGCGTGCTCGCGCGCGATGTGATCGCGCCCTTCGACGTGCCCGGCTTCGTCAATTCGGCGATGGACGGCTATGCGGTGCGCGGCGCCGATTTGCCGGCGCAAGGGGATACGCGCCTGCGCCTGATCGGCAGTGTGCTTGCCGGTGGCGCGGCGGCGCCGGAGGTGTTGCCCGGAACCTGCGTGCGCATCACGACCGGTGCGCCGCTGCCAAACGGCGCGGACACCGTGGTGATGAAGGAAAATACGCAGATCTTGGCGCAAACCGATGGCGACACGGTGGTAATCGCGGCAGGTACGCTAAACGGTGCGAATGTACGTCCGGCCGGAGAGGACTACGCCGCAGGCGATTTCGCGTTGGCGCGCGGCAACGTGCTCACGCCCGCGCGACTTGGCGCGCTCGCGTCGTTCGGCCAGACGCAGGTCGAGGTCGTGCGTCGAACACGCGCCGTGCTGCTGACGACCGGCGACGAACTCGTCGCGCCCGGATCGCCGCTCGGTTTCGGCGGCATTTACGATTCCAACCGCTACAGCCTCGGCGCGCTGATCGAACAGCATGGCGCGCAGCTGTTGCGCCACGAGCGTCTACGCGACGATCCCGCGCTGCTGCGCGAGGCCTTGCTGCGCGCGGGCGAGGATGCGGATGTCGTGATCAGCAGTGGCGGCGTCTCGGCGGGCGAGGCGGACTACCTGCCGCGCCTGCTGGCTGAGGTGGGGAAAGTATATTTCTGGAAAGTGCGCATCAAACCCGGCCTGCCGTTTCTCTGCGGCAGTGCCGGATCGGCGCTGGTATTCGCACTGCCGGGCAATCCCGTCTCCGGCATTGCCACGTTTCTGACCCTGGTCAGGCCTGCACTCGACGCGCTAAGCGATCGGCATGTACAGGCGCCGCAGTTGCGCGCACGCCTTGCGCTCGCGCTACAGAAGCGCCATGCACGCACTGAATTCATGCGCGCGAACCTGCACTGCGACGAGTCCGGCACGCTGCACGCGACGCCGTTGCGGAAACAGGGCTCGGGCATGCTGCGCGGCGTTGCCGAGGCGGACGCGCTGATCGTGTTGCCCGAACTGGCGGGGGAATATGCGGTGGGGGCGATCGTCGATGTGCTGCCGCTGCCCGGCTGGCCTTGAACGGGAATGCTACAGTTCGCATATGAGTGCCGTGCAGCAGCAAAATATATCGCCTGTGCTGGAATTCACGCCGCTTGACGCGCAGCGTGCGCAGGCGCACGGCGCCTTGCTGCTCGACGTGCGCGAAGACGATGAACGCGCGGCCGGCATGCCTGCGGGCGCGCTCGGCCTGCCGCTCGGCGAGATCGAAGCGCGCATCGCGGCGATCGAACCCGATCGTCAGCGCGAAATCCTCGCGCTCTGCGGTAGTGGCCGGCGTTCGTTGCGCGCTGCGGAAACGCTGCGCGCGCTCGGCTATGCGCATGCCGTTTCCGTCGCCGGCGGATTCAAGCGCTGGAACGAGGAAGGTCTGCCACTCGCTGAGGGTGGCTTCGATGCCGATGCGCTGGATCGCTACTCGCGACACCTGCTGCTGCCCGAAGTCGGCGCCGCGGGGCAGGGCAAGCTCGCGCGCGCGCGCGTTGCGCTGATCGGCGTCGGCGGACTCGGCTCGCCGGCAGGGTTCTATCTCACCGCGGCCGGTGTCGGGTCGATCACCCTGATCGACGACGATGTCGTGGAAAAGTCCAATCTGCAGCGGCAGATACTGCACACGGATGCGCGCATCGGCATGGCGAAAACCGAATCCGCGCGCGTCGCGCTGGCGGCCCTGAACCCGCAGGTCCATGTGCGCACGCAGAAGACGCGGTTGCTTGCCGCGAACGTCGAACAACTGATCCGCGATCACGACGTGGTGATCGACGGTGCGGACAATTTCCCTACCCGATATCTGCTCAGCGCTGCGTGTCTGCGCCTCAAGATTCCGCTGGTATATGGCGCGGTGCATCGCTTCACCGGCCAGGTGAGCGTGTTCGATGCGCGTCGCGACGATTCGCCATGCTATCGCTGCCTGTTTCCCGAACCACCTGCCGCCGAAGACGCCCCCAATTGTGCCGAAGCCGGCGTGCTCGGCGTATTGCCGGGGATTATCGGGCTGCTGCAGGCCAGCGAGGCGATCAAACTGATTCTTGGCATCGGCGCGCCGCTGGTCGGGCGCCTGCTGTGCTTCGATGCCTTGGCTGCGACATTCCGCGAGCTACGTCTGTCGCGCGACCCGCACTGCCCGGGCTGCGGCGCGGACGTGCAATTCAGGGGTTACGAGGATATCGCGAGGATTTGCGCCTCCGCATAGTCGGCAGGCACCATTGCGTATACCGCCGCGGTCAACAGCGTGCCGTTGAGCACAAGGCGATTGCGCGCGATGCCTTCAAGAGGTGCGCCGACCTTTTCCGCGACACGCCGGCTTGCCCGGTTGTCGACGGCAGCGATTATTTCGATGCGCGTAAGTCCGAGCACGCCGAAGGCAAAACCGATTGCGAGTCGCGTTGCTTGTGTCGCCACGCCGCGCGCCTGGCAGGATTCACGCACCCAGTAGCCGACGTTGGCGAAGTTGTGTTCGAGGTTGCGTTGATTGACGCCGATGCCGCCGAGGTAGTCGCCACTTACCGTATCGACGATCGCAAAGTCGTAGCGCTGGCCCGCGTCCCAGGCGCCGATGCAGTTATCGATCCAGGCCGTGCCATCGTTTTCGCCGTACGCGGAAATGCACCAGCCCTGCCAGCGCCCAACCGTGCGCACCGACTCGCGCACGGCTTCGACGAGGTACCGCATGTCGTCGCTGCGGAATTTGCGAATGCGAATGCCGCCCGCTTCGCGTTCCGTTGGAACGGCCGTAACGACTGACTCAGTCATGCTTGCCGTCACGATCTTCGAACGCGAAGCTCAGCCATGCTGCTTCTGCGCCGCCTCGAATGCGGCGAGCTGCGCGGGCGTGGCTTCCTGCTGATGCTTGGCCTTCCACTGCGCGAACGGCTCGCCGTAGACATGCTCGCGCGCGGCATCCTTGCTCAGATTCAAGCCTTTCGCCGCAGCGGCATCGCGATACCAGTCGGCCAGACAGTTGCGGCAGAAGCCGGCGAGGATCATCAGGTCGATGTTCTGCACATCGGCGCGCTTTTCGTTGAGATGCTGCAACAGCCGCCGGAATGCGGCGGCTTCGAGTTCGGTGGTTTGGTCGCTCATGCGGGATCCTGATCGTTCGACAACATGATAAATCCACGGCCGCGCGCGCGTCAGAGCGACGCATTGAGCCGCGCCGCTGCAACAGTGATAATGCGCGACCTCACCGGGCGGGCGAATGAGCGCGAAAATACTGGATGGCAAGCGAATCGCGGAGCGGCTGCTCGACGATCTGCGCGCGCAAGTCAAGCTGCGCCAGCTGCAGGGATTGAGCGTGCCCGGGCTCGCGGTCGTGCTGGTCGGCAACGATGCGGCTTCGGCGGTGTATGTGCGCAACAAGCGCCGCGCGTGCACGCATGCCGGTTTTCATTCGCGCGACTACGATCTGCCGATGTCGACGACGCAGGCCGAACTTGTCGCCCTGATCGATACGCTCAATACCGACGCGCAGATCCACGGCATCCTCGTTCAGCTGCCGCTGCCCGCGCATATCGATGCCGATGTCATCGTCAATCGCATCGATCCGCACAAGGACGTCGACGGCTTTCATCCGGAAAACATTGGCCGCCTCGCGCTGCGCCAGCGCGGCCTGCGGCCGTGCACCTCCAAAGGCGTGATGAACCTGCTGGCGCATACCGACCGGCCAGTACGTGGGCAGACCGCCGTCGTGGTCGGGGTTTCCAACCATGTCGGCCGGCCGCTGGCCTTCGAGCTGTTGCTGGCCGGCTGCACGACGATCTGCTGCCACCGATTCACCCGCGATTTGCCGCAAGTCGTCGCGTCGGGCGATATCGTCGCGGTCGCCGTCGGCCAGCCGGGCATGGTGAAAGGGGCGTGGATCAAACCCGGCGCGGTGGTGATCGATGTCGGCATCAATCGCCTCACCGACGGCCGCCTGACCGGCGATGTGGAATTCGCCGCCGCGGCCGAGCGCGCGTCCTGGATCACCCCGGTACCGGGCGGGGTCGGGCCGATGACGGTGGCGACCCTGATGCAGAACACGCTGGAGGCAGCACAATCGTTCTCCGCCAATGCCCGTTGAGCGCATCCACCAAGTTCAACTGAATCGGCGATAACGCGCGTTGCTGCAGCGCTCGGGGCATCGCGGTGCTTGCGCTAAAATGAATAGTTGCCCTTCGCCCACTGCGATGAAAATGCCGATTTCCCTTTCCCGCCTGCGTTTTGCCCTGTTGCTGTGCGTCTGCCTGACGGCGGCATGCGGCAGCGTGATGCGCAAGGCCACGCGACAGTTCAGCGACAATCTCACCACGGCAATCCTCAACGAGGACGATACCGGGCTTGTGCGCGACGGCGTGCCTTCCTATCTGCTGCTGATCGACGGCTTGATCGAGGGCGATCCGCAGAATCCGGACATCCTGCTGGCCGGCGCGAAACTCTACGGGGCCTATGCGGGCGGTTTCGTCGACGACAACGAGCGCGCGCAGCGCCTCGCCGGG
The DNA here is from genome assembly GCF_036560865.1 of Rudaea sp. Classification (GTDB taxonomy): domain Bacteria; phylum Pseudomonadota; class Gammaproteobacteria; order Xanthomonadales; family Rhodanobacteraceae; genus Rudaea. The sequence goes on from NZ_DATBQK010000088.1 coordinate 31,268, forward strand.
CGCGCATACAGCTACGCGCGGCGCGCGTTGTGCCTGCGCGAGAAGCCATTGTGCGATGCGCTCGATGGGTCATTCGATGCGTTTGCCAGCGCGCTCAAGCAGGCCGACGCGAAGGACATCGCGACGATCTACGGTTTTGCCTCGGCATGGGCCGGAAAAATCCAGGTCAACAGCGGCGACTGGAATGCGATCGCAGACTTGCCCAAGTTGCAGGCGCTGCTACAGCGCGCCAACGAAATCGACGAGCACTACGACAACGGCGGTGCGGCGCTGTATCTGGGCGTTATCAACTCGATCCGACCCGCATCGCTCGGCGGCAAACCTGAGGAAGGGAAGGCGTATTTCGACAAGGCGCTTGAACTTTCCGGCGGCCGCAACCAGATGGTGCGTGTGCTGTACGCGCAGTTTTACGCGCGCCTGGTGTTCGATCAGACCCTGCACGACAAGCTGCTCAACGAAGTACTCGCCGCCGATCCGGTGGCGCCGAAGCTGACCTTGATCAATACGCTGGCCAAGCGCAAGGCGAAGGCGCTGCTCGAATCGGGCAAGGATTATTTTTGAGGCGTGCCATGAATTTCAGAATGCTTGTGCCGACGATTGCGCTATTTGCTTTCTCCGCAAGCGCGAACGCTACGGTTGAAATTTGGAACTGGGCTGTCGTCACGAAAGACGCGGATAACCTCATCGCCGGGTATGGGGCATCGATTTTCCAAATCGAAGGCGCGAAACGCTCGGGACCATTGCATCTGCAAGGAAATATTTCGGGCAAGTTGAATTTCACAATTGATGGTGTGCATGTCCGCGGAACACTCACACCGGAAAACTATCACAGTAAATCCATTGAAATGGAAGGCGAGATTACGCGCGAGAAAACCAGCGGCGAATTCCAATGTTTGGAGACCGTACGCATGACCAATGGCATTCACTATGTCGTTCTCGATCGGGCTCCCAAGACCTGTGAATCCTAGAAGCTTTTTTTTGGAAAATTAGAAAATGAAAAAAACAATATTCCTGGTACTCGCGCTTAGCGCGATGTTCGGACAAGCTGACGCGGCATCGGTCTTCAAGATCGCTACGGTCGCGCCTGACGGTACGGCATGGATGCGCGAGATGCGCGCCGCCGCCGAGACGATCAAGCAGCGCAGCGCCGATCGCGTCGAAATCAAGTACTACCCGGGCGGCGTCATGGGCGACGACGCGACCGTGCTGCGCAAGATCAAGATCGGCCAGCTGCAGGGCGCCGTGTTCACCGGCGGCCAAGCCGCGTCGATCACCCAGGATGCAAACGTGTACGGCCAGCCGTTCCAGTTCCGCACTCTGGATGAAGTCGACAAGGTGCGCGCCAAGATCGACCCGTTGCTCAAGGCCAGTTTCGAGAAGGCCGGTTTCGTCGCGCCGGGCATTTCCGGCGGCGGCTTCGCCTACCTCATGAGCGTGAAGGAAATCCACGGCAAGGACGATCTGAAATCCGCAAAAGTCTGGATCCCGCAGGGCGACCGCATCGCCGAAGCCGCGTTCAAGGCGGCCGGTGTCACACCGATTCCGCTTTCGCTCGCCGATGTGTATACAAGTTTACAGACGGGTTTGATCGATACGGTGGAAAACACCACCTCGGGCGCGATCGCGTTCCAGTGGCATACCAAGGTCAAGCACATGGTCGATCTGCCGCTGATGTATGTGGTCGGCGTGCTCGCGATCGACAAGAAGGCGTTCGATGCGCTCAGCGCGGATGATCAGAAAGCGGTCAACGAGGAAATCGGTGCGGCCTTCGCGCGGCTGGAGAAAATCAACCGCGACGACAATGCGCAGGCGCGCGACGTGTTGCAGAAGCAGGGCATCAAGATCGACGTGCCGACTGCCGACGAGCGCAAAGCCTGGGAAGAAATCGGCGCCGCCGCGCGCAGGGATTTGGCCGGTGCGGGCGGCGTTTCAGTGGAACTCTCAACCGCGGCGAACAAGGCGCTCGACGCAGCGCGGGGGAAATGACAGCCTACAGGCTGTCATTCCGGCAGGGATTGCCGGGATCCAGAAGCCATGGATGGCAGTCGTTCCCGTGATTCGCGTCCGTGCAATCTGGATGACCAGCTGCGCTGTTGAGAGCCCGGCATTCCCTGCTGGAATGACGATCTACCTCTCGTGAGTCCCGTTAGGTCATGAGCGAACCCTTATCGTCGATGCGACCGGTTGCGAAGATCGCCGCATGGCTGCAGCGCTTCGAAGAATGGCTGCTGGCCTTTCTGGTCCTTATCCTGGTGATCCTCGCCGGCGCGCAGATTTTCCTGCGCAACATATTCGGCGGCGGCATTTCCTGGGCCGATCCGTTCTTGCGCACGCTCGTGGTGTGGACGGCGATGCTCGGCGCGCTCGCTGCGGTGCGCGACGACAAACATATTGCCGTCGATGTGCTGCAGCGCTTTCTTCCCGCGGGCGCGCAACGCATCGCGCGCATCGTGACCTTGTTGTTTACCGCGGCGATCTGTGCGGCGATGGCCTGGTACAGCATTGGTCTGGTCAGCATCGACTTTGCCGAGTCATCGAGTGCGGCGGCGGCCGGCGCCATCAAGGCGATTCCGAGCTGGGTGCTCGAAAGTATACTGCCCATCGGCTTCGCGCTGATGGCGCTGCGTTTTGTCCTGCGCGCGTTCGCCGCACCCGCACATCCGCCCGAATTGCTGCACGATCCGGGCGCGCCGTCGGCCAAGGATGAGCAGCCGTGATCTGGCTGATTTCGGGCGCCTTGCTCCTGCTCGCGGCGCTCGGTGCGCCGCTGTTCGCGTTGATCGCAGCGATCGCCTTGTTCGGCTTCAACGCCTCGGGTCAACCCGGGACGGCGGTGGCGATCGAATTTTATCGACTCTCCGACATGCCTGCGCTGATCGCGATTCCGCTGTTCACGCTCGCCGGTTATCTATTGGCGGAAAGCCAGGCGCCGCGTCGGCTCGTGCGTCTGACCAATGCGCTGTTCGGCTGGTTGCCGGGCGGATTGGCCATCGTCTCGATCTGCGCCTGCGCATTCTTTACCGCCTTCACCGGCGCGACCGGAGTGACTCTCGTCGCGCTCGGCGCCGTGCTTTATCCGGCGCTGCGCCACGCGCATTACGACGAGCGCTTCTCGCTTGGCCTGCTCACCGCATCGGGCAGTCTGGGTCTGTTGCTCGCGCCGTCGATGCCGCTGATCCTGTACGGCGTAGTCGCGCAGCAATTCCACACCACACCACCGGTCGCGATCGATGCCCTGTTCAAGGCGGGTCTGCTGCCGAGTTTGCTGATGATCGTGCTGCTCTCGCTGTACAGCGCATGGCAGGCACGCGATGTGCCACGTCCGCCGCCGATCGCAGCCGGCGAGGTCTGGGCCGCGATCAAGGATGCCGCCTGGGAGCTGCCGCTGCCGTTCGTGATCCTGATCGGCATCTACGCGCATTTTCTCGCACCGTCCGAAGCGGCCGCGGCGACCACGTTGTACGTGCTGATCGTCACCGTGCTGATCCGGCGCGAAATCAAGTTCGTCGAACTGCCGCGCGTGATCCGCGAGGCGATGCTGCTGGTCGGCGCAATCCTGATCGTGCTCGGATTTTCGCTCGCGCTGACCAACTGGCTGATCGACGCCGACGTGCCGGAAGCGCTATTCGCCTGGCTGCAGGCCGGCATCGCGAGCAAGCTTGGATTTCTGCTCGTGCTCAACGCGTTCCTGCTCGTGTTCGGCATGCTGCTCGAGGGTTTTCCCGCGATCATTATCCTGGTACCGCTGGTGCTGCCGATCGCAATCCACTACGGCGTCGACCCCATCCATCTGGGCATCATCTTCCTCGCCAATCTGCAAATCGGCATCTTCCTGCCGCCCGCCGGCATGAACCTGTTTATCGCCAGCGCACGCTTCGGCCGGCCCGCAACGACCATCATCCGCGCCTGTCTGCCGTTCTACGCGATCCTGCTCGTGTGCGTGCTGATCATCACCTACTGGCCGGAGTTGTCGCTGGTGCTGGTTCGCTAAGGACGGGCCGGAGCTGGTGCTGGCGCACGCACCGGTGCCAGTTTCGGTGGACTGCGCAATCGCACGATGTAGTCGATCAGGTTTTCATCGACCGCGCCGCGACTCATGCGATCGATGAGAATTCCATCCATGATCTGTTGCCAGTCGGCGGGCCTGGGACCACTCCAGCGCGTGTCGTCGCCGTCGAGCACGATCTCGGCTTGCTGTTTGCCGAAGTAGATATCAATCTCGTCGCGTTTATCGCCACGTGCATGCACGACGTATTCGGCCGCCTGCGGTTGCACGCGCAAAAATACACCTTGATTCGGCGTGCGACACGATTCCGCTAAAGTCAGATCCGCGAGCGAGGGCAGGATATCGGTCTGCTGGAACTTGCCGGGTATGGCGCCGCGTGCGATCGGCAAATCTGTCGCGACGACAAACGGCGTGCGCGCCAGGGCGCTGTCGCCGAAACGCGCTACCTCGCTCGCTAGCAGCGGCGTCATGCTGCGATGATCGCCAGTGACCATCAGAATCCCGTTGCGGAAAAAGCCGCGCTTTGCCAGTTCGTCGTAAAACATGCCGATCTGCTTGTCGGCGTAGCGGAACACGCCGGCCTCGTCTGGTTGATCGGTTTCCGGATTGATGAAGGGTGGATGGGTGCTGACTGTCATCAGCAGCGAAAAAAAAGGTCCGCTGTCGCTGCGGTGATCGAGCCATTGCAAGAAACGCAGGTACAGCGCCTTGTCCTCGGCCGCGTTGAAGTGGCGCCGTTTCCAACCGTTGTAGAACGGCGCTTCGGCACCTTCCCATGAGTCGAATTTCAGGCTCTTCATCCACACCAGCTGGCCGAGAAACCCAAGCTCGCCGGTCGTGAAAAAGTGTACTTTGTAACCAGCGCCGTGCAGCGTATCAGGCAGCGCGCCTCGCGGCTTATCGAAACCGGCGAACGCATCAGCGCTCCGATAGCGGCCTATGGCAGGTATGGGCGCGCGGCCGGTGACGATCGATATCAGCCCGCCGTCGGTAGTGAATCCGTTCGCGATGAAGTCGGGGAAATAGGTGTGTTCACGCGCGATCGCGTCCAGATGCGGAGTGAGGTCGCGAAAGCCGCCGAACAACTGGCTGTGATGCATCGACAGCGACTCGACCGCGATCACGATAAAGTTCGGATGCTGTCCGGCACCGGGAGTGCAGACCGGCGCGGGTGGCGCGTACTCATGCGCGATCTTTTCCGCGAATTCTTTGCTGTAGGGCGTGTCGACGCCAAGATCGAGATTCGCTGCAGCGAGGTTTTGAAGCAGCTCATAGTGGATATATTTCATCGTCGCCGGTTGCCAGCGGCCGAGCAGGGCGAACAGCGCAGCGGCGACGAGGCAGAACGCGGCGAGACGAGGCCGCCGCGGGCGCGGCAGCAGGGCGAGTATCAGCACGACGCTGCCGATCAGCGCGACCAGCAAGGCCAGCTTGCCCGCCGTGGTCTCAAGAAACACGCCGCCGAATTGCACGATCGCGCTCAGTTCCTTGCCGAACTTGATCAGGTCGAACAGATACAGGCGCTGGGTCAGCGTCTTGGTGACCGTCACGTCGACGGCGTAGAGGCAAACCAGGATCGCGCTGAGCAGCAGCCATGGCAGTTGCAGCCAATAACGCCGCGTGAAAAACGTCAGGCTGACGAATGCCAGCAGCAACGCCAGCAGAGTCGCGTCCTGCTGCATCGCCGTGGCGCCCATGCACAGCGGACACTCGGCCAGGCCATTGGTAATTTCGAACAGCACCGTGCCGCGCAGCAGCATCAGGGCGAGGAAAAGAGCGACGATCGTGGCGGCGCCGATAACACCCGCGCGGCGCCGCGCGTTGCGGCCGGAACGTGGTTGCGTCGGCATCAACGGGTGCGGCGGTTGCGGCTTGCGGTTGCGAACATGCAAAAAACTCATGCGCGAATTAATCCGAACTTTTCGTTGCTGGCGCCTTCTGGCGCGCGATGCGATCCAGCAGAACACCGTCCATGATTTGTTGCCAGTTGGCCGGCTTCGGTCCGAGCCAATGGCTGCTATCGCCATCGAGGACCACTTCGCCCTGTTGATCGTCGAAAAACACGTCGATCTCATCGCGCTTGTCGCCACGGGCATGCAGGGAATAGGTTGGTGGCACTGGGTCCTCGCGCAGGAACACTCCCTGGCTGGGCAAGCGACACGCGGACGTCTGGATCAAGTCGGCCAACGACGGCAGGATATCCGTCTGTTGAAATGCTCCGTGCACCTCACCGCGAGCGAGCGCTAGATCGGTTGCGACGACCAGCGGCGTACGCGCGAGTGCCGTGTCGCCGAAACGCTTCATCTCGGCCGCCATGATCGGGGTCATGCTGCGATGGTCGCCGGTAATCAGCAGAATGCCGTTGCGGAAAAAGTCGCGCTTTTCCAATTCGGAATAAAACATTCCAATTTGTTCATCGGCATATTGAAAGGCTCCTTCTTCGCTTGGCGTGTCGGAGCGGGGGTCGATGAACGGCGGATGCGTGCTCACGGTCAACAGGAACGACATGAAGGGTTGCGTCTGATCGCGCTGCTCCAACCACTGCAGGAAACGCAGATACAAAGCCTTGTCTTCTGCGGCGTTGAAGTGACGCCGCTTCCAGCCGTTGTAGAACGGCGCTTCAGCGCCTTCCCATGAGTCGAATTGCAGATTCTTCAGCCACCGATCCTTGTTGAGAAATCCGAGGTCGCCCGTCGTGAAAAAATGCGTGGTGTAACCCGATGCGCGCAGCAAGTCCGGCATTGAGCCATGCGGTTCGGAGTACTCCAAAAACGTGTCGGCGCTTTGATAGCGTCCCATTACCGGGACGTGGCCGGTCAGTATCGCTATCAGCCCGCCTTCGGTGGTGAAACCGTTTGCGATAAAGTCCGGGAAGTAAGTGTGGCTTCGCGCGATTGCGTCCAGGCGCGGGGTGAGATTGCGAAACCCGCCAAACAGCAGACTATGGTGCAGGGAGAGCGATTCGACCGCGAGAATGATGATGTTCGGATGCTGCGCTTGTCCGGCAGTGCAGACAGGCGCAGGCGGCGAATATTCCCGCGCTATCTTTGCAGTGAACTCCTTGCTGTAAGGCGCGTAGACACCGAGATCGAGATTCGCCGCGGCCAGGTTCTGCAGCAATTCGTAGTGGATGTACTTCATCGTCGCCGGTTGCCAGCGGCCGAGCAGGGCAAACATAGCGGCGGCAACGAGCCCGAACGCTGCGAGGCGAGGCCGCCGCGGACGCGGCAGCAGGGCAAGTATCAGAATGACGCTGCCGATCAGCGCGACCAGCAGCGCCAGCTTGCCCGCCGTGGTCGCGAGAAATACGCCGCCGAATTGCACAATCGCGCTCAGTTCCTTGCCGAACTTGATCAGGTCGAACAGATACAGGCGCTGGGTCAGCGTCTTGGTGACCGTCACATCGACGGCGTACAGGCAAACCAGGATTGCGCTGAGCAGCAGCCACGGCAGTTGGAGCCAGTAGCGCTGCGTGAAAAACGTCAGGCTGACGAATGCCAGCAGCAACGCCAGCAGGGTCGTGTCCTGCTGCATCGCCGTGGCGCCCATGCACAGCGGGCACTCGGCCAGGCCATTGGTGATTTCGAACAGCACCGCGCCGCGCAGCAGCATCAGGACGATGAAAAGAGCGACGATTGTGGTGGCGCCGATCACGCCCGCGCGGCGCCGCACGTTGCGACCGGAACGAAGTTGCGTCGGCATCAGCGGGGGCGGCTGTTGCGGCTTGCGTCTGCGAACATGCAAAAACTCATGCGGGAATGAATCCGAATCCGTATAATAACGGGTTTATTCGCTCAGGCTTTCCCCCAAAGCATGCGTATTCTGACCGAAGCTCTGACCTTCGACGACGTCTCGCTCGTTCCCGCCTACTCGAACGTGTTGCCGCGCGACGTGAATCTTGCCACGCGTCTGACGCGCGATATCCGCCTGAACATTCCGATCCTGTCCGCCGCGATGGACACGGTCACCGAAGCGCGCCTGGCAATCACGATGGCGCAATGTGGCGGCATCGGCATCATCCACAAGAACATGTCGATCGAGCAGCAGGCGGCCGAAGTGCGCCTGGTGAAGAAGTTCGAAGCCGGCGTGATCCGCGATCCGATCACGGTGCGGCCGGATCTGTCGATCCGCGAAGTCATGCAGATCGTGCGCGCGCACAATATTTCCGGCGTACCCGTGGTCGACGGCAGCAAGCTCGTCGGCATCGTCACCAGCCGAGATTTGCGCTTCGAGAAGAAACTGGACGATCCGGTGGCGAACATCATGACGCGCCAGGACAAGCTCGTCACCGTGAAGGAAGGCGCCAGCGAAGACGAAGTCGTGCAACTGCTGCATCGTCACCGCATCGAGAAGGTGCTGGTCGTCAACGAGGCCTTCCAGCTGCGCGGCCTGATCACGGTCAAGGATATCCAGAAGGCACACGACAATCCGAACGCGGCCAAGGACCAACATGAGCGCCTGCGTGTCGGCGCGGCGGTCGTCACCGGCGGCGACACCGAGGAACGCGTCGGCGCGCTCGTCGAAGCCGGCGTCGATGTCATCATCATCGACACCGCGCACGGCCACTCGCAAGGGGTGCTCGATCGCGTGCGCTGGGTGAAAAAGTCCTTTCCGCAGATGCAGGTGATCGGCGGCAATATCGTCACCGGCGATGCGGCCAAGGCGTTGATCGACGCGGGTGCGGACGCGGTCAAGGTCGGCGTCGGGCCGGGATCGATCTGCACCACACGCGTGGTCGCCGGAGTCGGCGTGCCGCAGATTTCGGCGGTGGCGATGGTCGCGGAGGCAATCAAGGATTCGGGCGCTTGCTTGATCGCCGACGGCGGCATCCGCTATTCGGGCGATATCGCCAAGGCGCTGACCGCGGGCGCGGACTGCGTGATGATCGGCGGCATGTTCGCCGGCACCGAGGAAGCGCCCGGAGAAGTCGAGCTGTATCAGGGGCGCAGCTACAAGAGTTACCGTGGAATGGGCTCGCTCGGCGCGATGCAGAAAGGCTCGAAAGACCGCTATTTCCAGGACGATGCCGATCCGGACAAACTCGTGCCCGAAGGCATCGAAGGCCGCGTGCCATATCGCGGACCGCTGCGCAGCATCATCCATCAGCTCAGCGGTGGTCTGCGTTCGGCGATGGGCTACGTCGGCTGCGCCACGATCGACGAGATGCACAGCAAACCGCATTTCGTGCGCATCACCAGCGCCGGCATCCGTGAATCGCATGTGCACGATGTGGCGATTACCAAGGAAGCACCGAATTATCGGATGGATTAGACGGGTAGACGAAGAGTCGGGCAGACGCAGCGGCGAATGCACGGGGTCGATCCGTGACGACCAATTCCTTGGCGTTCCATCTCCTCGATTTCCCGTCTCCTCGTCTGCCCGATTTATGACCAACATCCACACCGACAAAATTCTGATCCTCGATTTCGGCGCGCAGTACACGCAGCTGATCGCGCGGCGTATTCGCGAGATCGGCGTCTACTGCGAGATCTGGGCCTGGGATCACGATCCCGCCGAGATTGCGAAGTTTGCGCCCAAGGGCATCATTCTTTCCGGTGGCCCGGAATCGACCACGCTCGACGACGCGCCGGACGCGCCGCAGCAGGTGTTCGACGGCGGCTTGCCGCTGCTGGGCATCTGCTACGGCATGCACACCATGGCCAAGCAGCTCGGCGGCAAAACCGAGGCTGAGTACACACGCGAATTCGGACATGCCACGCTGATGGTCACAGGGCGTTCTGCGCTGTTTGACGGATTGTCAGCAAGGGCTGAGGGCCGAGGGCTGAGGGCCGAAGATCAGGAGCAAGGTGACTCAGGTGGGTTGGCGTCCGACTCTCAGCCCTCAGCCCTTGGTCCTGCTTTCTCAGTGTGGATGTCGCACGGCGATCGCGTCACCGCGATCCCACCGGGTTTCGTCGTCACGGCATCGACATCCGACCTGCCGATCGCGGCGATGGTCGACGAAGCGCGCCGCTGGTATGGCGTGCAGTTCCATCCCGAAGTCACGCATACACAGCACGGCGGGGAAATCCTGCGCCGCTTTGTCGTCGACGTCTGTGGCTGCAAGACACTGTGGACGTCGGCCAATATCGTCGAAGACGCGGTGGCGCGCATCCGCGAGCAGGTGGGCTCCGGCCGGGTGCTGCTCGGCCTTTCGGGCGGCGTCGATTCTTCGGTGGTCGCCGCGTTGCTCAAGCGCGCGATCGGCGATCAGTTGACCTGCGTCTTCGTCGATACCGGCCTGTTGCGCTGGCACGAAGGCGATCAGGTGATGGCGACCGTGGCCGAGCACATGGGTGTGCATGTGATCCGCGTGAATGCGGCCGAGCGCTATTTTGCCGCACTCGCCGGAGTCGACGATCCCGAAGCGAAGCGCAAGATCATTGGTCGCTTGTTTATCGAGATCTTCGACGAGGAATCGACCAAGCTCGAAGGCGTCCGCTGGCTCGCTCAGGGCACCATCTATCCCGATGTGATCGAATCCGCCGGCAGCAAGACCGGCAAGGCGCATGTGATCAAGTCGCATCACAATGTCGGCGGTCTGCCCGAGGGCATGCGCTTTGAATTGATCGAGCCGCTGCGCGAACTGTTCAAGGACGAAGTGCGCCGCATCGGTGTCGAACTTGGCTTGCCGCGCGCGATGGTCTACCGCCATCCGTTCCCCGGCCCGGGACTCGGTGTGCGCGTGCTCGGCGAGGTGAAGCCGGAATACGTGGAACTGCTGCAGCGCGCCGACGATATCTTCATCGGCGAGCTGCGCGCGGCCGGTTTGTACGACAAGGTCAGCCAGGCGTTCGCCGTGTTTCTGCCAGTCAAGTCAGTCGGCGTGGTCGGCGACGCGCGTGCCTACGAATGGGTCGTCGCGCTTCGTGCGGTGGAGACGATCGACTTCATGACCGCGCATTGGGCGCATCTGCCGTACGAATTTTTGGCGAAAGTTTCAAATAGAATAATCAATGAATTACGCGGTATTTCTCGTGTAGTTTACGATATCAGTGGCAAGCCCCCGGCGACGATCGAATGGGAATGAACGCGCACGAAAACGGAGTCCGAGCATGAAAGCTGTCGGCTATTTCAAATCCTTGCCTATCGATCAGTCCGATGCGCTGGTCGATATCGAATTGCCCGAGCCCGCGCCGGGCGACTTCGACCTCTTGGTCGAGGTCAAGGCCGTATCGGTCAATCCCGTCGACACCAAGGTGCGCATGCGTGCCGCGTCGGTCGATGGCCAGGCGCGCGTACTCGGCTGGGACGCGACCGGTGTCGTGCGTGCGGTCGGCAACAAAGTCAGCCTGTTCGGGCCGGGCGATCGCGTCTGGTACGCAGGCGATGTCAATCGCGCAGGCAGCAACAGCGAGTTGCAACTGGTCGACGAGCGTCTCGTTGGGCGCATGCCGGTAAGCCTCGACTTTGCCGCGGCTGCTGCCTTGCCGCTGACCGCGATCACGGCTTGGGAACTGCTGTTCGACCGGCTCAAGGTGCAGACGGCCGATCCGACTCGTGACAACAAATTGCTGGTCATCGGCGCCGCGGGTGGCGTCGGTTCGATCCTGGTGCAGTTGGCGCGACAGCTCACGAGCTGGACAGTGATCGGCACAGCTTCGCGCCCCGAAAGCCGCGACTGGATCCTCGCACAGGGCGCGCATTATGTGATCGATCACGGCAAACCGCTTGCAACGGAATTGGTCAGTGCGGGACTGGGACAGGTCACGGCCGTGATCGGCCTGACTCACACCGACGATTATCTGGCGCAGATCGTCGAGGTGCTGGAACCCGAGGGTCAGCTCGCGTTGATCGACGATCCAAAAGCGCTCGATGTGCTGCCGTTCAAACGCAAGTCGCTGTCGGTGCACTGGGAATCCATGTTCACGCGCTCGACATTTGCAACGACGAATCGCATCCGTCAGCACGACGTGCTGTGTCAAGTGGCAACCCTGATCGATCGCGGCGTGCTGCGCTCCACCGCGGCCGAGCAGTTTGGCCGCATCAATGCCGCAAATCTCAAGCGCGCGCATGCGCTGCTGGAGAGCGGTCGTGCGCGCGGCAAGATCGTGCTGGAAGGGTTCTGAGTCATGGCCTTTTCTGCACACTGATCGGATCAAGATGACAACCACGCCTCTCGAAGCGCAGCAGCCGATGACGTTCAGCGCCGACGATGAGCGCCATATGCGCCGCGCGCTCGAACTCGCCGCGCATGCGCGCGACGCGCACGAGGAAGTGCCGGTCGGTGCGGTGCTGGTGCGCGATGGTGCGGTCATCGGCGAGGGCTGGAATCGCGGCATTTCCGACTGCGATGCGAGTGCGCATGCCGAGATCGTCGCGTTGCGCGATGCCGGAACCCGCGAACGGAATTATCGTCTGCCCGGATCGACGCTATACGTCACCTTGGAGCCTTGCGCGATGTGTGCCGGGGCGATCGTGCATGCGCGCATCTCACGCGTTGTGATTGCCGCCGATGATCCGAAAACCGGTGCGGCAGGCAGCGTGTTCGATACCCTGATCTCGCCGCTGCACAACCATCGCGTGGATGTCGCACGTGGTTTGCTAGCGGCGCAGGCCGGCGAGATGCTGCGCGATTTTTTCCGACTGCGGCGCAGCTGAGGCCGCGCGATCGCGTCAGGCGTGTTTGCGGATGAACTCGCGCACGTCGGGATAGACGCTCTCGCGCCAGCGGCGGCCGCTGAAGATGCCGTAGTGGCCCGCGCCTTTCACGGTCAGATGTTTCTTGTTCGTGCTTTTTATACCTTTGCACAAATCATGCGCGACTTCGGTCTGGCCGAGGCCGGAGATGTCGTCGAGTTCGCCCTCGATCGTGAACAGCGCGGTGCGCTTGATGTCCTGCGGCTTGACCAGCTTGCCTTGCACCTTCCACGTGCCGCGCGGCAGCGCATGCTCCTGGAACACGGTTTTCACCGTGTCGAGGTAGTACTCCGCGGGCATGTCGAGCACAGCGTTGTATTCGTCGTAGAACTCGCGATGCGCCTCGGCATCGTCGAGATCGCCGCGCAACAGGTCCTCGTAAAAATCGTAGTGCGACTGGAAATGCCGGCTCGGGTTCATCGCGACGAAACCGGCGTGCTGCAGGAAACCGGGGTAGACGCGGCGGCCTGCGCCGGGATAGTTCGTCGGCACATCGTTGATCACATTGGTCTGGAACCACGAAATCGGCTGCGTGGTGGCCAGATCGTTGACCTTGGTCGGACTTTTGCGCGTATCGATCGGGCCGCCCATCATGGTCATCGTGCGCGGCGTGACCTCGCCGGCCGAAGCCATCAGCGCGATCGCCGCGAGCACGGGCACGGTCGGCTGGCACACCGAAATCACATGCAGATGCTCGGCGCCGATATGGCGGATGAACTCCTGGATGTAGGCGACGTAATCGTCGAGGTGAAACGGGCCCTTGTCGGCCGGCACCATGCGCGCGTCTATCCAGTCGGTGATGTAGACCTTGTGATCCTGCAGCAGGGTGCGCACGGTATCGCGCAGCAGGGTGGAGTGGTGGCCGGACAAAGGCGCGACGACCAGCACGGCCGGGTCCTGCTTCAGTTTCTTGAGCGTTGTCAGTTCGTCGCTGTAGCGCTTGAAGCGGGTCAGATTGCAGAACGGTTTGGCCAAGGCGACCTGCTCGACGATCGGCACCTCGCTGTCGTGCGCGCGCACCGAGCGGATATTGAACGCGGGTTTTTCGTAGTCCTTGCCCAGGCGGTAAAGCAGCTCGTAGTTCGCCGCCATGCGGTGCGCACCGGGCAGCCGCGACAGCCAGCTGTCCTTGGATGAAAACATGCGCACGCCACTTTCCGACCAGGTGATGAGCGGATTGAGCAGGGTACGATTGAATTCGTGCAGCTGATACAGCATGGGTAGGGCCGATGTGAGGACGCGCTATCCTATGCCCCATTGCGCTGCACCGCAACAAAGAAGGTCACGATGACTGCATCCCGGAAAATATACGATCGCACGTACTTCGACCGCTGGTATCGCGATCCGCGCCATGCGGTGAACTCACGCAGCCTGCTCGAACGCAAAGCCGCGCTCGCGATTGCGGTGGCCGAATACTATCTCGGCCGCCAAGTGCGCAACGTGCTCGACGTCGGCTGCGGCGAGGGCACTTGGCGCGCGTCGCTTAAAAAATGGCGGCCGGCGATCGACTATCTGGGCATAGACAGCAGCGAATATGCGATCGCGCGCTACGGTCGCACGCGCAACCTGCGTCTGGCCAATTTCGGCCAGCTCGACGAATTGCGCCTCGCCGCGGGCTTCGATCTGATCGTCTGTTCCGACGTGATCCACTATCTGCACGCAGCCGAGCTGCGCCGAGGCCTCTCGGGCATCGCCGCGATGCTCGACGGCGTGGCCTTCCTTGAATTATTCACGTCGCGCGATGCGCCAGACGGCGACAAGCGCGGCTTCATCGCGCGCTCGCCAAAATGGTATTTATCCACCTTTACGCAGGCTGGACTGACTGCGTGCGGATCGCATTGCTATCTTGGGCCGCGACTCAATACGTCGGTCGCGGCGTTGGAAATTTTGCCAAGCTTCAAAAAATAGCCCTCGCTGCAGCGAAAGCCGCTTTCGTTAAATTGGGGCGAGAGCTGGATCCCGGCTTTCGCCGGGATGACGAGCTTTTAGGCCTTGCGCGCATCCCGGTCGCCGCGCCACTGACGCTGCTTGTTGGCTGCGGCGTGCGGCTTGGCGTGCGCCTTCGCCGGGGCGTGCGGGCGGCGTGCATGGTTCTGATTGCGCGGCGCAGGCCGGTGAGAGCCGTGATTGCCGCCGCCGGAGCCATCCATCTGCAAGGGCTGGTTCGGCTCGAATCCTGCGACGGTTTCGATCGCGATATCCTGCTTGAGCATGCGCCGGATATCGCGCAGCAGACCCGATTCCTCGCGAGCGACCAGCGACACCGCGAGACCTTGCGCCCCCGCGCGGCCGGTGCGACCGATGCGATGCACGTAATCCTGCGCGACCATCGGCAGATCGAAGTTGATCACCACCGGCAGCTGGTCGATGTCGAGACCGCGCGCGGCGATATCGGTGGCGACGAGGACGGTGATCTTGCCGCTCTTGAACTCTTTCAACGCCTTCGTGCGCGCGCCCTGGCTCTTGTTGCCGTGGATCGCACTCGTGCGCAAGCCGGATTTCTCCAGGAACACGGCAAGCTTGTCCGCGCCATGCTTGGTGCGGCTGAACACCAGCGTCTGCCGGCGGCTGTCAGCAGCCATCAGGTGCAGGAGCAGATCGCGCTTGCGCGCGGCATCGACCGGATGCACGAGATGCGTCACGCCTGCAGCGATGCTGTTGCGCGCGGCGACTTGGATCTCCGCCGGATCGCGCATGAACTGAGCGGCAAGTTGCTTGATTTCGTCGGCGAAGGTGGCCGAGAACAGCAGGGTCTGGCGATTCTGCTTCGGCAGCACGCCGAGGATGCGCCGGATCGCGGGCAGGAAGCCCATGTCGAGCATGCGATCGGCTTCGTCGAGCACGAGGATTTCGATGCCGGACAGATCCGCCGTGCGGCGTTCCAGATGATCGATCAGGCGGCCGGGCGTGGCAACGATGATATCGACGCCGCGGCGCAGTGAGTCGAGCTGCGGAGCCATGCCGACGCCGCCGAAGATCACTGCGCTTTGAATGCGCAGATACTTGGCATAGCCGCGAATACTGTCGTGCACCTGCGCGGCGAGTTCGCGTGTGGGCGTGAGGATCAGCGCGCGCGGCTTGCGCCTGGCGCCGTTGGTTGCTGGGCCGTTGGGGGCGGTGCCGTTTGGAAACAGGCGCTGCAGCAGCGGCAGCGCGAACGCGGCTGTCTTGCCGGTGCCGGTTTGTGCGCCGGCAAGCAGATCGCGGCCGGACAGCACGACCGGAATCGCGGCGTCCTGGATTGGCGTGGGCGTGTCGTAGCCGTGTTCGGCCAGCGCGCGCAGCAGGGCGGGCGCAAGCCCGAGAGTGTCAAATGACATTTGGAAAACTCCTTAGGTGTTCCGCGCGCAAGCACGCGGGTTCCTGATCGTTGTTCGACCAGAAACTTCATAAACCCGGAGCGTTCCCGATAAACCGCGCCGCAGGCAAAAAGACGATGCCGCGCCGGGAATTATGGCGTGGATCGAGGGGCGTCGTAACCGAGTGGTGCAGACCGATGCCGCGAGTGGAACTCGCGAATCAGATCGACCGTAAGGGAAAAACGGAGGGGCGACGCGGTGAAACTTCGTTGAGTATACTGCAAAACCGCTGTGCTGTGTGAACCGATCGGGAATTCCTGCTGTAGCATCTGCCGAAAACATCGGGAGCTGACCATGCTGAGCGAACTGCGTGCGTTGAATTCCGTCCAGCGCAAGACCGTGCTGGCGAGCTTTCTCGGCTGGACCCTGGATTCGTTCGACTACTTCGTGCTGATCTACGCGGTCAAGGCGATCGCCGGCGATTTCCATGTCGGTCGCGAAGACGTCGCGCTCGCGATCACCCTGACCCTTGCCGCGCGTCCGTTTGGCGCCTACGTGTTCGGACGCCTCGCCGATCGCTGCGGCCGGCGGCCGATCCTGATGCTCGACATCCTGCTGTTTTCGGTGTTCGAGCTCGCCTCGGCATTCGCGCCGTCGCTCACGGCCCTGCTGATCCTGCGCACACTGTTCGGTTTCGCGATGGGTGGCGAATGGGGGCTGGGCGCATCGTTGACGATGGAGATCATTCCGGAAAAATCGCGCGGCGTCGTTTCGGGCCTGCTGCAGGAAGGCTATGCGGTCGGCAGCCTGCTCGCAGCGCTTTTGTTCGGATTGTTGTTCGATCGTATTGGCTGGCGCGGAATGTTCATCGTCGGCTTCGTGCCCGCGCTGCTGGTCGTCTATATCCGTGCGCACGTGCCCGAATCGCCGGTGTGGGAACAGGTGCAGAAGAAACCCGCGGCGGAACGCAGCGGCATGGTGGCGATGCGCGGTCTGTGGGGACGCGCGTTCTACATGGTCGTGCTGATGACGGCATTCACCTTTTTCAGCCACGGCACGCAGGATCTGTATCCGACGTTTCTGCAGGTCGAACACGGATTCGACGCCGGCCTGACCAGCAAGCTCGGCCAGTTCGGCCAGGTCGGCGCGATCCTCGGCGGCTTGACGATCGGCGCGCTGTCGCAGCGCATCGGACGCAAGCGCGCCATCATCCTGGCCGCGCTGCTCGCATTTCCGGTTCTGAAACTTTGGGCGTTCAGCGACAGCGCCCTCTGGCTCGCTCTCGGTGCGTTCGCCATGCAGTTCTCGGTGCAGGGTGCGTGGGGCGTGATTCCGGTCCACTTGAACGAACTCTCACCCGATTCGGTGCGTGGCACGTTGCCGGGTCTGACCTATCAGATCGGCAATTTCATTTCCTCGATCGTGCCGTGGTTGCTGGCCTTGCTCGCCGAGCACAATGGCAAGCAATACGGATTCACCATGGCGGTATTCATCGCCGCCGTCGTCATCGTGCTGATCGCGATTACCGCATTCGGGCCCGAGGCGAAGGGCGTGCGATTCGGCGATGCGCCGTTGAAAGGGGCGCCTGCTGCGAATTCCTAGCGGGCGATATCACAGCGGCACGCGTCTTGCGTCGCTGTAGTGCTGGTCCCAGTAGGGATTGCTGAGATAGTCGAGGCGCACCGTGCCGCCCTCGTTGGGCGCGTGCACGAAACGATCCTGGCCGACATAGATGCCGATGTGGCTGACGCCGCTGCCGGAGGTGTGGAAGAACACCAGGTCGCCGCCCTGTAGGCGGTCGCGGCGCACGTCGGCGAGATCGACCGCGTAGATATCCTGCACGGTGCGCGGCAACGGGATTCCTGCGACTTCGCGGAACACGAAGACGATCAGCCCGCTGCAGTCGAAACCGCTCTGCGGCGTATTGCCGCCCCAACGATATGGGGTGCCGACCAGACCGATCGCGCGGAACAGGATGTCGTTTGGCCCGACCTCGCCCTTGTGCGCTGGCAGCGGCGTGTAGCCTGGTGGCACAGGCTTTGGCCGCGATCCGCTGCACGCGGCGAGCGTGGCGAGGACAAGGATCGGAACAAGGCGAAGGCAACGGCGCATCGGCGCGAACGTTCGGGTAATCCGCTCGCGCTGTCAATGCGCTGCCAATGCGCTGCCGCGCCGCGGGTTGAGTGCGAAGATCACAACGCCGTCGCGCTGGTATACTTTCGCGCCGCAAACGTGACCAATGGGAATCCAGATGAAAGCAGAGAAAGACAAAGTTGTAGCGTTCCATTACCACCTCGCCGATGACGCGGGCGCTGCGCTGGATTCCTCGCGCGCCAGCGAACCGCTGACGATTCTGTTCGGTCACGGCGCGATCATCCCCGGACTCGAACAGGCGCTGAGCGGGCACGAGGCAGGCGATCGCTTCAATGTCAGCGTGCCGCCCGCAGAAGGCTATGGCGAACGCAGCGAAAATCTGACCCAGCGTGTCCCGAAAAAATATTTCCGCGATGCCGCGCGTCTGCAACCGGGGATGACCACGGTGTTGAGCACACAGGAGGGCCAGCGCCCGGTGCAGGTGCTCAAGGTCGGGTCGAGCGTGGTCGATGTCGATCTCAATCATCCGATGGCTGGCAAGACCTTGCACTTCGATATCGAAATCGTCGATGTGCGCGAGGCATCGTCCGAAGAGCTGGCGCACGGGCATGTGCACGGACCTGAAGGACATCATCACTGACGAATAGTTTTTTGCTCGTCATTCCAGCGGAAGCTGGAATCCAGCTTTCGGCATTCGCATTTGCCTGGAGAGCTGGATGACCAGCTTCGCTGTTGTAAAGCGCCTCCGGCCTTCGCCGGAGTGACGGTCTGAGCTTTTTGCACTCGCGGAGAAAATCATGGTGCGTTGGGTTGCTGCGGTCCTGACTCTCGTTGCGTTGCTTTCGGCATGCGACGGCAGGGAATATTCCCGCGGGCATCGCCCTCATCTGGCAAAGGGCGACGATTACGACCTTATCATCCGCCACGGCAGCGTCTATGACGGCAGCGGCGCCGCAGCGTTGCAAACGGATGTCGGTGTGCGCGGCGAACATATCGCAGCAATCGGCGACCTGTCGAAAGCGCACGCGGTGCGCGAAGTCGAGGCCAAGGGCCTAGCTGTCGCGCCCGGGTTCATCAACATGCTGTCGTGGGCGCCGGATTCGCTGTTCATCGACGGCCGCTCGATGTCGGATATCAAGCAGGGCGTCACCCTCGAAGTCTTCGGCGAAGGCGAATCGCTCGGGCCGCTGACGTCGCAAATGCGTGAAACGGCACTCAAGAATCAGGGCGATCTGAAGTACCCCATTCAGTGGCTCGGCTTCGGCGAAGGGCTCGACGCGCTGGTCAGGCATGGCATTTCGCCGAATATCGCATCGTTCGTCGGGGCGACCACGCTGCGCATCCACGAAATAGGTTATGTCGATCGCGCGCCGACGGCGGACGAACTCGCGCGCATGCAGGAACTGACGCGCCAGGCGATGCGCGAAGGCGCGGTCGGCGTTGGTTCGGCGCTGATTTACGCGCCGGCGTTCTACGCGAAAACCGATGAGCTCATTGCCATCGCCAAGGCCGCGGGCGAATCCGGCGGCGGTTATATCTCGCACATCCGCAGTGAGGGCAATCGCTTGCTGCAAAGCGTCGACGAACTGATCCGCATCGCGAGCGAGGCGCACGTGCATGGCGAGTTCTATCACTTCAAGGCGGCCGGCGAGCAAAACTGGTCCAAGCAAGCGCAGGCGATTGCGATGATCGAGCACGCACGCAGCCACGGTCTGGATATTTCCGCAAATATGTACACGTATACCGCCGGCGCCACCGGTCTCGATGCGGCGATGCCGCCGTGGGTGCAGGAAGGTGGGCTCGACGCATGGATCGAACGCCTGCGCGATCCGAAAATCAGAGCGCGTGTGATCCGCGAGATGCAGACGCCGACCGACGCCTGGGAAAACCTGTTTCTTGCGGCAGGCAAGCCCGAGAACGTGCTGCTGGTCGCGTTCAAGAATCCCGCGCTTAAACCGTTGACCGGCAAGACGCTGGCCGAAATCGCCAAGGCGCGCGGCAAGTCTCCCGCAGAGACCGCGATCGATCTGGTTGTCGAGGATCACAGTCGCGTCGGCACCGTATACTTTTTGATGTCGGAGGAAAACGTCAGGCAGGCGATCGCGTTGCCGTGGATGTCGTTCGATTCCGACGAAGGCTCGTTCGCGCCGGAAGGCGCGTTCCTGCTGTCGCAACCGCATCCGCGCGCCTACGGCAATTTCGCACGCCTGCTCGGCAAGTACGTACGCGAAGAACACGTGACCACGCTCGAAGACGCGATTCGCCGCCTAACCTCGCTGCCCGCGCACAACCTGAAATTGCACGAGCGCGGCGAACTGAAAACCGGCTATTTCGCGGATATCGTGATCTTCGATCCGGCGACGATCGCCGACCACGCGACCTACGCCGAACCACAGCAGTACGCCACCGGCGTGCGCGACGTATTCGTCAACGGTACGCAGGTGCTCAAGGACGGCGAGCATACCGGCGCGAAGCCCGGCCAGTTCGTGCATGGGCCGGGCTACGTAGCGAACATGAAATAGTGGCTGCTTCGCGCAAATCCGATGTGTTGATTCTCGGCGGCGGCGTGATCGGCCTCGCCTGCGCGCACTATCTGCTCAAGGCCGGTCGCAACGTCACCATCATCGAACAGAATACGCTGGCCAGCGGATCCTCGCACGGCAACTGCGGCACGATCACGCCGAGCCATGCGCCGCCGCTTGCGCAACCGGGCATGATAGCCAAGGCGCTCAAGTGGATGTTGACGCCCGATGCACCGTTCCGCGTCGCACCGCGGCTGGATTTGCCGCTGTTCGAATGGATGCTGCAGTTTGCTCGGCACTGCAACTGGCGCGACTACGAGCGCATTGCCGCGGCCAAGGCGCCGCTGCTGTTGCGTTCGCGCCAGCTGATCGGTGAGCTGGTGCAGGCGGAAAATCTCGATTGCGAATTCGCGCAAAGCGGCACGCTGTATGTGCATCGCGACGCGGCTGCATTCGAGCAGGCGAGCGGTATGCCGAAGATGCTGGCCGAACTAGGCATCGTGATGCAGGTGATCGACGCCGCGCGCTGCCGCGAGATGGAGCCTGCGCTGAACGACAGCATCGTCGGGGGCTATTTCAATCCGGGCGACGCGCGCTTGCGCCCGGATCGCTATGCAGCCGAGCTTGCGCGTGTGGTCGAGGCAAAAGGCGGGGAAATAATCGAGTCCACCAGGATTGACGGCTTCCGCATCGAGCACGACCGCATTGGCGCGGTACTGACCGACCACGGCGAATTCAATGCACAGGACATTGTGTTCGCGCTCGGCGCCTGGTCGCCGCAACTCGGACGCAAGCTCGGCCTGCGCATCCCGATTCAGCCCGGCAAAGGCTATTCGATCACCTATACGCGTCCGCCGCGCGCTCCGCGGATTCCGCTGACCTTGCGGGAGCGCAGCGTTTGCGTGACGGCGTGGGATTCCGGTTATCGCCTCGGCAGCACGATGGAATTCGCCGGCTACGACGCTTCGCTCAATCGCGCGCGCCTCGATGCCTTGAAGCGCGGCGCCGCGGAATATCTGATCGAGGCCGAGGGCCCGCAGGTTGTCGAGGAGTGGTACGGCTGGCGGCCGATGACCTACGACGATCTGCCGATCCTCGGTCGCGCCGCAAACCTGAAAAACCTGATGCTCGCCACCGGACACGGCATGCTCGGCGTTACCCTGTCGGCAGTGACCGGCGAGATGATCGCCCAGCTATTGAGCGGCCGCGAAAGCGTGCTCGATCCCGCGCCGTTCAGTCCGGCACGATTCGGCATCTGAGGCAGGCATACAGAATGGATATTTATACTTTGTATCGCGGCACCGCGCCGCTATTCGTTTCGCTGCCGCACGATGGCACGGCGGTGCCGGACGATATCTCCCCACGTCTGACACCCGCCGCGTGCCGCGTGCCGGATACGGATTGGCACGTCTCTCGCCTGTACGCGTTTGCGCGCGAGCTGGGCGCGTCGATGATCGTGCCGAAGTACTCGCGTTACGTGGTCGATCTGAACCGGTCGCCCGACGATGTGTCGCTTTACCCGGGGCAGAATACGACGGGCTTGTGCCCGCGTGTGGCTTTTACCGGCGAGCCGATCTACTTGCCTGGCGAAGAGCCCGCGGCGGAAGAAATCACCCAGCGCGTCGAGCAATATTGGCGGCCGTATCACACCGCGCTCGCAGGGGAAGTCGAGCGGATCAGGCAGCAGCACGGTCGCGTCGTGTTGTGGGAAGGGCATTCGATCCGCAGCGTGTTGCCGTTCCTGTTCGACGGGCGTCTGCCTGATTTCAATCTCGGCACCGCGGCTGGTGCGAGTTGTTCGCCGCCGTTGCAGCGGCGGCTCGAATCGGTGCTGGAATCGCAGAAGCAGTATACGTTTGCCGTGAACGGGCGCTTCAAAGGCGGCTATATCACGCGCCACTACGGCGGCCCCACGCACGGCGTCGAAGCCGTGCAGCTCGAACTTGCGCAATGCAATTACATGGATGAGGACTCGTTTGCGTATGCCGCCGAGCGCGCGGCGCCGACGCAGGCATTGATCCGGATGTTGCTTGAACAGACACTCGACGTTTGAAGCGAGGCGGACGATACCAGCCCCGATTGAGCTTCATACCTCCAGCGACGCCAGGTCGCCCTTGGTCTCCAACCACTCCTTGCGATCGGCCGCGCGTTTTTTCGACAACAGCATGTCCATGAGTTTGCTGGTGCCGTCGTCGCCGGCTTCAATATCGCCAATCGTGAGCTGGACCAGGCGGCGCGTGTCGGGATCGATGGTCGATTCGCGCAATTGCGACGGATTCATTTCGCCGAGGCCCTTGAAACGCGTGACGTTGACCGCGCCCTTGATTTTTTCACGCTCGATTCTTTCCAGCATCGCATCGCGCTCGGCTTCATCGAGGCAATAGAACACCTGCTTGCCGACATCGACGCGAAACAGCGGCGGCATCGCGACGAAGACATGACCTTCGCGCACCAGAGTCGGGAAGTGTTTCAGGAATAGTGCGGACAGCAGGGTCGCGATATGCAGGCCGTCGGAGTCTGCGTCGGCGAGGATCACGACCTTGCCGTAGCGCAGGCCGGAGATATCGTCCTTGCCGGGATCGCAACCGATCGCAACCGCGAGGTCGTGCACTTCCTGCGAGGCGAGCACGCTGCCCGATTCGACTTCCCAGGTGTTGAGGATCTTGCCGCGCAATGGCAGGATCGCCTGGAAATCCTTGTCGCGCGCCTGCTTGGCGCTGCCGCCGGCGGAGTCGCCTTCGACGAGAAACAATTCGGTGCGGGTCAGATCGCTCGATGCGCAATCGGCGAGCTTGCCGGGCAGGGCGGGGCCTTGGGTGATCTTCTTGCGCACGATCTGCTTTTCGGTTTTCAAACGCAAAGTGGCGCGCTCGATCGCGAGCTGGGCGATCTTCTCACCGAGTTCCGTGTGCTGATTCAAGTACAGCGAGAAGCCGTCGTGCACCGCGTTCTGCACAAAGCCAGCGGCGTCGCGCGAGGACAGGCGCTCCTTGGTCTGTCCGGAAAATTGCGGCTCCTGCATCTTCAGCGAAAGCACGAAACTCAGGCGATCCCACACATCCTCGGGCGCAAGCTTGACCCCGCGCGGCAACAGATTGCGGATATCGCAGAATTCGCGCAGCGCATCGGTGAGGCCGGTGCGCAAGCCGTTCACATGCGTGCCGCCCTGCGCGGTCGGAATGAGATTGACGTAGCTTTCCTGGGTAAGCTCGCCGTCCGGCAACCAGGCGAGGGCGAAATCGATTGTGTGGCTGTCGCGCTTGAGCGATCCCTGATACAGGTCGCTGGGCAGATACTCGTTCGCGCCCAGCATGCTGCGCAAATAGTCGCGCAGGCCGTCCTCGTAGTACCACTCGTCCTTCTCGCCGCTCGCCGCGTCGGTCAGGCGCACAGTCAGGCCTGCGCACAGCACGGCTTTCGCGCGTAGGACATGCTTCAACCGGGGCAGGGAAATTTTTGGCGAATCGAAGTATTTCGGATCCGGCCAGAAGCGCAGCGTGGTGCCGGTCTGTTTCTTCGGCACGGTACCGACCACCGACAGATTGCTCGAGCGATCGCCGTTCTTGAAATTCATGCGATACACCTGCGCATCACGGCGGATCGCGACTTCCACGCGCGACGACAGCGCGTTGACCACCGATACACCGACGCCATGCAACCCGCCGGAAAACTGGTAATTGCGGTTGGAGAACTTGCCGCCCGCGTGCAGGCGCGTGAGGATCAGTTCGACGCCGGGAATGCCTTCCTCAGGATGAATATCCACGGGCATGCCGCGACCGTCGTCGCTGACTTCGACCGAGCCATCGGTGTGCACGATCACGTCGATCGTCTTGGCGTGCCCCGCGAGTGCCTCGTCGACCGAGTTGTCGACCACTTCCTGGATCAGGTGATTCGGACGTGAGGTGTCGGTGTACATGCCCGGCCTGCGCTTGACCGGTTCCAGGCCGGACAGCACTTCGATATCGGCGGCGTTGTATCTACTGCTCATCCCACTCCCTTCACATTCTCTGGACAACCTGAGCGCCGCGCAGTGTGGAGACAGCGCGTGCGCCAATCAAGCCCCGCGTTCGGCGGCGCTGGGCCGGCGGCACACGGACCAAGGTCCGCCATTGTCTGCGAAACTTTACAAGCCGGCACGGGTTTTTGCGTCAATGGTTGCGCGTATGGCGTTGCCTCGCAAAAGTTGGGTATCGCGTTAACATGCCAGCCTCTCGCCGGTGCATGCGGATCTGCACGCGTGGCTCAACCAACAATGCGCGGCGGCGGGGCCGGTCACGATAGGCGAACTGCCAAAATTCGAGGCGCCGGATGAGACCCTGCGCGAGGTCGAACGCGTTCGCGAAGAATGGGCGCGGCGCGGATAGGTGATGGCTTCGCAGCGCGGCAGGATGCTGGTTTCACGCTGGCGGGGCCCCTGCCGGTTGAAGACGTGCTCAATCGCGCTTGCGCAGGACCACGGTCGCGAAGCGCGCTTCTGCGGGATCGTGCTGCTGGCCGTAGTCCCAGATACTCGACTCGACGTCCAGCTGCGCGGTGGCACCAAGTTCGATCAGTTCGCAGGGGTTGTAGGGCCGGATCGTTTCTTCGGTGGTGAATTCTTCGCGTAGCTTGCCGTCCGCTGCGAATACGCGATATCGACGCTCGATCCGATTACTCCCGTCGGCGTTCACCGTGATGCGCTTGTGCCGTTCGAGCATGCTGTCGCCGTGTGCGCGGCGATAGTCCTGACGGAATTCGGCGAACGTCGCCACCGGCCGCGGAACGAACGCGTCGAGTACGAGGCAACCGCCCGGCTCCAGCGACGCCGCGATGCGCTGCACCGCTGCGGTCGCAAGCGCCGCGTCGTGCAGATACGTGATCAGCGAATAGGGCAGCAGAATGACGCGAAACGGTCCGCGCAAGGCCGGCGCGGCGATATCCATCTGCACGACCTTGGGCACAATATCTTTTCCTGCATCTTTGCGCAGGCGCGCGAGCATCGGCAACGAGCGATCGGCGCCAACCGCATCGATGCCGGCGCGCAGGAGCTCGATCAGGATGCGTCCGGTGCCGCAACCCAGTTCGAGCACACGATTGCCGACGTCGCATTCACGCTGGCACAGCGCGCGGTACCAGCCGATGTCGTCGAACGGCATGCTCTGACCCATGTCGCTCGCGTAGATGTCGGCGATCGCGTCGTAGGACCATGTGCCAAGGTTCGCCGTACTCATTGGTCGCGTGCGCTGATCAGCGTGGCGGCAACAACTGCTGGTACAGCGCATATTGGCGCGCGGCGATCGCATCCCAAGTATGCGTCTCCAGGCGCTCATCGTCGGCGGATTCGAGCGCGTGTCGACGCCCGTGGTCGGCGAGCAGTGCCGCGATCGGCGCAGCCATGCCGGCGATATCCTCGGCGATGACCAGGCCGCTCAATTGTTCCTGTGCAAATCCGCGTGCGCCGTCAGCAGTGCTGACGCAGACGCGGCGCGCAAACAGCGACTCGATCAGTTTGATCGAGGAGCCGCGAATGTCGCACTGGGGATTGATGCTCAAAGCGCATTCGGCAAGATAGGGCGCGGGATCGACGAAGTCCGAGATCACTTCGACGCCGTCTTGGCGCAGGCGCGGATCCGCTTCGACGTAAGGTTTCGATTCGCTGCCGCCGAGCACCGTCAGGCGCAGCTGCGGAAATTGTGCCTTGAGCGCCGGCCATGCGACATCGAGAAATTCGACGATGCCGAAACGATTCTGTGCGTAACGGAACGGTCCCATGAACAGCAGGTGCGGCGTCTGCGGCGACGGTGTGCCAGCTGCGCGGCGATCCTGAGCGCCATTGCCGATCAGTGCGGCGTGCGCATGCGCCAGCAGGGCGACGTCTTCGCCGGAACACGCGGTCAGTGCGTCGTAGCGCGCCATCGCCGCGATTTGCGCCGCATCCTCGTCACCGCCGTCGAGGTAGACGTCGTGCAGGGCGAGCAGCCAGCGCGCACGACCCGCGCGTCCTTGCGCGAGATTGGCCAGTTCCATGAACTCGACCTGCACGATATCCGGATCGTACAGTGCGATCAGGCGTTGCGTTTCCTCGCGCAGCGTCGGCCAGGCATGGCGTTGCTGCCGCTGCGCAAGGGTCAATCGCGCTTCACCGATGCGATCGCCGCGACCTTCGACGAGATGCGTCGCACGCAGCTTTGCCAGCCACGGCTCGGACGCTGGCGTGTACAGCGACCGTTCGTCGCCGAGCAGGATGAAATCGACCCGGTCCGCCAGCCGCGTCACCAGTTCGGCGATGCGCCGCGCGCCGCCGTGCGCGGGCGGGAACAAAGCGAACGGCGACACGACCAGCACGCGCGGACGCCGGGTCTCCGCGCTGGTGTTCGGCACGACGGGTCCATAGTAACGGTCGACGGCGATCTTGTTGTAGCGCAGACCGAGCAGTTGCGCGTGACGCGCGCGCAGGCGCAGGCGCAGTGTGCGCCAGGCACGGCCGACACCTGCATATTCGTGCCAATGTTCCGGCGCTTGCGCGGCGATGCGGCGCAGGTGTTCGATGGGCGCGAGTTGCGTCCATGCGTGGCGCATATCGAACCAGCGCGCGTTGCGCGCGATCACGCGCTCGATTTCGGCGCGCGTATAAAAGCGATTGACCGTCGCGCGATGCTGGTGCCAGGCATGCGAGGTCGGGCAGAACAGCACTTCCCAACCCTCGTTCCAGGCGCGCAGTCCCCAGTCCGCATCTTCCCAGTAGAACGGATGGTATTCGTGCGCATCGCGCACATAGCGACGCAGCAGGTGCGTGCGGCACAACGACGACCCGCCACCCGGATAGAGATTGCCGCGCGCCAGACTGCCGGGCTCCGGTGTGCGTTCGTACATCTCCGCGCGGTCGTGATGCGGATGGAAATCCGACCAGCCGGTTTCCTCGCGGCGGCGCGTTGCGTCTTCGAAAAAAATCTGCGACGTGATCGCGAACACTTGCGGCTGGCGATATGGCAGCAGTTCGGCGAGCGCGTTGGCGTCCAGGCGCATATCGCTGTTGAGCAGATACGTCCACGGCTGGCGCGCGCAGGCAATTCCCGCGGCGACCGCGCCGTCGTAACCCAATGGCTCGGAGTGGAAGCGCCATTCGAAATCCGGGTGTACAGCGACAAGCTCGCGATAGTCCTCGGCTTTGGCGCCGTTGACGACCACGATGACTTGCACGGGCTCATCGATCTTCGTGCAGGCTCTCGCAAGCGCGGCCAGTGTGGTGGCGAGTAGTTCTGGTGTGCCGCGTTCGGGCACGATCACCGACACGCCGCGCGTTGCGACCTTTTCGCGCCGTGGTTGCGGCCAGCGCGGCTTGAGGCGCGCAGCGAGATAGTCAGCGACGTGCAGGGCGCCGAAGAGCGGCAGCAGGCGCAACATGAAGCCGATGCGCTGCAGGCGCGGGATGCGACGCGCGATGGCGTTCATACAAGTGTCCCGGCGCTGGGCCGCAGTACGCCGGGTGCGGAAGTGTCTGCGTACCAGCGCAAGGACTGTTCGGCAAACATGCTGCACCAGACGTTGGCCTGCGTCGCGGTATCGGCATTGAATGGCAGGAAGCCGCGCGGATCGACACGTGCGACAAGTGCCGCGGCGAGACGGTCGAGTTCGCTCGGCGCCGGTGCGCCCGTCACAGCCGATTCGCGCAGCAGCAGGCCGACGCGCAAAGCTTGGGCGATGATGTCGTAGCGCAGCTTGATCTTGCCATCCGCTGTGCCGCCCGCACTTTCCGGTAGCGTGCCGTCGCTGCGGCTCAGGTCGAGACAGCGGCGCAGCAGGCGTGCGATCGCCGCTGCGCAGTCCGGGCGCGCCAGCAGCAGTCCTTCGGCGAAGTACAGCGTCGGATGCAGCATGCCGAGTTCGATGGCCGCAGCGCATGCCGCGAAACGGTTGTTCTCGCGTGCGCAAGCGCGCGCGAGCGCGGAGGGCAGCGGTGTACTGCTGCTGGCGACGCGTGAACTTGCCTTGACCAGGAATGGGCCGCCGCAGGTAGACCAGCGCAGCGGCAGCGATGCGGGAGCATGCAGCGGCAGTGCGCAGCGCAAAGTATCATTTTCCACAAAGCGGGCAAGTTCCCCAAGCAACAGCTCGCGCGACGCATCCGGCACGGCGGCGATTCGAGCCGCAGATGCTGCATCGAGACCGCGTAGCAGCATGGCGAGATCGAAGAAAAACACCGCATCGTTGCGCCAGTCGGTCTGTTCCTGCGCTGCATCCAGATAATATATGCGCGTCGCGGGGACTTGGCCGGTGGCGAACGAACGTGCGACCCAGGTGATGGCTCGCGCAGCAGGTTCGGCGGCAAGCGCGGCCGATTCGGTAGCGCCGATGTCGGCGAGCCAACTCAGGTAATAGCCGGTGATTTCCGCATAGACGTAGTGTGGCCTGCCGTCCGCCGCGATCATGCCGGCAATGCCGCCAGCGTGTGCGCCTGCGCGCACTTGCGCGGGACCGTGCAGCAACCACGCGCGCAGTCGTGCCGCGGCATCGCTCGCTGCCGAGATCAGCGTTGTGGTGTCAGCAAAATCCGGCATCGGCGCGATCACGTTCCGTTCCGCCTTGGCGAATGCGCGCTGCTGCGACGTGGGATGCACGAAACTACAGGGCGAGCGCGGGAACGGATGCGGGCACATCGGCGCGCAGCGTGCTGTGGTAGAACGAAACCATGTGCGCGGCGATGCGTTCGCCCGCGCGGCCGTCGCCATAAGGGGCATGCTCGTCGAACGCGATGGCAGCCGGACGCGGCGCGCCGAGCAGACGCTGCGCCGCTGCGACAATGCCCGGCACGCTCACGGGCACCAGCGTCGCTGTACCGAGTGCGACGCTTTCCGGCCGTTCGGTATTTTCGCGCACGACCAGAATCGGCGTGCCGAGATAGGGCGCTTCCTCCTGGATGCCGCCCGAGTCGGTGATCGCCAGCGTCGAACGCGCAAGCAAGGCGATGAACGGACGGTAATCCAGAGGCTCGGTCAAGACGATGCGCGGATGGCCGGCGAGATGCCGCCGGATGCGCGCGCCGACCGCTGGATTCGGGTGCACTGGACAGACCACGCCGACATCGGGCGTCGCATCGAGCAATTGCAGGATCGCCGCACACACGGTGTCGAGGCCGCGGCCGTAATTTTCGCGGCGGTGCAGGGTCAGGGTAATCAGTTGCCGCGTTGCGGGCAGCGGCATATTCGTCTGCTGCGGCCGCGAGAGCACCTCGCGCAGGACATCGATCGAGGTGTTGCCGACTTTGAGAATTCGCTCGCTCGCGATGCCCTCGATCAGCAGATTGCGCTGCGCGGTTTCGGTCGGCGCGAAATGCAGTTGCGCCATTCGCGCGATGCCGCGACGGAAATATTCCTCCGGAAATGGGCGCAGCGGATGATCGGTGCGCAGGCCTGCTTCGACATGCGCCAGCGGCAGACGCAGATCGCGTGCGGTCAGCGCCGTGGCAAACGCCGTGGTGGTATCGCCTTGCGCGACCAGCATATCGACTTCGGCAGCAGCGGCAGCCGTGCGGATGCCGGCGCGCAGACTGCGCAGGCTC